>DASWNR010000329.1:0-9551 GCA_036399155.1 Pyrinomonadaceae bacterium
CGTGATGGGTGACGGGGAAGGCGTCTGCGCGTGGCTCTGACTTACCCCGGCGCTCGACGCCAGAAACAGGGTAAAGAGGATCGCTGCCAGTTTGTTTTTCATCCCTCGACCTCGGACGCAGTTTTAAGTCAGCCCTAGCAGCCGCACGACAGCCCGGACGCTGCGAGCAACACCCACGAAAGCAGCAACATGGCCGTGCTGCCGAGCAACTTCCAAGCGAACGGTTTATCGCGCCAGCAAAAGAGCACGCCGGTCAAACCCTGCGCGATGGTCGGTAGTAAGATGATGCGACCAATCCAGCGGAGGGCGGGGTTGACGAGCCGGGAGGCGCGGCTTCCGTCGTCGCCGAAGAAGCCATGCGATACCGGCGCGGGCGGGTACATCCCCTCGTAGACGAACGCACCGGCGACGTAGAGGACGACGCCCAAGCAGGCGAGCAGGGCGAGCAGCATGATGATTCTCGTTAGCCGCTGCGCCGCCGCGAGTGAAGCTAACTTGCCGGGTAGGTTTAAGATGTTTTCCATTACGTCTGACTCTCTTCCTGGTGGGATCTTCTTCCCTTCAATTACCCGCGTCCGCGCCGGCCTTCATGCACTCGTGCCAGTTGGCGCGAGTCCGGCGCTGTTCCCCCTCGGCCGACTTACACGCCGCGTATTCGCGCAGTTTCTCCCCCGCCCGCGCGACGTGCTCCCAGCCGCGCCCCCAGCCTCGTTCCGGGTGCTCGAAGGCGTCAATTACCTTCATCGCCCCGATGCTCGCCGCTAAGTAGGCGAAGGCCCACAACGCATGGATGTAGGGCGAGAGGTGGTCGGGAAGGTTTGAAAGTGTGCCAGCCGTGCCGGCGAGAGGCGCGGCCGGCGGCTCGATGGCGGGCGCGAGGTTGCACAGGGCCGCCGAGATGAAGAAGAGTGAGGCAAGCATCTTCATCTCGCCGTGGGGCGTCTTGCCCGTTATCCCGTATCGGACGGTGGTGCAGACGCACCCGATACAGGCGATGACTACCGCGAAGCACGCGACGTAGTTGAGGAGGTCTGAGATAAAGGCTCTGTCCATGTTCACCCCGGCCGGCGCCGTTACTGGCCTTCTATCGGCCTGCGCGAAGGCGTTTTCTGGTAGTGCTCAAGCTGCTTAATCGCCTCCTGGTTGACGTTGAGGAATTCGCGCCACGCCTGCTGGTTCGCCTCGACCTGGCGGGCGAAGTCCGACATATCTTTCATCTGCACCTTGTAGATTTTGCACCGCTCCTCGATCAAGCTGGTCAGTTCGGAGATGCGCTTGTCGAGGTCTTCAAGGTAGCTGTCGAGCAGCGCCAGTTCTTCCTTCGCGCTCTTGATGGTGTCGGCCGATTGCTCCTTTGTGGGCTTCGCCAACTCGTCGTCCATCGCCTTCCTGTCGTGGCTCTGCTGCTTGACGGCGACCATCTTCTTGTAGAGGCAGCCTTGCAGTTCCTCGTACCAACGCTGTAGCTCAACGTCGAGTTGCGCCAGCCGCTCAAGGTTGTTCAGCTTCGCCTCGCTGCCGCGCCCCAAGCCGCTCCTGATGTACTCCTCAAGGTCGGCGAGGTTCTGGTCCATGTTGAAGACGCCGGAGCGCAGGCGGTCGTCTATGTTCTTGAGCGCGACGATGCGCCGGCGAACCATGTTCTCGATCTGGTCTTTCAGCTGGAAGATTCCGCGGATAGACTTGCCGAGGTCGGACATTCCGCGCAGGATGTTGTCGTTGAAACCGACCATCTCCTCGGCCTGTCCGAGAATCCCCTTGAGGCTGCTGAGTTGTTTGGCCCAGTGCTCTATCTCCTTCGCGCGCTGCTCGGCCTGCTTAATCCACTCCTGAGCCTCCTTGATGTTCTTCTGTAAGTCCTCGACGAAAGACTTGCCGGTGTTGGCGGCGACGGCGATGGTCGTCGGGCTGGTGTCGGCCACGACGGTTACGGGGCCTCCGAACTGCGCGAGCGCCGTCCCCTGAATGAAGAACAGGCCGACGAGTAACCCGAGTATCAGCTGTTGGTAGAGTGTTGGTTTTCTCATTACCGCGCTAAGACCTCCTCGAAGTCGTTGGTGCCGACGGGCAGCAGCCGCTCGTCCAGTTCCACAAGGCCGGCGTGCGCGAGGCCGCGGGGGTAGGTCGCCGCGAGCCAGATGATCGCCTCCTCGTATGTCCAGCCGGGCAGGAGTTTCAGCAGCCGCTCCTTCGCGTTCCTCTCGTTCGCGTTGTTCGTCTGCGTCCAGTAGAGAACGGAACTCATGTGGTTCTCGAACATCTCGACAACCTGGCCGTCCTCGTAGTCCATCGCAACGACGTACTGCCTGTGGCTCCCCGTCACGTTGTTGATGCTCTTGATGGCCGCGACCGCCTCCGGCGAGAGCCTGGCTTCGCTCGTTATCAGGCTTATGTCGCCCGACATTTTGCCTATGACGCGCACGCCGGCCGTCTTGGTGATGTCGTACAACTCGGCCAAGTCCTCGTAGCCGTGCGTCCCGAGCATGGTGATGAAATTCTCTTTGCCGCCCGTCCGCGCGCCGATTTTCAGCGCCTCAAGGATGATGGGGAACGCCCTGCGGTAGCGCCAGATTTCATCGAACAGCCCCACGGTGACGTGGCGCTGCTTGTCCTCGTCAAGCTCGCCGATGGCGGACGTGATGCGCGCCATGATCGTGTAGGCCAGCGCGTTCCTTACGTCCTCTGGAAAGTGCTCAAGGTCTTTAAGCTCGAACACGGTGAAGGTGGTCGGCGTCTTGTAGTCGGCGTGCGTCCGCGCGTCGAGCCACGGATGCCCGGCGTGCTTTTCGAGCACGCCCTTCAACTCCTGAGCGCGGCGGGCGAACAACTCGCCCTCGAAGTTGAAGGTGTCGAGCATGGAGACGAGGCCGGAAAGCGTCGGCTCGTACTTGTCCTCCTCGTCCGGCGTGTTGTTGGCCGCCATGCGCCGGCACAGCGCCTTGACGCATTGGAAAAGGATGCTCTCGGCAACCTCGTCCGTGGGCGCGACGCGCAGGAGTCGTTTGTAGAACTCGACAATGAGGGTCGTCTGCCTCTCGTCCGGCTCCTTCCCTTCCCCGAGTCCGGGGTAGTCGAGTATGTTGAGCGGCTTTATAACGTCCGGGTTGAAGCGGTGGAGGTGGCCGTGCAACATCCGGCACAGGCCCTCAAGCGAAAGCCCGTAGTCGGTCGCAAACACCCTCGCCTTCTTCTTCCGCGCCAGAATGTCTAAGGCGAACTGAGCCATGAGCGACGACTTGCCGCTGCGCTGCGCGCCTAAGAAGACTATGACCTTCGACCCGAGGTTGTCGGCCGCGAGGTCTATCCCGCGCAGGCGCCCCGTCACGGTCGGCAGTATCGTGTGCGCCCGCTCCGCGCCCTGCCAGGCGTCCTCGACCGGCATCATTACGGAGAGCGTGTCTGTCGTCTCCTCGATCTCCCTCCCGGTGGGCTTCGCGTCGAATTCGCAGATGATGGTCTTGCGGTAGAGGGCGCGCAGCGCGGCCGGCTCCTCGGCGCGCACCTCCGCGCCCCGAAGCTCGCGCCACGCGGCGAGCAGCGCGTCCCGGTTCTTTTCGAGCTTCTTCACCGACCTTTCCAACTCGGCCTGCGTGTGCGCCGGGTCGCCGTAAATCACGGCGTAGCAGCGCATCGCAACCATGCGCTCCTCGTTGGCGGTCAGACTCTCGGCCAGATTGTTACAGTCGGCCAGCTTCTTTAGGCTCTCGTGCGAATACTCCTTGCCCCCCGACGCTTTGTTGGCGGATCTGTGCGTCCGCTTTATCTCCTCCTTTATCTTCTTGACGGCCTTCTCTTTCTTGAGGGTGATGTACTCTACAACCGTGTTGTGGTCGAAGTTGAGGTCTCCCTTGACGCTCAGGCGGCGCACGGTGGTCGGGCTGACGCGCGGGTTCGGCGGCGTAATCATCGAAACCATCGTCACCGGCCTTGAGCCGTGCATGATGAACCACTGACTACCTTTTATCGTCTCGCCGCAGAGGAGGCCGGAGAGGTCAACGCCGTCCTGGTTGGGGAACGTCGGGCAGCTTTCGGCGTCGAAGTTGTGTCCGTAGTAGAGCGCCCTTTCAAGCTCCTTGCGGGTGAACCTCCGCAGGCGCAGCGGGCAGTTCTCGGCGAAGTGCTCAAAGAATTTCTCGGCCTCGCTCAGACACTCCAATTCGTCCTCGATCATCCGGCGCACGAGGCCGTTATCAATCTCCCTGTAGCCCTGCACGACGGCGCTGATGAAGTTCCGCGCGCCCTGCCGCCGAATGTCCGACAGGACTTCGGCGACGTGGCCCAAAGCCGAATTGTTTTTGAAGTCGTTGCGGTGCTTGGAGGGTATGCGAATCCAGAACGTCGCCACGTCGAGGCGGTACGCGCCCGCCGCCGCCGCGCCCCTGTGAAAGCTCAAGTTGAGGTCCGCCAGCTGCCGCGCCAGTTCGTTCACCTCGTCGGCCTGCGACATTTCTAGGGCGGCGATGGCGATGCCGGGGTCTACGCCCGTCCTGTGGCGGTACTGAATGACCGTGCCGGGCGGCTTCTCGTGCGCCAGAATCCGCGCGAAGCGCAGCGCCCTCTCCTCGGCGTGCTCGTCGTCGGCCAGCATCGTCGCGTCGAGCGCGACGTGGAAGGCGGCGGTGTAACTGCCGTCCTTGTGCCTGACTACGCCGGTCGGGTTGCCGAGCAGCCCGGCGATGGAGGTCTCGCGCAGCTGCACGCGCTCCGATTCCTCCTCCTCGCCCTCCCCCCCGGCGAGCCGCGCCGGCAGGCCGAGCGGCATAGAGCGCGAAGCCCTCAGTTCGCCGACGATACTTCCGGTGATTCTGTACGCCGTCCCTAAGCCGAGTCCTAACATGGCCGCGCCGGTCGCGCCGACGATAAGGGTGCTTGCGTCAAACATGAAAAGGTGCTCCTGAAAAGACGTGGGGGTTAGGCGCGTAGCGCGTTCAAGGCGTGTGCGTCGGAAGAGGCGGCGGGACTCTCCTCCTGGTACGTCGGCAGGCCCTCGCCCTCTTTCATCACGAGCCACGTCCTGCGCTTGCCCTTCAAGTCTGTCGGGAGTAGGCCGCGCTGCGTGGGGGCTTCGAGCCGGGCGAGAATCTGGTGCGTAAACCACTTCTCAAGCCTGCCGGTGTGGATGTAGCTGAAAAAGACGATGCTCCCGATGAAGCAAACGGGCGTCGTGAAAACCCACTCCGGCAGGATGCCGAACAGCCGCATGGGGAAGAAGAAGGTGTCAACCACGATGAAGAAAAGCCATTGCGGGCCTGTGAGCAGCCCTACCCAAATCCAATCGGCGTCGGGGATTTTGAGCTTGACGTTCTTGGTGTAGATGTACGCCCGGACTTCTCTGAGACGTGCTGCCATGTTCCTGATCTCTCGCGGCTAAACGCCAACAGCGTGCGGGCCTGAGTTCACCGCACACCGTTGGCGCTTCGCCGTGTTTTAGTTGTCGTCCACCGCGTCACTGACCGAGCGACGCGGGCATGGGCGGGGTGCGGCCCCTGCTGATGGCCCACGCCGCGGCGACGACCGCGCCGAAGCCGAAGGAGAGCACGCCGCCGACGAACTGCTTGACGTAGCTCTGCCCCGTCCAGATGCAGGTGATGCCCCAGCCGATTGCCGCCGCCCCCCCGATGAGGAGCAGCGCGGCGAAGGCGAGGAAGGCCGCGTTGATGATGTTGCCGAACGAGTTTTCGTCCTGCCCGAAGAACTGGCCGGTGGGCGTCTGCGCGTGGCCCACGACGGGCGAGAGCACGAGCATGACGGCCGCGGACAGAAGGGGCGCGGCGAACGCGACCATGCCGCCGAGGTTCATCATCGTGCGGCCGAGCTTCACCGCCCTGTGGTTGGCCGCCTCCGGGGGCGGCATGAACTCGACGGCGTAGCCGAGCGCCGCCTCCTGCTTGTCGCGCATGAACTTGCGAAAGTCGAAGCGTCTGTTGCTCCTCATAAGCGTTCCTTGCATTCCTTTCCGAAAGGTTTGAGTGAAAGAGATTGACGGGGCTTGCGAGTCTCCGCACTCCGCTCGGCCGCCGTCGTTGTCGTAACGACGACTCGGAGCGTTTACAACTCATGTGCCGCTCTCTGGTACTGTTCTTGCCCCGGCCGCGCGCGATGAAGTACGCGCTCACACTCGCCGCACTCCTCCTCTTCGCCGCGCCGCCGGCGGACGCGCAATCAACTCAAATGAGCCTGCGCGAGCTTGAACCTATCTTTCAGGAAGCTTCCGCCGAGACGGGCGTAGACGTGCGCCTGCTGCGCGTGGTGGGCTGGATAGAATCGAGGTACAAACCGCGCGCACTCTCTTATAAGAATGGGAAGCCGTGCGCCTACGGCCTCATGCAGCTGATACCGGCGACGGCCGCCCGATTCGGCGTGACGGATATTTACGATCCGCGTCAAAACGTACTAGGCGGGGCGCGTTATCTCCGGCAGCTGCTCAAACTCTTCGACGGTAACGTAACCCTTGCCCTTGCCGCTTATAACGCGGGCGAAGGCAACGTCATTAAGTACGGCAGGGCGGTTCCGCCTTTCCGCGAGACGCGCGGTTACGTGGCGAGCGGGCTGGCGCTCCTGGCGCGTACCGGACCCGCCCCGGCTTTCGCCCCGGCGCCCGCCCCTAAGCCGCTTCCGGCAGGCGCAAACACCGCCGTCGAAACGGCGAAGGTGGCGGCGCCGCCCGCGCCCCCCCCGACTACCAGCTTTGTGCGCCGCCCCCCTGCCGCCGCCGCCGCAGCCGCCGAAGTAATGCCCTCGTCGTCCTCCGTGATGCCCGTCAGTTTCGTCCGCCGCGCGCCCGCGCGCCTGCCCTGACGGGCGGCCCAAAAGGTTCCGACCGGGTGAACAAAAGGTTCGCCCCCTGGCGTCCGAAACGGGCGCAATTCTCGGCCGCCAATCCCCTTGCCATCTGGCGCGGCACTTGCTCAACGGGCACATACTTTCGGGGGGGAGCCTTCGATATGGGACTTAACGGAAAGCCTGACACTGACACGGATGAAGAGGACGCGTTACTCGAAGAGTTGCGCGAGGTCGCACACATTGACGAGGCCGGAGGCAGCATCGTCGTGTTCGCCTCCCCCTCGGAAACGGCGGCGATAGGGACTGAGTTAATTAAGGTGGTGGGCGGCTGGCTCCTCGACCGGCGCAACCGAAGGCGCGAGCGCGCCGCAGCTGCCGCGTCCGGCGGTCAATCGAATCTCTCTTCCGAAACTACCCTGGCGGTCAACTAGCTATGACAACTGAACAAACTTTACCCGTCCCCTTCGCCGCGGGTGGCGGCGAAGCCGCGCACTCCGCGGAGTCCGTCGCGGAGGCCCACGTCCTCGAAGCCCCCTCGCGCGTCTCGGCCGTGTTCCGCAACATCGCCCTGCGCGAACAGAACCTGCTCCGGCTTCTGTTCAAGGCGTTCACCCTCATCATCATCCTCGGCCTGATGCTGACGGTCTCGCTCGTCGGCAACTTCATTCAGGCGCAGCGCACCGGCACCGTCGTCCTCCTCGATAAGACGACGGGCGTTGCCGTCTCGGTCAACAACCGCGACTTCGGCAGCACGCCGGCCGGCGCGCTCGTGCCCGACAGGCCGGGCGAGAATGAGATGAAGACGGCCGCGCAGACGTTTTTGAACTCGGTCTACCGCATAGACCCGGTGGCGAAGGTGCGGCTGAAAGAGGCCGTCGCGGGCGTGAAGATGATGACTCCCCTCAGTGCCGTCAAGTACGGCAGCTGGATTGAGGAGAACCAAGTCTGGAACACGCAGATCGCACAGTCACAGGAAGCCTCTTGGACGGTCAAGCCCGAGAACGTCAAGGTTGAGTCTCGGACGCCTATCGTCGTCTCGGTCTACGGCGAGCAGAAGCTAAAGAAGCTGGTGGGCGGCGCGGTCACAATCGAGACAAAGCAGATAGTCGTCCCGGTCACTCTCATGGCCGACCCGGAGGGGCGCACGGAGCGCAATTTCTTCACCGGCTTCAACGTGGACGCCTTCGGGCCTGAAAAGGTTCTCTCCTCGACTTCGGAGCCGCAGGAGTCATTCACGGTAAAGACGCAGCCCGCCCAACAGTGAGGTTATCCCCCAATGCGCAGCATGAAACGCTTGCGACCGGCGACCCTAAGCCTGTTACTACTACTCGCCTTCATCAACAACTCATTCGCGCAGGACGGGGGCGGTTCGCTAACGCCTCCTTCGCGCGCGTCGGCGGCTAAGAAGCGCGCCCGCCGGCACCGCCCGGCGAAGCGCACGACTCAGCCCGCCGTGGCCGCCCCGTCGCCGCCCGCGCCGTCCGCCACGCCGCAGCAGCGGGGCGTCGTGAGTAGCGTCGAGAGCTACACGTACCGGCTCGACTCGAACACACCGCTCAAGGTCTACCTCGCGCCGCTCGGACAGGTGCTCATCGAAGCGCAGGCCAACGACCCCGTTTACAAGGTTCACCCTTCTCAGGAAAACTTTGTGGCCGTTGACCGCCTTTCCGACGACTCCCTGAGCACCGATCCCGTCGTCCTGCGCGCGGGCACAGGCTTCCGCGTGGGGGGCAAAGGCGAGGTCACGCCGGCCACCATCATCAACCTGCAAATGTTTTCGGGGGCGATCATCCCGGTAATCGTTATCCCCACGAATGACATTGAGAGGAACACGCTCCGCGTCGCAATCACTTACGACCGCGACAAGGTTGAACGCGCCCGCCAAGCCGCCGGGCTTCCCGTCAGGTTGGAACAGTTGCAGGAGAAGGAGTCTGCCGCCGGGCGCGCTAAGAATAACCCCGCGCCCGGCGCGACCACGCAGGCTTCCCAGCCCCAGCCTTATCCGCAGCCGACCCCCCCGCCCGCCGCCCCGGTCGTCGCCTCAAACCCCGCGTCGTCCTCGTCCGGCGACGCCAGCGCGAGAGAGGCGAGCTACAACGTCGCCGGCGACGACACGACGTTGAAGCCGCGCACAGCCGACAGCCGCCGCGAGGAGATGCCTGCCCCCTCACCGGCCGCGGTTGTGGCCGCGCCGCCCGCGCCCTCACGCCCCGCCGCCTCGACCGACGACGCGCCGCCCGCGCCCTCGGATAAGCTCGTCGCCCTGACGCGGGATGAACTGCTCTCGGTCGTCCGCGGCAAGCCGCTCAAGAAGTTCTCGAAGCCCGCGCACGGCCTTTCCATCGCGGCCAGCCGCTCGCGCGAGATTGACGCGCAGACGCGCATCGTCGTCGTGGCCGTCCGCAACACGCTCGCCGAGTCCGTCCGGCTCGTGCCCGGACAGCCGGAATTGGCCGTCGAGATTCTTGACGATAAGAAGCGCCTGGTGGACACCCGCGAGATTGTCCGGCTCTACATGCAGACGACGCTTCGGGACAACGTGCTCGGACCCGGCGAGACCGGGTATTTCGCGGTGGTCTTTCGGACGCCGATTCTAGGGACGCACGAATACCTGCGGGCGCGTGTCGCACAGGTCTTTGCCGCCGACGCCCCTGTTACCGCCGATCTGGTCATTACCGCTCGATAAGAGGTTAAGACGCATGTTTAGACCCAACGACACAACCGCCGTGGGCAACGGGAACGGGAACGGCAACGGGCACGCCCCCGGC
>DASWNR010000330.1:0-21393 GCA_036399155.1 Pyrinomonadaceae bacterium
CGGTTAGAGGCCCACCGGAGCGTGATCTGCCTTTCGCCGCCCGACACCTTCGTGACCACGGGCGTGCGGGGCGCGACGACGTTGGGGAGGTAGACGGGCGGCGTCGATAGCCCGAGGGGGCCGAGGTTGTGCGCGCCGTCGACGTAGGCGGCGCGGTAGAAGTAGCGGTTGGTGGCGCGGCCGTCGAGCGCGTCGATGAAGGCGCGGTGGTTGGGGTCGGGGAGAAAGTCGTCGGGAGTGTCGGGGCCTCTGCGGTCGGCGTTGGCGGCATCGCCGGGGTTGAGGGGGTTGATGGTGAGCTGGACGAAGGCGTCTTCGCTGGTCGGGAGGCCGGCGAGCACGCGCAGCGCCGCGTCGGAGAGTTGGCGGTAGTAGGTGGCGGCCTGCGCGGGGCCCGCGCCGTCTTCGCTGTCGTCGAAGGTGTTGAGGTGGTTCAGCTCGTCGGCGATGGCCTGCCGCGTGGCCGCGTTCCAGCCGGGCGGGAAGAGTCCCGTGTGGGACGCGTCGAGGACGGGCTGGAGCGGGCGCCGCGCCCGGTCGGCCTGAAAGACGCCGTCGTCGAGCGCGCGGAAGACGTGCAGCTTCATGTGCGGCTGCGGCTTCCAGCGGTATGTGAAGAAGGAGAGGCCGTTATAGTCGGCGGGCGAGGCGTAGAGGCGCTCGCCGCCGAGCACGTCTTCGGGCGGGGGCGGCAGCTCGCGCCACACGCGGTAGATTTTGGCGGGCGGGCCGACGCGCCCCTCGTTGCCGGGGCGGTTGCCCCACGCGCCGCCGGTGCGGTGGTCGCCCGCGTGCTGTTTGTCGTCCGCCGCGCTCACGCAGACGTGCGCGTAGACCACGGGCTCGGCCAAAGTCGGATTCAGAGGTATCGAGACGGGGTTGGCCGAGCCGGCGGGCGGGATGAAGACTTCGTAGACGCGGTCGTCGTTGAGCGGGTCGATCTGGAAGCTGTCGTCGTAGTCGACGACGAAGTAACGCTCATGCCAGTTGACGGCCTCGTCGCGCGCGTCGGGGAGGGTCGGGCCCGGGTGAAAGTAGATGCGGAACTCGCGCGTGTCGAGGCTCTGCCGCCGGTGCGCCGTCGTCCAGCGCCAGCGGACGCGCAGGCCGACGAGCGTCTGCCGGACGGAGCCGTCGAGGGCGTCGTGCCACGCCTGATACGGGATGTCCTTTTGAAGGTAAGGGTCTTTGGGGTCGAGCGCGTAGGCTTCGACGCCCGTCGGGCTCGGCGGCGGGATTTTGTCGAGCAGGCGCAACTGCACCGGCGCGCCCTGCGCGCTGTGCCGGCCGAACAGGTCGATGCCGCTCAGGCGGTAGCCGTACCAGCCGTCCTTCAGATTCCGGTCGATGAAGTGGGGCGGGGCCTGCGGCCAGTCGGGCGGGCGCTCGGGCACGAGGCCGTTGGGGACGTGCGACTCCGAGACCATGACCGGCCGTGCCTCGTCGGGCGGGAGCTTGGTGATGAGGTGGTGCGTGGAGGCCGCCGCGGGCGTCGCCGCGTTGCCCAGGGACGCGCGCCAGACGAGGTACATCACCGCGCTCGTCGGCAAAAGGTCGCCGGAGCTGTCCAGCGCCACGTCCCAGCGCAGTCCGGCGTTGTTGCTCGACTGCGGCAACTGCCCCTGCGCGTCGGGGAACGTGCCGCCGGGCAGCTCGTAAGCCTGAAGGCCGGTCGGGGGCGGCGGCGGCGGCTCCGCGGCGGCGCGCTTGTTGAAGACGATGTAGCCGTCGAGCTGTGCGAAGCCCGACGACTGTATGACGTTCAGCACCAGCGCGGGGTCGCGCTGCCCGACGCCCGTGTGGTCGGCCACGATGAGGTAGTCGTAGGCCGTGTCGCGCGCGGCCGTCCGGTCAACCCAGTAGAGGCCGACCGCCTGCGCCAGCGCCGGGTGGAGCGAGCCGAGCAGAATCATGTCGAGGATGTGAAACTTGCTCAGACGGGGCGGCTCCGGGTCTTGCGGGTTCACGGACGACTGCGGCGCCGCGAAGACGCGGTCGAGCATCGGCGCGGAGCCCGGCCCCCCTCTGACCAGCTCCACCAGTTGGTCGTGCAGCTCCGTGAAGGCGGAGGCGTCCCACCCGGGCGGCCACGGGTATCGCACGCGCTGCGGCAGGAGCGTCTGCGGGGCGGCGACTGTGCAAGGGTAGTCGGGCTGCGTGACCGGGAGTCCCAGCGGGTACGAGAAGTCTCGGAGGCGCTCCCAGCCTTTCGTCGCGTCCTGCGCGAGTGGCACGTAACACAGGTCGACCAGCGCAGCCTGCGCGGGGCCTATCTCGACGGAGGTGATGGCGTCGGCCTCGACGGCGGCGGCGACGACCTTCCCCGACTGACCGCCGACGACGACGCTGCGGACGGGCGTCGTGCCCGAATAGGCCGTGACCTTAACTTTGGTCTGTTGCCCCTCGCCGCCGATGCCGTCGGCGCAGAGGCGGTGCAGGTAGGCCGAGTTCGGGGCGGGTTGTTTGACTTCGACGCGGACGATGCCCTGACCTCTGAGCTTGATGGCCTCGGGCTGGTTGAGGGGGCTCTGCATCCGCGCCGACGCCACCAGCGTGCCTTTGCCGTTGTAGGCTTCAACCGTTGGTGCGGCCTCGCGGTTCGCGCGCGTCAGCAGCAGCTCGACGCCGTCGCTCGGGGTGGACAGCTTGATCGTCAGGCGGTTCCCGCACAGCAGACCCACGAGCGGCCCGGCGGCGGTGTTGACCAGTGAGAACTGCGCGGCGGCCTTCGGCGATGCGACCTGGAACGTCACGCCCTGCGCCGCGAGCGGGCTCGCGCGGGTCACGGTCTGCCCCGGCGCCATCATGACGGGCGGCTGGATGAGATTCCCGACGCTCATGCACGCCTGTCGAAAGCCGATGCTCAACAGGACGCGCCGCGCCGGCTCGCCCTCGGGCAGCTCGAAGCGCAGGAACTTCCGGCCGCCGAGGTCGAACTCGACCCGGTCGGCCGGCGCGAAGTCGTCGGTCAGCACGAGGCCCGCGTCGCTGCCGAGCACGCCGATGGCCGTGTGATGTTTGCTACCGGGCGACATCCCCTTCTTGAGCCCGCCGGTGACGGCGCTCAGACAGAGCTGGTTGCCGGGGCGCGACGGGCGGCGGAACAGGTGGAAGCCGTGCCATGGGAAGCCCAGCTCGCGCCGGAACCCCCAGCGCAGATGTATGCCGTCGGCCAGAGGGGCTTGATAGGCGTCCGCCGGCTGGTCGTTGGCGACGCCGAGCCCGGTCATCGAGAGGCGGTCTGATTGGAGGCTCACCGGTTCAACACCTCTTCGAGCGCGGGTGTGCCGCGCGGGGCGGAGTATCAGGAGTGATTCCGGCCGCGCAAGGTGTCGGCCGGCGGAGAGTCTGCCCCGGGCACGCGGAGCGACGCGCACGTCTGGGCGGGTAAGCTTTAACGTTTAGTCAATCCGGGGTCGAACGCTTTGACCCAAAGCCTCACGAGCCAGCGATGAACTTCTTTCGTTGATCGTGAGGCCGACGAAGATATAAACCAGAAGGGAACCCTGCGAGGTGGACGTAAGGTATGCCCGCGGGCGGTGTTTGTCAATAGTTACCCGCGCCGGCCGTGTGGCGGCGTCGCGGCGGGACGGAAGCGTCCGGGAACGGGCCCCCCGCGCGAATCACTTGCACACGGACAATCACCCCTGAGCAGGGCGGTCTCAATACTACGGAGTTAACGCGGCCTGATTCTTGACACGCGGGTGGGTGGCCATAGAACGTCCGTTACTCTCGCGGGCCTGTGGCGTTGAGGCTGCACCTTCTGCCTTCGTTTAATTCACCTTCCCCGGACACGCCGAAACGCCGTCACCTGTCGCAGTTCGAGCGCGAGCTGAGGGCGTACGCTCCGCCGCGTCAGAGCCCGCAGGGTGGGCCGGTCCGAGGTGTTTGACTTTTTCGAGGGGTGGCGTTAATCTCCGCGTCCTCACGTATCGAACGGGTGGCTTACGAGGGTCGTTACGCCGCCCGCAGACAGACCCGGACACGCAAAGCCCCGCCGGTTCTAATTGTTCCTTGAGGCGCTCGCTTAAACCCGACGGGAGTTCTCTCAAAGGGCAACCCGCAGCACAGTTCTCATCTACCCGCCGTCACGCCTGTTTCATCCGGAAGCTACCGCCGGACGATTTAAGAGGCGGGAAAGCCTGAAGCCTTCCGCCGGAAGCCTGAACAAGTAAAAAAAATGATTGCCCCCGACACCCCCACGGCGCAGCCCTACGCCGCAGGTCGCAGACCCCGCGTGGCGGGCAAGTTTATCTACGCCGGCGGCGAAAAGCTTTACGTCCGCGGCGTCACCTACGGCACGTTCCGACCCGGCCCCGACGGGCGCGAGCTGCACGACCCGCCGCAGGTCGAGCGCGACTTCGCGCAGATGCGCGAGGCGGGCGTCAACGCCGTCCGCACCTACACGGTGCCGCCGCTCTGGTTCCTCGACACGGCCTTGGCCCACGGCCTCTACGTGATGGTCGGGCTGCCGTGGGAGCAACACGTCGCCTTCCTCGACGACGCGGGGCGGGAGGGGGACATCGTCCGGCGCGTGCGCGAGTTCGTGCGCGAGTGCGCGGGCCACCCGGCCGTCCTCTGCTACGCCATCGGCAACGAAATCCCGGCGCCGGTCGTGCGCTGGCACGGGGCGCGAAAGGTCGAGCGGTTCCTGCGCCGGCTCTACGACGCGGTCAAGCGCGAAGACCCCGCGGGGCTGGTGACGTACGTCAACTACCCTTCGACCGAATACCTGCAACTGCCCTTCGTCGACTTCTTCTGCTTCAACGTCTACCTCGAAAACGAGCCGGCGCTCGACGGCTACCTCGCGCGCCTGCAAAACATCGCGGGCGACCGCCCGCTGGTGATGGCCGAGATCGGTCTGGACAGCCGCCGCAACGGCGAGCCGGCGCAGGCCGAGGCGCTCGCGTGGCAGGTGCGCGCATGCTTCGCCGCCGGGTGCGCGGGCGCGTTCGTCTTCGCGTGGACTGACGAGTGGTGGCGCGGCGGCCACGACATACAGGACTGGGACTTCGGCCTCGTCACGCGCGGGCGTGTGCCGAAGCCGGCGCTGGCGGCCGTGGGCCGCGCGTTCGCGGAGGTGCCTTTCCCGCCCGCCGTCGGGTGGCCGCGCGTCTCGGTCGTCGTCTGCACATACAACGGGTCGCAGACCATACGTGACTGCATGGAGGGTCTGGCGCGGCTTGAGTACCCGGACTTCGAGGTCATCGTCGTCAACGACGGCTCGACGGACGAGACCGCGCGCATCGTGAGCGAATACCCCTTCCGCCTCGTCAGCACGGAGAACCGCGGCCTGAGCGCGGCGCGCAACACGGGGATGCTGGCGGCGACGGGCGAGATCGTGGCCTACACGGACGACGACGCGCGGCCCGACCCGCACTGGCTTCAGTACCTCGCGCACGCGTTCGGGAAGTACGGCTTCGCGGGGGTCGGCGGGCCGAACGTCGCGCCGGCCGGCGACGGCCTCGTGGCCGACTGCGTCGCCAACGCGCCGGGCGGCCCCGCCCACGTCCTGCTCTCCGACCGCGTGGCCGAACACATCCCGGGCTGCAACATGGCCTTCCGGCACGACGTGTTGCAGGAGGTCGGGGGGTGCGACCCGCTCTACCGCGTCGCGGGCGACGACGTTGACCTCTGCTGGCGCGTGCAGCGCGCGGGGGGCACGCTCGGCTTTCACCCCGCGGCGCTCGTCTGGCACCACCGGCGCAACTCCGTCAAAGCCTACTGGCGGCAGCAGCAGGGCTACGGCAAGGCCGAGGCGTTGCTCGAAGGGAAGTGGCCGGAGAAGTACAACGCGGCCGGACACCTGACGTGGGGCGGCAGGCTCTACGGCAAGGGGCTCACGCGGGCGCTTTCGTTCGGCCGCGGGCGCATCCACCACGGGACGTGGGGGGCGGGACTCTTTCAGTCGGTCTACGAACCGGCCGAGGGCCGTCTGAGGTCGCTGCCGCTGATGCCGGAGTGGTTCCTCATCGTCTTCGCGCTGGGCGCGCTGACGGCGCTCGGGTGCGTGTGGGCGCCGCTGCTGGCGGCCGCGCCGCTCTTCGTGTTCGCCACCGCCGCGCCCGTCGCCCAGGCCGTACTGAGCGCGCGCCGCGCGCAGTTCACGAGCGAGCCCGCGACCCGGCGCGCGTTGCTGAAACTTCAAACGATGACGGCGCTCCTGCACCTGATGCAGCCGGCGGCGCGTCTGAAGGGGCGTCTGCGTTGGGGGCTGACGCCGTGGCGGCGGCGCGGCGTGCGTGACTTCGCCGCGCCGCGCACGCGCTCGACGATTCTTTGGAGCGAGACGTGGCGCTCGCGCGAAGAGCGTCTGGGCGAGCTTGAGACGAGGCTGCGCGAGGCGGGCGCGTGTGTGTTGCGCGGCGGCGAGTTCGACCGCTGGGACTTAGAGGTGCGCGGCGGGATGCTCGGCGCGGCGCGCGTGCTGACGGCCGTCGAGGAGCACGGCGCGGGGCGCCAACTCATGCGCGCACGCTCGCGGCCGTGCGTCTCTCCGCAAGGTCTGACGGTCGCGCTCTTCGTCGCGGCGCTCGCGGGGCTCGCGGCGTGGGGCGGCGCGTGGCTGCCCGCCTCAGTCTTCGCCGCGGCCCTGTCCTTCGTCGCGGCGCGCATGATAATCGAATGCGGCGCGGCGATGGCGGCGATGCTTAGCGCCCTCGAAGCGTGTGCCGAGACGGAGCGCGTGCCGGGCGCCTACGAAGGCGGGGCCGAAGTGTCGTCGCCGCGCCCGTCGCCCTCGAACGCGCGGCCGGAGCCGTCGGCCGCGCCCGTCGCCGTGGCGCAGTTCGAGGCGGAAGGGTAGGGAAAAGCTCAAAGCTGAAAGCTGACCGCCGACGGCTTCGTTATGAGAGAGCAACTGACGTACAGGCTCTTCGAGGACGGCGACCTGCCGGGACTCCTGCGGCTGTGGGAGGGGGCCGGCTGGGGGACGCTCGCCCCCGAGCAGTGGCGCGCGTGGTTCGTGGACGGGCCGCAGGGCCCGAGCCTCGTGACCGTGGGCGTTGACGGGCGCGGGGAGGTGGCGGCGCAGGAGATATTCGCGCCGTCGCGCGCCGTCGTGGGCGGGCGCGAGGTGCGCGCGCTCAGGTTCTCGGCCCCCATCGTGCGCGAGGGGCTGCGCGGCGGCTCCCTGCGCGACGGCGCGCACCCGGTCGTCGGCCTTTACAAGGCCGCAGAAGCGGAGGCGTCTGCGCGCGGCTTCTCGGTCGTCTACTCTCTGCCGGAGCACGCGTGGCTCCCCGTCTTCCGCATCGTGCCGCGCTTCGGCATACGGCCTTTCGCCGAGGCCGCCTACGCGTGCGCGGCGCTGCCGATAGAGGCGGCGTGTGCGCCCGAGGTCGAGCGTGCGGCGCGCGGGCTTGAGGCGCGCGGCGTCGCGGAGTTCGGCGACGAGTACGCGGAGCTGTGGCGCGAGGCGAAGGAGAGTTTTCCGATTGACTGTGGCGTCGTGCGCGACCCCGCGTGGCTCCGCTTCCGCAACTCGGGGCGCATCGCGGTCGAGGTGCGCGAGAGTGCTACGGGTCGGCTCGTCGGCTATTCGGCGACGAAAAAGCAGACGGGGCTGGTGGCCGACCTGCTGGCGCGCGAGCCCCGCGAGTTGAAGAATGTTCTGGCCGCCACGCTCCGCTGGCTCGACGCGGAACGCCCCGCCGCCGTGCCCGCACAGCTTACGCACCTGAAGGTCATGGGGACGCCCGCGCTCGCCGACGCCCTCGACGCGCTCGGCTTCGCGCCGACCGATTACAGGTTCGCCTTCACCTGTAACACGTTCGACCCGGCGCTCACGCTCGACGATGTCGCGCCCGAGCGCTGGTACATCCTGCCGGGCGACTGAAGAGGGAGAACTGTTGAGACTCGCTTACAGACTCGTGCAGGAGGACGACCTCCCCGGCGTGCAGCGCCTCTGGAAGGAGGAGGCGGGCTGGGGCACGCTCGCCGAGGAGATGTGGCGGCGCTACGTCGTGGACGCGCCGATGGGCGGCATCTCGGGGACGGTGGCGACCGACGCCGGGACGGGCCAAATCGTCGGGCAGTTCATCTTCGTGCCCTCGCTCATCTCGGTTGACGGGCGCGAGGTGCGCGCCTTCCGTCCCGGCGCGCCGATCCTCGCCAAGTCGTTTCGCTTCCGCAGCCCGAACCCCTTCAGCCACCCGGTCGTGGCGATGTACAGGTACGCGGTCAAGGCTCTGCGGGCGCGCGGCGACGGCCTCATCTACATGGTGCCCGACCCGCGCTGGGTGCGCCTGTTCAAGATGTTCCCGTTCTTACAGACCGGCTCTTTCCCTCTGTGGCGTCTGCCCCTGCCGCTAGCTTCCACGCTGCCGCTGGGCGAGGGCTTCACGGCGTCGTCGCTGGCGGCGTGGGACGAGCGCGTCGACCGCCTGTGGGCGGCGGCGCGCAGGCTTCACGGCTGCATGGTCGTGCGCGATTCGCGCACGCTGCCGTGGAAACTGGGCGAGGCGCGGCACGAAGTGATCGGCGTCGAGCGCGGCGGCGAACTCGTCGGACTCACCGCCTCGCGCCAGCGCAAGAACGAGGAGCAGTGGCTCGTCTGCGAGCTGCTCGCGGCCGACGACGGCGAAGCCCTGCGCGCGACGCTCGCGTCGGTCGCCAACCTCGCTCACGCTCGGTCGCTCGAATCGCCGGCGTCCCCGAAGCCCGTCCGCAAGGTGACGCTGCTCGTGACTCCCTCGATGGAGCCGGTCGTGCGCGGGCTCGGGTTCGTGCGCGACGAGTACGACTTCCCGCTCGTCGTCCACGTCCTCGACGAGTCGCTGCGCGCAGAGGACGTGAGCCCCGCGCGCTGGTACGTGACAGCCAACGATTAGTCCGCCGACAGGCGAAGGAAGAACATGACCCTGACGCTCGAATTTCATGACGTGGCGGACTTGCCCGACCTCGACCGGCTCTGGCGGGAGGAGACGGACTGGGGCGAGCAGACGCAGGAGCTGCGGCGCTGGTTTATGCAGGCGCCGTTCGGAAAGCCCGCCGTCGTCGTCGCCTCCGACGGGGAGACGGGCAAGGCGGTCGGGCAGTTCCGTTTCATGCCGATGCGCGTGTCTGTGAACGGCCGCGAGGTGAGCGCCGTCCGGCCGTTCGGCACCATCGTCACCAAAGACGCGCACGAAGCCGCCGACGGGCGCGGCACCCTCGACAACCCCATCGCGGTCATGTACCTGCGCGCGGTCGAGGAGTATCGTTCGCGCGGCGTGGGACTCATGTACATCGTCCCCGACGAGCGCTGGGTCGGCCTCTTTAAGCGTTGGGCGAGCGCGCTCAGGATGTTTCAGATCGAGTACGCTTCGTTCCCGCTGTGGAGTCTGCCGCTGCCGCTGGCGGGCGGGCCGCTCCCGCTCGGCGAGGGCTTCACGGCGGCGCCGCTGGCGGCGTGGGACGAGCGAGTCGACCGCCTGTGGGCGGCGGCGCGCAGGCTCCACGGCTGCATGGCGGTGCGCGAAGCGTGCGTCCTGCGCTGGCGGCTCTCGCAGGCGGCCTTCACGGTCACGGCCGTCGAGCGCGGCGGCGAACTCGTCGGGCTCGTCGCCTCGCGTGAGAAGGGCGACCGCCAGTGGCTCGTCTGCGACCTGCTCGCGGCCGACGACGGCGAAGCCCTGCGCGCGACCCTCGCGGCCGCCGCCAACGCCGGGCACGCCGAGACCGGCTCGCGCGCCGCCGCGAACGAGCTGCGCAAGGTCGCCGTGCTGGCGACGCCCGTCATGGAGCCGGCCGTCCGCGGGCTCGGGTTCGTGCGCGACGAGTACGACTTCCCGCTCGTCGTCCACGTCCTCGACGAGTCGCTGCGCGCAGAGGACGTGAGCCCCGCGAACTGGTACGTCAGCGCCAACGACTAAGAGGCGAAGGGCGGATGCCGAGATACAGGACAGAGGTCGCACACACGCTCGGGCAGCCGGAGGCGCTGGCGCGCGTCAGGGGTTTGGCCGAACACGCCCGCCGCACGTTGGACTTGGCGGGGACGTGGAGCGACAACACGTTCGAGTTCTCCGTCACGGTTCAGGGCGTGAGCTTGCGCGGCACGTTGAGCGTCGAGCCGGACGCGCTCAGGTTCGACGGCCGCATCCCGCTCCTCGCCATGCCCTTCAAGAGCTGGATTACGCGCGCCCTCAAGAAGGGGCTCGAACAGGCGGGGCCGGGCGGGGCGTTGGCCGCCGGGACGGCGGGCGTCAGCCCGCCGTACGCGCAGGCCGAGCCGGACGCGCCGGTCGTTCTCTTCCTGCACATCCCGAAGGCGGGCGGCAGCACGCTCGGCGAGTACGTCTACAACCAGTGCCGCGCGCCCGAGCCGGGCGGCGACGGCCCGCCCGACGCGGGCGTCGTTTACCTCGACTACGGCTTCGTCAAAGAGCCCGAGCCCGCCGTCCCCGGGCACGTCGTCAACCTCCTCGGCCGCCGCGACCTGCGCGCGGTCATCGGGCACTTCTGGTTCGGCCTGCACGAGCACGTCGCGCGCCCCTCGCTCTACGTCACGCTCCTGCGCGACCCCGTCGAGCGCGTCGTCTCGCTCTACTACTACGCCGGGCTCCAGGAGACGATGAGCCTCGAAGAGTTCGCCCGCACGCCGCCGTTCAGGGAGGTGGACAACGACCAGACGCGGCGCATCGCGGGCATGAACCCGGCCGTCGGCCAATGCACGCGCGCGACGCTCGACGCGGCCCGCGAGAATCTGCGGCGGCACTTCGCGGTCGCCGGCACGACCGAGCGGATGGAAGAGACGCTCGCCCTGCTCAACCTGAAACTCGGGTGGAGCCGCGATGTCGTCTCTTACCCGCGCAACGTGAACGCCGCGCGCCCGGCGTCGGCCGCGCTCCCGCGCGAGGCAGTCGAGGCCGTGCGCGCCCGCAACGAACTCGACTTCGAGCTGTGGCGGTACGCCTCGGAGTTGATGGACGGCGCCGTGGCGGCGGGGGGGCGACGGTTTCACGACGAGCTTGAAAGGTGCAGGGCTCTGGCGCACGCATGAAGGGGAGGCTGCGCATCGTCGTGGGCGGTTACGTGGGGCTGCTCCCGGCGGGCGGCGTGACGTGGGACTACGTGCAGTACCCGGTGGGGCTCGCCGCGCTGGGCCACGACGTTTACTACGTCGAGGACACGCGCCTGTGGCCGATCTACCAGCCGGAAGGGAGCGACTGGGGCGACGCCTCGGCGTCGGTCGCGCACCTGCGGCGCGTGATGGACGCCTTCGACCTCTCGTCGCGCTGGGCCTACCGCGACGAGGCTTCGGGCCGGACGTTCGGCATGGGCGAAGAGAAAGTTAGAGAGGTCTGCCGCACGGCCGACGTGTTCGTCAACGTCTCCTGTTCGACCCACATGCGCGACGAGTACCGGGCGATACCCGCGCGCGCGTTGATCGACACCGACCCGATGTTCACGCAGATTCAATACCTGTCGCGGCAGATGTTCACGCCGGGCGAGCCGTCCCTGCGCGAACTCGTGGACGCGCACAACTTCCACTTCACGTTCGGCGAGAACGTGCGCGGCGAAGACTGCCGCATGCCCGACTGTCGGATCGACTGGCGACCGACGCGACAGCCCGTCTGCCTCCCGCACTGGCGCGCGACCGCGCCGCCGGCACCCGCCGGCGGCGACGCGGCCGGCGCGGCCTACACGACGCTGATGAACTGGACGGCGGCGCGGCCACTTTCGTACGACGGCGAGACGTGGGGGCAGAAGGATGTCGAGTTCCGTCGCTTCGTCAACCTGCCGGGCGTCGCGCCGGGTGTGGCGCTCGCCGTCGCCGTCGGGCAGACGGGCGGCGCGGGCGAGCCGTTCCCCTCCGCGGAGGCGCGCGCGGCCGGCTGGCGCGTGCTCGACCCGCAGACGTGCGCGCCCGACTGGCGCTCTTACGGCTCGTTCATAGAGGGTTCGCGCGGCGAATTCTCGGTCGCCAAGGAGACTTACGTGAAGGGGCGCACGGGCTGGTTCTCGTGCCGCTCGGCCTGCTACCTGGCGGCGGGGCGAGCCGTCGTCACGCAGGACACGGGCTGGTCGAAGCTGCTGCCGGAAGGCGTCGGGCTGCTGGCCTTCGACGACGTGGAGGGCGCGGCCGAGGCGCTCGGGCGCGTCGAGTCCGACCCCGCGCGCCACTCGCGCGCCGCGCGCTCCATCGCCGAGGAGCATTTCGATTCGGCGCGCGTCCTCGCGGCGCTGCTCGCCGAGACGGGCGCTTGAAGATGTTCAGGGGAGGGACGAAGGGGATGAAAGAGAACACGCAGGAAGCAATCGAAGAGAGGGTGAAGCGCGCGGTCGCGGCGGCGTCGCACACGGCGGCCGAACGACTGACGCTCGACACTACGTTCGCGGAGCTGGACATGACTTCGCTCGACGCGCTCGCGCTCATCGCCGACCTCGAAGAGGAGTTCGGCGTGGAGATTCCGAACGAGGACGCCATGTCGCTCGGCGACGTGCGGCAGGCCGTCGAGTGCGTGCGCGGTTTGACGGCGGGCGAGGCTTCCGGGGTGGGGCAGGCATGAGCGCGCCGCGCCGCGTCGTCGTCACCGGGCTCGGGGCGGTCACGGCGCTCGGGCTCGACGTCGCGCAGTTTCGAGACTCGCTCCTCGCGGGTCGTTGCGGCATCCGGCCGCTCGAAACGGTCGACCGTGCCGGCCTGCGCTTCACGAACGGCGCGGAGGTCGGCGGCTTCGCGCCCGGCGAGCACTTCACGGAGAAGCAGCTCGACCTGCTCGACCGCTTCGCGCAGTTCGGGCTCGTCGCCGCGCGCGAGGCCGTGCGCGACTCGGGTCTGGAGTGGACGCCACACCTGCGCGAGAGCGCGGCCGTCGTCACGGGCTCGTCGCTCGGCGGCAAGACCTACGAGGAGCAGGCTTACGCGGGACTCTTCGGCGAGGAGAAGCGCCGCCCGCACCCGCTCACCGTCCCGCGCGGGATGTCGAACGCCGCGGCCAGCCACATCTCGATGGAGTTCGGCGTCCGCGGCCCCGTCTACAACGTCTCGACCGCGTGCGCCTCGTCGAACCACGCCCTGGGGCAGGCGTTCTGGATGGTGCGGTCGGGCGCGGCCGAGTTGGCGCTGGCGGGCGGCTGCGAGTCGCCCTTCCTGCACGGCCACCTGCGCATGTGGGAGGGCCTGCGCGTCGTCTCGCCGGACACCTGCCGGCCGTTCTCGAAAGACAGGCGCGGGATGATACTCGGCGAAGGCGGCGCGATGATGGTGCTTGAGCCGCTGGACGCGGCGCTCGGGCGCGGCGCGCGCGTCCACGCGGAGGTGGTGGGCTTCGGCATGTCGGCCGACGCGCACCACGTCACGCAGCCCTCGGCCGAAGGCGCCGCGCGGGCCGTCGCGGCGGCGCTGCGGGACGCGGGCGTCAGACCCGAGCAGGTCGGCTACGTCAACGCCCACGGCACGGCGACGACGGCCAACGACCCCGTCGAGACCGAGGCGCTGCGGCTCGTCTTCCGCGAGCACGCCTCGCGCCTCGCCGTCAGCTCTACGAAGTCGATGCACGGGCACGCGCTCGGCGCGGCCGGCGCCATCGAGGCGGTGGCGACCGCGCTCGCACTGCGCGAAGGGTTCCTGCCGCCGACGGCGAACTTCACCGAACCCGACCCGGCCTGCGACCTCGACTACGTCCCGAACGAGGCGCGCCGCGCCGAGGTCGAATACGCCGTCTCCAACTCATTCGCCTTCGGCGGCCTCAACGCCGTCCTCGTCCTGCGCCGTTGGGAGGGGGGGAAGTGACGACCGAGGCGCGACTCTTCCACAGGCTTGAGCCGGGGGCGCAACTGCCCGGCGATTGGTTCGCGGGTCGCATCCCGGCCAACGTCGTCGCGGGCGAGGGGACGGTCGTCGATTCGTCGTTCTGCTTCAAGCACTTCTACTCGTCGCGGGAGGTTGGCTTGCGCGTGGGGAGTCACACGACCATCTGGCGCGCGTCGCTCGCGGCGGACGAGGGGGCCGTCATCGAGATCGGCGATTACTGTTACATCGCCAACGCCTCGCTCGTCTGCTCCGAGCGCATCCGCATCGGCTCGCGCGTGCTCGTCGCGGGCGGCGTCACCATCGCCGACTCGGACTTTCACCCCCTCGCCCCGGCCGCGCGGCTCGCCGACACCGTCGCGCTCTCGCCCGTCGGCGACCGCGCGAGGCGGCCGCGCGTCGAGACGCGCCCCGTCGTTATCGGGGACGACGTGTGGATCGGCTACAACGCGACCATCCTGAAGGGGGTGACCATAGGCGAGGGCGCGCTCGTCGCCCCCGGCGCGCTCGTCGTGCGCGACGTGCCGCCCGGCGCGGAGGTCGCGGGCAACCCCGCCGTCGTCTGTAAGTAACCCGCGGGCAGGCCGCGGCAGTGAACGTCAATGAACGAGAACATCCCCACAGACCTTGTCTCGGCCGGCGACATCCGCCGGCTCGAATACGACTGGTACGCGGGCGGCATCCCCGCCAACGTGCGCCTCGGCGCGCACGTCTACATCGACACCTCTTACGGCTTCGCGCCGTTTAACTCCGAGCGCGACCCCGGCCTCACGCTCGGCGACGCGTCCGGCGCGTACGACCGCACGACGTTCGTCGTCGGCCCGCGCGGCCGGGTCAACGTCGGGGCATACACCGTGCTGAACGGCGCCTACCTCGTCTGCAACGGGCGCATCGAGATAGGCGACCATTGCCTGCTCGCGTGGGGCTCGGTTCTGACGGACACGTGGCCCTCGCGCGCGGCGACGCTGCCCCTGAGTTTGCGGCGCGAGGCTCTGCGCGCCGCCGCTCATGATGCGGCGCGCGCTCTGCCCGCCTTCGCGGAGCCGCGCCCCGTCGTGCTCGAAGATAACGTGTGGGTCGGGTTCGACGCGGTCGTCCTGCCGGGCGTGCGTCTGGGGCGCGGCTCGGTCGTGGGCTGCAAGACCGTCGTCGCGGAGGACGTGCCGCCTTACGCCGTCGTGGTCGGCTCGCCCGCGCGCGTCGTCCGCTACCTCGACGCCGACGACACGGAGGAAGAGCGCGCCCGCGCGCTGCGCGAGTACGCGCGCTGACGCGACGAAAGACCGTTTGACCGACAGCGAAACATGAAACGCCGACTCTCCATCGACCTCGTCGTCTGCACCTACAACAACGCCGCGCTGCTCGACGCGACGCTCGACGCCGTCTCGCGCCAGCGAGTCCCGCACGACGTTGACTGGCGGGTGCTCGTCGTCGATAACAACTGCACCGACCGGACGCCGGAGGTGTTGGGGAGACACTTGAGCGCGGGCCGCATCCCTCTGCGCGCGGTCACGGAGCCGAGGCAAGGGCTGACGCCCGCGCGCGTCCGCGGCGTGAAGAACACGCGGGGCGAGTGGGTCGCGTTCGTGGACGACGATTGCCTGCTCGCCGAAGACTGGGTCGGGCAGGCGGCGCGCTTCGCCGCGGAGCACGCGGAGTGCGGCGCCTTCGGCGGGCAGGTCATCCCGCGTTGGGAGGTGACGCCGCCGCCCTACGTGCTCGGCCGCCGCTACGCCTACGCGTGCAAGTATCACGGCGAGACGCCGCACCGCCGCCCGTGGCTCGCGGGCGCGGGGCTGGTCGTGCGGCGCGAGGCGCTCACCGCCTGCGGCTGGTTGAACAAACAGTATTTGGAAGACCGCACGGGCGCCCGCCTCGTCTCGGGCGGCGACATGGAGATCGCGCTGCGCGTCGGGGCGAAGCATGAGCTTTGGTACAACCCCGCGTGCAGGCTCGAACACGTCATCCCCGCGCGCCGCATGTCGCGCGAGTACGTGCGGCGCATCACGCGCGGCTTAGGCGCGGGCAGGCACAACGCCGAAGCCTTGAAGTGGGGCGGCTCTTACGCCGGGTGGCTGCTGTACTCAGCGGCCTTCGTGGCGGGCTTCGGCGCGCGCGGAGTCGTCGAACTGGCGCGCGATGCTTTCAAGTCGGGGGCCGATTTCCGAACCGCGTTCGGCCCCGCGGCGGGCTGGTGTGCGGCGATGTGGGAGATGCTGCGCATGGACGCGGCGGAGCGGCGTGAGCTGCTCGGTTGCGCCGCCGCGCACGGAACGAGACGCGGTCGAGACGAGATGCACTTGAGGGAAGAGGGATGCAGTTGAGAGGGCCGCAGCCGGGAAGCACGTCCGCGCCTGCGTTCGCGTCCGCCTCGGCCGCACACGCGCCGGCGGCTTTGACCGTCGCGCTAGTCGATTGGAGCCAGCTTCTCGAAGACTATCTGGACAACATCGGCCTCTCGTTCGAGTCGTTCCGCGACGAGATGACCGGCGGGTGGATGTTCGGTTACGTCGAGGCGCTGCGTCTGGCCGGCGGGCGCGCGGTGCTCTTCTGCGTCTCGGCACGCGTCTCGGAGACGAGGCGCTTCACGCACGCCCCGACGGGCGCGGCGCTGTGCGTGCTCCCGTCCCCGCACGCGTATCGAGCGCTGCGTCGCCGCGTGCTCAACCCTTACGCCGCGACGCTCGAAGGGGCGGTCGGGGTGGTCGAGGGGCGCGCGCGGCGCGCGTGGTGGTCGGCCGCCCGGGAACTCATGCCGTATCTTTCGACGCCCGTCGTCGCGCTCGCGCGCGAGCTGCGGCGCGAGCGGTGCGACGCGCTGCTCGTGCAGGACTACGAGCACGCGCGCTTCGACGCGTGTCTGCTGCTGGGGCGCTTGACGGGCCGCCGTGTCTACGCCACGTTTCAGGGCGGCGACCGTTCGCACGGGCGAATCGAACGCGCGCTGCGTCGTCTCGCCGTGCGGCGGGCCGACGGCCTGTTCGTCGCCGCGGGCGGCGAGGCCGCGCGCCTGCGCGGGCGTTACGCGTTGACGGGCGAAACAATCGCGCGCGTCTTCAACCCGCTCGACCTGTCGGAGTGGCGGCCGGGCGACCGCGCGGCGGCGCGCAAAACGCTCGGCTTGCCCCGGGCGGCGCGCGTCGTCGTCTGGCACGGCCGCGTGGACTTTCGCCGCAAGGGTCTCGACGTGCTGCTCGAAGCGTGGCGGCGCGTGTGCGACGAACGGCCCGGCCGAGACCTGCGCCTGTTCCTCGTCGGCACGGGCAACGACGCCGCGGAGCTTCGCGCGGCGGCCGCGGGCGTGCGCGGGCTCGTCTGGGTTGACGAGTACGTGCGCGACCGCGGGCGGTTGCAGACCTACCTGCACGCGGCAGATGTCTACGCCTTCGCGTCGAGGCATGAGGGGTTCGCCGTCGCGCCGCTGGAGGCGATGGCGTCGGGGCTGCCCGTCGTCGCCGCGGACGCGCACGGCGTCGGCGACCTGCTCGAAGGCGGCGAAGACGCGGGCGGGATAGTCGTCCCGCGCGGGGACGCAGCGGCCTTCGCCGCGGCGCTCGCGCGAATGCTCGACGACGTTGCGCTGTGCCGCGCGTTGGGCGCGCGTGCGCGTGCGCGCGTCGAAGGCGTTTTTTCTCTCGAAGTGGTGGGCGCCCGTCTGAGGGAGTTTCTGACGAAGGGGGGGCGCGACGTTTGAGCGGCCTGCGCGCGGAACAGAAGGTCTTCGGCCTCGGCTTGAGCAAGACCGGCACGTCGAGTTTGACGGAGGCGCTCAACCTGCTCGGCGTCCCTTCGGTGCACTACCCGCACGACGAGCGCACGCTGCGGGAGCTGCGCGCGGGCCGTTACCGCCTCTCCATCCTCGAAGAGTTTCAGGGCGTCACGGACATCGCCGTCGCACCCTTTTACGCGCAGCTCGACCGCGCCTTCCCCGGGAGCAAGTTCGTGCTCACCGTGCGCGAGAAGGAGGCGTGGCTGCGCTCGTGCGAAGTCCACTGGCGTCTGCTGATGCAGTGGTGGGAGAACTTCCCCGACTTCAAGCGCTTCCACGAGTTCGCCAGCGCGTGCGCGTACGGCGGCGTCGAGTTCGACCGCGGGCGGTTCTCGTCCGTCTACGACGCGCACGCCGCGAACGTCCGCGCTCACTTCCGCGACCGGCCCGGCGACCTGCTCGTCACGGACATCTGCGCGGGCGAAGGCTGGGAGAGGCTCTGCCCGTTCCTCGGGCTGGACGCCCCCGGCGCGCCGTTCCCGCACGCGAACGAGTGGATGCACCTCCTGCTCGAAGCGGCGCGGGACGTTTCGCGGACGATACCCGAGGGCGAGACCTTCATCCTCGTAGACGAGCAGGGCTTCGGCCGCGACTTCGCGCGGGGCCGGCGCGTGCTCCCTTTCCTCGAACGCGGTGGGGCCTACTGGGGCGCGCCGCCCGACGGCGCGACGGCCGTGCGCGAGCTTGAACGGATGCGGCGCGAGCGCGGCGCGGGCTTCATCGCCTTCGGCTGGCCCTCCTTCTGGTGGCTCGAACATTACGCGGCGCTCGCCGCGCACCTGCGCGCGCTCTACGAATGCGTGCTTGAGAACCGGCGGCTCGTCGTCTTCGACCTGCGCGACCGGGGAGTCAAAAAATGACGCGTCCGAAGCCACTCTTCGTCATGGGCAACAAGCGTTCCGGCAGCACGCTGATGACCGACCTGCTCAACTCTCACGCGAACGTCTTCGTGTCGCACGAGTCCGACATCGCCTGGATTCTGTACCAGTCGCGGAACGGGAGGCCCGCGCGCTACCAGACGCACCCGCTGGACAGCAGGCTGATGCTCGACTCGACGCTGAAGAGCTGCCGGCGAATCCTGAAAGAGACCCTGAGCGGCGAGCCGACGCACGCCCAGATCGCGGAGGCGTTCTACCGCGCACAGGCCCGCCTGCTGGGCCAGTACCTCAAGCCGTCCCTCAAGCAGCGGCTCAAGCGCGCCGCCAAGATCATCGGTAAGAAGCCGACGCCGGGGCGCGTGCTGCGCGCACTCAGACAGGCCCCCGAACTACTCCGTAAAAAAGACCTCGCATGGACGGGCGACAAGAAGCACGCCCAACACCTCGATCCGGCCGTCCGGCAGTTCCTTCAGACACACTTCCCCGAGGCGCGCTACATCCACGTCATCCGTCACCCGCGGAGCGTCGTGGCGAGCACGATGGAGGCGGCCCGGCGCTGGAACGAGAAGCCGGAGTATTTTAACGGCCTCGCCGGGCAGATTCTCGAACAGTGGGCCGCGCACGAGGAGTGGGTGCTTCAGGCGAAGGAGTGCGAGGCGAGTCCCATCCTGACGGTGAGACTTGAGGACCTGTGGTCGGACTCGGTCGAGACCATGTCCGGCGTCCTGCGCTTCCTCGACCTGGAGATGACAGACACCTTCGCCGGCTTGGTCAAACAGATCGTCTACCCCAAAGACCCCAACCTCAAATACGCCTCGTTCCCGCTGCCGGACGTGCCGCGCGCGCGGCGCATTATGGAGCTGTACAGCTATTGAGGAAGAGTGAGCTGATGGAAGCTGCCGCGGCGACGGAACGGCGCGACGGGCCCGGGCTGGTGGGGCTGCTCGATTTCTGCAAGGGCGTCGCCGTCGTGCCGGCTGCCGTGGAGCCTCGGCCGTTCCCAACTGCCGAAACGTTTATTCCGCACGGGCTCGGCCGGCC
This sequence comes from Pyrinomonadaceae bacterium, assembly GCA_036399155.1. Lineage (GTDB taxonomy): Bacteria > Acidobacteriota > Blastocatellia > Pyrinomonadales > Pyrinomonadaceae > QHXN01. Next base: position 19,424 of record DASWNR010000330.1, read on the forward strand.
CCGCCGCGCCCCGAGACGCGACGAAGCCGCAGGCGCGGCGGCCCGTCATTTCTGAAATCAAAACCCATTGCCCCCGGCGCGACAATCTTTTCGCCGGGGCAAAATCACCGGAGAAGGAAAACGACTGATGAGTGTCTACGAACACGAGGAAAGTTTGATTGGGCCGTACGGCGGGCGGCTCGTGAGCCTGCTCGTCCCCGAGGAGGAGCGCGAAGACTTGCGGGCACGGGCCGCCGCCCTGCCGCGCCTACAGCTCACGCCGCGGAGCGTCTGCGACCTTGAGCTTTTAGCCACGGGCGCGTTCTCGCCTCTGGGCGGCTTCATGGGCCGCGGGGATTACGAGCGCGTGCTCGAAGAGATGCGGCTGGCCTCCGGCGCGCTCTTCCCCGTGCCCGTCACCCTGCCGGTCGCGGAGGACGCGCAGGTGCGCGCGGGCGAGGAGGTCGCGCTGGCCGACCAGCACAACAACCTGCTCGCCGTCATGCGCGTCGAAGAGGTCTTCGCGCGTGAGGGCGGGCGCGAGGCCGCGCTCGTCTGCGGCACGGACGACCCGCGCCACCCGCTCGTGGCCGAGATGAACGGGTGGGGCCGCCTCTACGTCGCGGGTCGCCCGCGCGTCCTTGAGCTTCCGCGCTACTACGACTTCCGCCGCCTGAGAATGACGCCCGCCGAGGTGCGGGGGGAACTCTCCGCGCTCGGCCGCCGGAACGTCGTCGCCTTCCAGACGCGGAACCCGCTCCACCGCGCGCACGAGGAGTTGACGCGCCGCGCCGCCGAGACGGTGGACGGCGCGCTCCTCCTGCACCCGGTCGTCGGCATGACGAAGCCGGGCGACATCGACCACTTCACGCGCGTACGTTCGTACAAGGTTCTGGCCGAGCGTTACTACGACCCGTCGCGCATGCTCCTCGCGCTGTTGCCGCTGGCGATGCGGATGGCCGGGCCGCGCGAGGCGCTGTGGCACGCCGTCATCCGGCGCAACTACGGAGCCAACCACCTCATCGTCGGGCGTGACCACGCGAGCCCGGGGCTCGACTCGCAGGGTCGCCCCTTCTACGGCCCCTACGACGCGCAGGAACTCGTCGCGCGGCACGAGGCGGAGACGGGCGTGCGCCCCGTCCCCTTCAACGAACTCGTCTACCTGCCGGAGGAAGACCGCTACGAGGAGGCGACGCGCATCCCCGAGGGGCGGCGCACGGCCTCGATCTCCGGGACGCAGGTGCGCGACGAATACCTCCGGCGCGGGCGTCAACTCCCGCGCTGGTTCACACGTCCCGAGGTGGCTTCGATTCTCGCGGAGGCGCACCCGCCGCGCCACCGGCAGGGCTTCTGCCTGTGGTTCACGGGACTGTCGGGCGCTGGCAAATCGACGACGGCCGATATACTCGCCGTCAAGCTGCTCGAACACGGCCGGCAGGTGACGGTGCTCGACGGCGACGTGGTGCGCACGCACCTCTCGAAGGGCTTGGGCTTCTCGAAGGAGGATCGCGACACGAACGTCCGCCGCATCGGGTTCGTGGCCTCCGAGGTGGCGCGCCACGGCGGCGGCGTCATCTGCGCCGCCGTCAGCCCCTACCGCGCCACGCGCAACGAGTGTCGCGGGATGTTCGCGCCGGGGCACTTCGTCGAGGTCTTCGTGGACACGCCGCTCGAAGTCTGCGAGGGGCGCGACACGAAGGGCATGTACAAGCAGGCGCGCGAAGGCAAGATTAAGAACTTCACGGGCATCGACGACCCCTACGAGCCGCCGCTCAACCCCGAACTCGTCATCGACACGGTCGGCCGCTCGGCCGAGGAGAACGCCGAACTCATCCTCGCCCACCTCACCGCCGAAGGCTTCCTGCCCGCTTCCGCCCCGCAACCCGAGACGGAAGAAGACGAGGAGATGGCAAGAGGGTGATGAGTGACGAGTGACGAGTGACGAGTGATAAGAGAAGACAAGGCCCGCCTCTCCTTTCTCATCACTCATC
>DASWNR010000331.1:0-32595 GCA_036399155.1 Pyrinomonadaceae bacterium
CCACCGGCGTCGGGCGCGGCGTGGGACGCGCGCGCGCGGGCGTGGGCGTCGCGCGCGCCACGGCGGTCGCGGGCGTCGCGGTCGGGCGCGGCGCGGGGCCCGCGGGCGGGCGGGCGGCCGCCTCCGTGCGGGCGGTCTGAAGCTCGGTCTCGAAGATGTCTGTGAAGGGCGTGTCCTTGATTTCGCGCAGGCGCTGCACGACCTGCGCGGCCTCGTCGAATCGGCCCAGCTCGATGTAGGAGCGCCCCATCCAGAGCAGCATCAGGTCGGCGATGAAGCTGTTGGGGTTGACCTTCAGGAAGTCGCGGAAGATGCCCGCGGCCTGCTCGTACTGCCCCCTGGCGAAGAGCGCGCGCCCGCGGTTGAAGGTCTCCTGTTCGGCCTGTGAGGGGGCGTCCTCCTGCTGTGCGGCGGGCGCGACCGCCGCCGCGCGGGCCGGCGACGCAAAGGGGGACAGGACGAGCGCGGCGGCTAGAGCGGCCGCGCCGATTCGATTCCACTTACTCAAAGCAATGTTCCTCCGACGGGCAGGTGCGAGTCTTCAAGAGTCATCCGACCGATCTGGCGCGTATCGCCGAGAGACGCACGGGCGTCGCGCTCGCGGTGTGAAACTTTTGTCCGGCCGCGCAGGATAATACAGCCTCGCGGGCGCGGCGGACAAGGCGCTCGAAAGCCGTGGCTTTCAAACGTCTTCTTAAAAAGAGGGCGGCCGGCTCACTTGCGCTTGGCCGCCGTTGAGACTTCGACGCGGTCGCCGGGGCGGAGCGCCGGGTCGGGCGCCTGGCCGTTCTCGATCTCGCGCAGGCTGTACTCGGTCGAGACGAGCCGTCCGTCCGGCCCCTGCCGCGAGACCTTGACGCGGTCGCCCGCCGTCTTCGACACGCCGCCCGAGGCCAGAAGCGCCTGCGTCAGCGTGATGCCGGCGTGAAAATCCTTCTGCCCGGGCGAGCCTATCTCGCCGCCGACGTAGAAGAACTCGGGCGGGCGCGGCGTGAGCGTCACCACGTCGCCCGACTGGACGAGCGTGTTGAGCGAGGCCGGGTCGCTGAGGTCAACCGTGACGGACTTGCCCGACGAGCGCGAGTAGATGACGGCGCGGCCGGCCTCGGGCTTGGGCTGCGACTCGGCGACGACGACGTAGAGCGGGATGGCCTCGCGGCGTAGAATCTTGGTGCCGGGGTCGTTGACCAGCCCGCTGACGAGCACGGCGTGGCTCGCGTACTCGCGCACGCTGACCCTCACCTGCGGCCGCTCGTAGAGCCCGCGGTGGCGGAACTCCGCGACGAGCTGCGCGGACAGCTCTTCGGTCGTCATGCCGGCGACCGTCAGCGGGTCGCGCAGCAGCGGGTAGTCGAGCACGCCGCCGGCGACGACCGAGTAGAGCGTGTTCTGTCGCGGGTCTTGCCCGTTCAGCAAACGTATGTCGAGCACGTCGCCGATGCCGATGCGGTAAACGTCGGTCGGCGAGACGGCCGGCGGCGCGGGCTTAGGGGCGGGCGACGCGTTCGGGTTGACGGCCGGGGGGACGTTGGCGGGCGCGGGCTGCGCGGCCTTGTTCGACCCGGGGTTCGACTCGGGCGCGCCCTCCGCGCCGGAGGTGTTCCTGACGGGCGCGCCGACGGGGACGCCCGTTTCGGTGCCGGGCTTCGCGGGCGCGTCGCTGGTGGACTTGTTGTCGGCGGGGGTCGCGGGCGTTACGGCCGAGGCCGTCGAGTTCGAGAGCGGCGTGGGCTCCGGCCTCTTCGCGGGCTCCTGCGGCCTGGGCGGGACGGACTTCTTCTCGTCCCTCCTGTCGTCTTTCTTCGGCGGCGTGGCGTGCGTCGCGTCGGGCGCGGCCTCTTCGGCGGCGGGGCCGACGCGGACGCTGCGCGTCTGCGGGAGCGAGGCGCGCGCGTCCGACGCACAGAGCGCGAGCGCGACGGCCGCCGAGTAGAACAACTTCTTCATACGGGCACTCTTCCTTGCTTGTCAGTCTCGGCCCCGGACGGCCGGGCACGGCCGCCCCGGCGGGCCTCGACTCTGAAACGCTTCCCTCTTGTTCTTCCGCGGCCTCTGGCACGCCGTCCGGGCAACGGACGCGTGCGCGGCCTCGGTGAAGTAAACGACTAAACCCGCCCGTTTCTCAGTTTACCACCCGGCGCGGCGGCCCGCGCGACGCGCTTCAACTTGTCTCGGGTTTTTCTCTCGCGGCCTAAAGGGGTCGGGCGTCGGGTGAAGGGTCAAGTCGGCCGGTCGAAGACGTTGGACTTCGCGCGGGCCGCCAGGTTCCCGGCCCCACTTCGATTCTACCCCCTGCTTTTCGGGGGTGGCAATGTTTCCGGCGGAAAAAGATTCGGCCAGCGGCCCCCGAGCCCCCCGCGCACAAGCTCCTCGACCTCGTCCGCGTCCCCGCACTCAAGACACGCGTCGGCTATCTCGGCGGCGGCTTTCTCTTCGACGCCCTCGATGGCGCGGCGCACGCGCGGGATGGAGGCCGGCGCCATGCTCAGCTCGCGCGCGCCGAGCCCCAGAAGGACGGCGGCGTAGGCGGGCGAGCCGGCCATCTCGCCGCAGACGACCGAGGGGATGCCGGCGGCGCGCGCCGCGTCGAGCGCGCGCCGGACGCTGAGCAGCACCGCCGGGTGGAGCGAGCGGAACCAGCCCGCGACCTCGTCGTTGCTGCGGTCTACGGCGAGCGTGTACTGCACGAGGTCGTTGGTGCCGAGGCTGAAGAAGTCCACCTCGCGCGCCAGACTTTCGGCGACCAGCACGGCCGACGGCACCTCTATCATCGCGCCCACGCGCAGCGGCCCCGCCTCCTTCCCCTCCGCCCCGAGCCGCGCCCGCTCCTCCTCGATGACGGCGCGCGCGCGGCGCACGTCGGTCACGTCCGAGACCATCGGGAGCACGAGGTCTATGCGTCCGCGCGCGGCGGCGCGCAGCACGGCACGCGCCTGCGTGCGGAGCACCTCCGGGTGTTGCAGGCAGAAGCGTATCGCGCGCAGCCCCAGCGCCGGGTTGCGCTCCTCGCCCGGGTCGAGCCGCGAGCCGGGCAGCTTGTCGCCGCCGAGGTCGAAGAGACGGACGGTGACGCCCTCGTCGCCCGCGACGCGCGCCAGCTCCTCGTAGGCCGCGCACTGCTCGTCCTCGTTCGGCATCGAGCCGCGGTGCGACAGCAGAAACTCCGAGCGGAAGAGGCCGATGCCGCGCGCGCCGTAGCGGCTCACCCACTCGTATTCGACGGGCAGCTCGACGTTTGCGCGCAGGGTCATCCCGACGCCGTCGCGCGTCCGCAGGGGCGCGCTCAGGTCTTCGGTCGCGGCGGTGTGCGCGGCAGTGGCGCGCGCCGCGCGCCGCTCGTCGCCGAAGCGTTCGAGCGTCCCTGGGCCGGGGTTGAGCACGACCTCGCCGCGCCCGGCGTCGATAACGGCCGTGTCGCCCGTGCGCGCCGCGCGGTAGAAGTCGCGCAGCCCCACCACTGCCGGAATCCCGAGGCCGCGCGCGATGATGGCCGTGTGCGAAGTCCACCCGCCCACGTCGGTCGCGACCGCCTTGATGTGCGCGAAGTCCAGCTCTGCCAGCGTCGAGGGCATCAGCTCCTCGGCGACGACGACGGCGTCCTCGGTCAGACGCCGCCCGTGCATGCTCTCGCCCGAGAGCGCGACGAGGAGGCGGCGCGTCACGTCCTCGATGTCGGAGCTGCGCTCGCGCAGGTAGTCGTCCTTGATCTCGTCGTAGACGGCGAGCAGGCGGTCGGTGACGACCTTGACGGCCCACTCGCTGCCCACCGACTCGGCGCGGATGACGGCCTCCACGTCCTCGTTGAGCTTGCGGTCTTCGAGCATGAGGAGGTGCGCGTCGAAGATGTAGGCGTGCTCCTCGCCGAGCGTGCGCGCGGCGCGCTTCTTGAGCGCGAGGAGCTGCCGGCGCGCGAGCCGGACGGCCGCGCGGTAGCGGCGCACCTCTCGCTCAAGCTCCGACGCGTCAATCGAGACGCGGTAGATGCTGTGGCGGCCGCCGCTGTGGATGCGGAGCACGCGCCCGGTGGCCGTGCCGTCCGAGACGGCGATGCCCCGCCAGCGCTGCTCGGTCTTGTCCCTGCGCCTCGTCACTCTTCCACTTCCCCGAACCCGCCGCCGATGAGCTGGCAGAGCGCGTCGAGCGCCGGCCCCTCGTCCGGCCCCTCGGCCGTCACTATCAGCTCGGTGCCGCGCGCGGCGGCGAGCATCAGCACGCTCAGTATCGACTTGGCGTCGGCCGCCGCGCCGCGGTCGAGCCGCACGAGCCTGAGCGTCGCGCGGAACGCGCCCGCCGCGCGCACCAGCTTCGCGGCCGCGCGCGCGTGCAGCCCCAGCCGGTTGACGATTTGGACGCGACACTCGACCAAAGCCGTAGCGCCCCCCTCACTTCACCCCGCCCGCGAGCAGCTCGCCCGCGAGGTAGATGCCCTGCCGCCCCTGGTCGCGCACGAGCCGCGCCACGTCTTCGAGCGACGCGCCCGGCGAGTGGCTCGCCAGCTTGATGACCATCGGCAGGTTGACGCCCGTCACCACCTCGACCTGCCCCAGGTGCAGGAACATCGAGGCGATGTTGGTCGGCGTGCCGCCGAACATGTCGGTCATCAGGAGCACGCCGCCGCCGTCGCTGACGCGCTCGACCGCGCGGCGTATCTCGTTCTTGGCCGCCTCCACGTCGTCGTGCCAGCCGATGGAGACGGCCGTGATGTGCTTGACGTGGCCGATGATGGTCTCGGCGGCCGAGAGCAGCTCGTTGGCGACCTGCCCGTGCGACACGATGACCCCGGCCACGCGCCGCGCCCCCGTCCCCCCGCCCTCGACTTTGTTTGACTGGCTCATTCGTCGTCTCCGGCCGCGCGGGCGGCGTGAGAACAGCCCTCACTTCTTCTCGGAATTATTTTTAAGCTCCAGGAACAGTTTATTCGCGGCGAGGTAGACACCGGACAGGGGGTGAGCCGACTCTTCTAGGCGGCGGGACTCTTCGTCGGCGACGCGCAGGCCGGCGGGCGTGAGCACGGTTATGCGTACCCTGTCGCGCGTCGGGTAGCCGCGCCTCGCGCCCGGATTGAGCTTCCGCACGACCGGGGCCGCCTCCTGCGTCAGCGCCCTCGCCGCCTTCTGCACGGGCTCGGGCAGCCCCTCGCCGATGTACCCCGCGCCGGTGCTGCCGAAAAATCGCGCGCGGCCGTCGGCATACCCGGCGATGATGGCGACGCCTTGGTCGTACCCCATTTCGACGACGACGCCCAGCACCTCGTCGGCCTTTTGCGGCGGCGGGGCTTCGCCCAGCTCGCGCAGTACCGTCCACGCCTGCGCCAAGACCCGCGACTCCGTGTCGGACGCCAGGTGCCGCGCGGCGTCTCTGGCCTCTTCGAGTTTGCCCTGCCCCCTGTACGCGGCGGCGAGGGCGAGCCAGTAGGAGCTGCTCTCGCCGTGCCCCTTCAGCCCCCGCAGCGTCGCGAGCGCGCGCGCGTAATCCTTAGCGCGCAGGTGGGCGACCGCGCCGTGGACGGGGTCGTCTTCGTCCACGAAGCGGTCGAGGATTTCGTCGAGCGGCTCGTCGCAATAGAGAATGTTGCGGAGGCCGAGAATGAGTTCTTCTTGCTGCTTCTTCTGAACGTCGTCCGCGGGTGGTTTGGCCTCGCCCGCCCGCTGCATGCCGTGGCAGGCCAACTGGGGCGTCAGCAGGCACGCCATGAGGGTGAGGCGCTTGATGAGGTGATTCATGGTTGATTCCTTTCGGCGTCAGTGCTGGTGAGATTGTCGGGGCCCTTCCGGCGCGCGCCCGACTTCTGTTTCTTCGTCTTGCCCACGTCGCGGTGGACGGCTGTCGCCTCGTAGCCCGCGCGTCGGAGGTGGCGGGCGATGGAGTTGGAGGCCATCACCGAGCGGTGGCGGCCTCCCGTGCAGCCGATGCCGATGGTGACGTAGGACTTCCCCTCCCGGCGGTAGAGCGGGAGGAGGTAGTCGATCAGCTCCGTGAAGCGCCTCATGGTCTCGCGCACCTCGTCGCTCCCCTTCAGGTAGCGCACGACGCGCGGGTCGTGACCCGAGAGGTCGCGCAGGCCCGGGACGAAGTGCGGGTTCGGCAGGTGGCGCACGTCGAAGAGCAGGTCGGCGTCGTGCGGGCTGCCGTGCTTGAACCCGAAGCTGTAGACCTGCACGCGCATCCCGGCGCCGCCGCCGTCCGCGCCGAACCGCTCGACGAGCAGGCGGCGCAGCGTGTGGACGGTGTGCCCCGAGGTGTCGATGACCTGGTCGGCGAGCGCGCGTATGTCCGACATCGCGGCGCGCTCGCGCCGGATGGATTCGAGCACGCCCTGACCCGGCTGGTCGGCCGGGTGCGGCCGGCGCGTCTCGCTGAAGCGACGCACGAGCGCCTCGTCCGACGCCTCGAAGAAGAGGACGCAGACGCGCAAGCCGGACGAGCGCAGCTCGCGCAGGCGCTCGGGGAACTCGGCGAGGAAGCGCCCCTCGCGGATGTCTATGACGAGCGCGGCGCGCTCGATGTGCGGCCGGTTGTGGTCTTCCGGGCGGACGAGCCGCGCGAAGGTCGGGAGCAGCATCAGCGGCAGGTTGTCCACGCAGAAGTAGCCGAGATCCTCGAAGGCGTTGGTCGCCGAAGACATCCCCGACCCGCTCAACCCCGTGATGATGACCACGTCGGGCGAGGCCGCCCCCGCCCTTACCGACGCCGCCGCGCCGCCCGCCTGGCTGTTATCTGTCATCCGAGCCCCCGCCGCCCCCCTCGGCCTCCGCGCCGAGCGCCAACGCGTGGCGCTCGACGAAACTCTCGGCGGCATTGTAACCGCGCAGACGCATGAGGTGAACGCGCACCGCCGTCTCCACGAGCGTGGCGAGGTTCCGCCCCGGGCTCACGGGCAGGACGAAGTAGGGGACGGCGGTGCCGAGGATTTCCACCGTGCGCTCTTCGAGCCCGAGCCGTTCGACCTCGGTCGCGTCCTCCCACCGTTCGAGCCTGATGTTGAGCCCGATCTGCTTCGGCCCGCTGACGGCCGAGACGCCGAACAGCTCGCGTATGTTGAGGATGCCCAGGCCCCGTATCTCCATGTGCTCGCGCAGCAGGTCGGGCGACGAGCCGACGAGCTGACCCGGCCGCCGTCGTCGCACTTCGACGAGGTCGTCTGCGACGAGCTGGTGGCCGCGCATGATGAGGTCGAGCGCGCACTCGCTCTTGCCCACGCCCGACTTGCCCTCGATGAGCACGCCGAGGCCGTAGAGGTCTAAGAGCACGCCGTGCCGCGACACGCGCGGGGCGAGCGCCTCTTCGAGGTACTCGGTGACGGCCGTGATGGCGGACGAGCTGACGAGCGGCGTGCGGATGAGCGGGAGCGCCGCACGCTCGCACGTCTCGACCAGCTCGGCCGGCGGGGCGAGCCCCTTCGTGACGAGGACGCAGGAGATTTTCTCAAGCTCAAGCCGCCCGATGGCCGCGCTCTTCTCCCCGGCAGAGAGCTGGCCGAGGAACTGCAACTCGCTCTGCCCGATGATCTGCACGCGCCCCTCGTGGACGTAGTGCGGGAAGCCGGCGAGCGCGAGCCCGAGCTTCTGTATGCGCGGCGTGCGGAGCCAGCGCGCCTCGGCCCCGCGCGCGCCCGCGACGAAGGCGAGCGCGAGGTCGGCCGGCGCGCCCGAGACGAACGCGCCGATGGTGATCGAGGGGTTCTCGTCGTTTTGTGGAGTCGTGGCCATGACCCGAAACGCGCGCCTGAGCCTTCCCGGCTAATCACGGAAAACGGCGCGGCGATTATAAATCCGCCGCGAGGGACGGATGAACCTTTCGCCGCGCCGTGGCCGCTTCAAAGTCTTACACAGGGTTCAGGGCTCGATGAGCCCGTAGTTGCCGTCCTTGCGCTTGTAGAGCACGCTCAGGCGGTTGGTGTCCGAGTCGCGGAAGACGACGAACTGGTCCCCGTCCTCGGCGAGCGACATGACGGCCTCCTCGGCCGTCATCGGCTTCACCTTGTAGCGCCGCGCCGCGATGATGCGCCCCTGCGGGCGCTCGGACGCCTCGGACGCCACCGCCTCCGCCTCTTCCGACGCGTCGGGCGACATGTCCGGCGCGACGGCCGACATCGGCACGGCGTCCTGCCTGCGGTCGATCATCTTCTTCTTGAGCTTGAGCGCCTGCTTCTCTATCTTGTCGATGCAGCGCGTCAGCGCCTGGTACATGTCGGCGTTGGTGTCCTTGGCGGTGAGCGTGTGCTCGCGCCAGTGGAAGAGAATCTCCGCGATGTGCCGGTTCTTGACCACGTCGATGATGACGTGGGCGCGCGCCGTGGTCGCGTTCTCGAACATGCTCCCGATCTTGCCGAAGTGCTCCTCGACGTGCGCCCGCAGCGCCGGCGTCACGTCGATGTGTCGCCCCGTGTACTCGAAATCCATACCTGACCTTTCCGCCCGCGCGGCCAGAAGGGGCGGACGGGGGCTCGCAGACTTGCTCCCGCCCCTGCCTCTCGGGCTCCTGCCTTGTTGTGTACAGCTAAAACTTTTGGGGGACGGGTAAGGGGTAGAGAATAAAGGTTTCAAACCCTTCCCGCTTCCCCTTTACCCCTCACACTCTTTTCACACGACCGCCTTGCGCTCGCGCGAGCCGGGGATGGACATCTGGTCGCGGTACTTCGCCACCGTGCGGCGCGACAGCTTGATGCCCTCCCTGGCCAGAATCTTGACGACCTGGTCGTCGGTGATGGGGTTGTGCGAGTCCTCCTCCTCGATCAGCTTCTTGATGCGGAGCTTGATGATGCGGGTCGAGACCTCCTCGCCGTCCTCGTTCAGCATCCCCTCGGTGAAGAAGCGCCTGAGCTCGATGACGCCCTGCGGCGTGTGCGCGTACTTGCGGTTGACGACGCGCGAGATGGTCGAGAGGTGCATCCCCGTGTCCTCGGCCACGTCCTTGAGCATCATCGGCTTGATGAACTGGACGCCCTTGTCGAGGAACTCGCTCTGGCGGCGGACGATGCACTCGACGACGCGGTAGATGGTCTGCCGCCGGTGCTCGATGTTGCGCAGAAGGTCGACGGCCGAGCGCATCTTCTCCTTGATGAAGTCCTTCGTCTCCTTGGTCGTGCCGTCGCGGCTGAGCATGTGCTGCATGTCGCGGCTGATGCGCAGGCGCGGGCCGCCGTCGTCGGCGAAGTAAATCTCGTACACGTCGTCGACCTTCTCGATGAAGACCTCGGGGGCGATGAGGATGGGCTCCTCCGACGAGTAGCGGCGGCCCGGGTACGGGTCGAGCTTGCGTATGTGCTGAAGCTCCTCGACCAGGTCCATGACCTCGACGCCCATCTGCTTGGCGAGGTTCGGCAGCTTGTGCTGCTGGAGTTCCGAGAGCGGGTGCTCGCCGATGAGGCGCTCCGCCAGACACCTTTCGGCCCCGCGCGGGCAGGCGTCGCCGCCGAGCGCCTTGAGCTGGACTAACAGGCACTCGCGCGCGTCGCGCGCGCCGCACCCGACGGGGTCGAGGTGCAGCACGATCTGCCGCGCCTCCTCGACGCCCTCCGCGGGGCAGCCGGAGAGGTGTGCGACCTCCTCGTTGGTCGCGTTAAGGCGCCCGTCGCCGTCGAGGTTGCCGATGACGGACTCGCAGACGGCGACGAGGTCTTCCGAGACCTGCGTCATGTGGAGCTGCCACTCAAGGTGCTCGGAGAGCGAGGGGGCGCGCGTCAGGAACTGCTCGAAGGTCGGCGCGTCCTCCTTGTACTCGTACTCCTGCGTCTTGTAGCCGGGGTCGAGGTAGTCCTGGAACTCGCGCCCGAAGTCTATCTCCTCGAAGGCGTCGCCCGTCGATTCGCCCGGCTCGGCCACGTCGCCGAACTCGTCGGGGCGCTCGGCCGACTCGAAAGTCTCGGCGGACTCGAACGTCTCGGGCGCGTCGAAGCCCTCGGCGACGGCCTCGTCGCCCGCGCCGTTGGCGGCGGCCGTCCCGTTGGCCGAGTCGGGCGCGACGGCCTCGACCGGCATCGCGTCGTCGGTCGAGCCGGCGAGCTGGTCGAGAATCTCCTTCTCCAGCTCGCGCTTCTCGTCCTGCGACTGCACCTCTTCGAGCACGGGGTTTTCGAGCATCTGCTGCTGGATGAGGTCAGTCAGCTCCAGCGAAGTCATCTGGAGCATCTCGATGCGCTGGCGCAGTTGTGGCGTCAGGACGAGGCGCTGCGAAAGGTTTGTGGTGAGCTTGACCGACATGCTTCTACCGGACCACTAGCTTCTTAAATTATCGGGTATTGGATTTCAAGAAACCGTCACGCGGTTCGGGAGAGATTATAACCGATTTTTAGAAAGTAGGCAGCAGCCCGCGTTCCGGGCGTCGCCTAAATCAGCGCCGGCGCCGGGAGGGCGCCTCGGCACGCGCCCCGGCCCGCCCGCGGCAGCAGCCCGCGCCGGCTCACGACGCCGGGCTCACGCTCCAGGCGCGCAAGCCTTCGTAACTGAATCCCAGGTAGAAGTCCACGACGTCGTTCACGTTCTGGGGGCCGAAGCTGTTCGGCGCGCGCCGTGGCTGCGGGACGAAGAACGCCGTCAGCCCGCATTGCAGTTCGATGAGGCCGGCCTCGGGCTTGCTGGCCTTGGCGATTTTGCCCCTGACCCTCACGAGCGGCGTCACGTTGTTATAAAAGCCGACGGCCTCGTCGATCTCGCCCAGCCGGGTGTAATGGACGAGGCGGGTCATCTCCGGCCCCTGCCCCATCCACTCGAACGAGAAGCCGCCTTTGGGCTTGTGCCGGGCTATGAACTGACTCTGCTTGATGAAGATCTCGGCGTCCTTCCTGGCGAAGTCCGAGCCGTCGATGGCCTTCAGGGTGTACAGGACGTACAGGTAGTAGATGGCGTCGAGCGGCTTCGTGGCCTGGTACAGGTTCAGCAGCCGCTCGATGGCCGAGTCGATGCTGACCGCGGCGATGCGCCGCGCCGCGTTGAACCAGAGGCGGATGTTCCTCTCCTCCTCGGGTTCTTCCAGCAGGTTCTCCTCCATCAGGTCGTAGATGCGCTTCAGGTCTTTGCTCGAAAGGCTGTCCCATGACCGCTGGGTTCGGCTCAGGTAGGCGCGCACGAGCCTCCTCCGCACGGGCGGCTTATAAATGTCCCGCTTTTCGAGCATGCTGTTCCAGCTCTGGAGCACCTCGGAGTATTTGCCGTAGAAGAGGTCGATTTCGTCACGACAGTCTTTGACCAATTGGCTGAGGGGCTTGTCGGCGCGCAGGCGCATCACCTCTTCGAGCACCGTCTCCGCGCGGTCGATCATGTCCTGGTAATACGTGAACTCGGGGTCGGCCAGGAACTCAAGCATGCTCTTCTTGCCGGAGCGCTTGAACCCGAACTCGATGATTCGCGTGAGGAGTTGGATGTGCGAGACGTAACCGTGCTCCCTGTCCGGGTTCAGCTCCCTGGAGACGGTGAACTCTTTTTCGGCCTGCTCGGCGAGCTGGTGGATTTGCTCGATGTCTTCGTCGAAGGCGGCCTTCCGCCCCCTCAGGTTGCGCTCCACCTTGTCGACGATGGAGTAGGCCCAGTTCCTCAGCACCACGCCTTTGATGTGTCTCAGCACGTCGTCGTTCGGCGCGTGCTTGACGGCGAGGTTCGCGTACTCAAGCGCCCTTTGGTGGTCGTGTTCCGTGCTGAGGAATCTGGCCAGGTGCCCGGCGAAGTGGGCCTCACTCGGGTACGTGTTGGCCAGCCTCTGCAACACGGAGAGCTGGCCTTCGGGGCTGAGGATGTCCTGGATCAGCCGGGAGAACGTGGTCTTCTCCTTTATCTCCTGTAGGAGTTCGTCGCTGTCGCCGCGGTAGATGAACAGGCGCTTCAGGAGGTCGACCATGAAGGCCGAGGACTTCATGCAGGTGGTGTCTTCGATGAACATGGTCACCCACCTGGAGAGGTTGTGTCGCCAGTTCTTACGTTCGGAGTTGCCGGCCAGAATCTGCTCGATCATTTCGATGCCGATGAGGGCGTGCGCCGGGCGCCACTCCCCGTGTTCCTCTTTGATGAGCAGGGTGAGCCGCTCCGGCTGCAAGAACTTTTCGAGCTGGATGATGCGCGAAGTCGACAGCCCGAGTATGCCGGTGAACATCTGCGACGGGAGAGACTTATGGGCGTAGCGGTCGGCCAGGCTGAGGTAGCACATGATCTTGCGCTCGATCTCCTCCATGCCGTCGAGGCGCGCCTTGACGTAGGGCTGGAGGCGGATGAAATCCTCCCCGAACGCGGTCAGCCCGAAGAAGAACGGGACGCGGAGGCGCGATTCGTTGCGCGCCAGGTCTTCCAGCTCGCGGCGGCGGGAGGGCTCCTCCTGCGCGTATATCTGGGCGAAGCGGTTGGCCTCCCCCTCGTTGAGCCGTTCGCGCACGTACAGGCTCCTGGGAGTCCCGCTCACCACCTCCCGGCTGCGGCGCGTCACGATCAGAAAGACCACGGGGATGTGTTCGGTCTCGACCTGCGAGTAGAGGGATTCGAGGAACTCGCCGAGCACGTCGGCGCTCTCTACCACGGCGAGGATCGGGAGGTCGGTGTAAGAGTAGAGTTTGCGCATGCGTTCGAGGGTGTGCGGTGAGACTTTGTGCAGGAGCACGGTCGGGTACTCCTTGTGTAAGTCCCACGCCACGCGCAGGGAGATGGTGCTCCCGCCGGCCCCCGGGAAGTGGTAAAGGTTGATCCGGGTGAGCTGCCTCCCCTCCAGATCCTTCTGAACCTGATCCTTCACCTCCGCCGTCTTGTCGCGCTCGACGTCGTAGTGGAGGCCCAGCTCGAACCAGGATATTCTGCCGCCGCGCAGGAACTCGTAACCGACCTGCCGGCCCTCCTCCTCCCGGACGCCGAGCCCGAGGTGGATGAGCGTCATCTCCTCTTCTATGAAACTGACGTCCTCCGCCGACAGGGCGACCATCGACTTCCGCGAGCCCGGCACGAGGACGTAATCCGTCGAGGGCGCGGAGGGGATGATTAACGACCGGATGCCGATGGCCACCTGCCTGCCGCTCAGCGGGAAGGCACGGGCGTTATGGACTTCCGTCAGGGGGGCGAAGCGCTGCGGGTCGGGCACGGCGATGACGAACTCGGCCCTGTCGCCGAACGCCTGGTCGATGAAGGCGCACACGTCGCGCACGTAGTCGAGGTTGTCCCAGAGTATGACGACCGTGATGAGCGACTGGTCGGCCGACGCGATGTCGGAGAAGAACTTCTGGAGGTGCCTGGGGTACACCCGATTCCACTTGACCCACCCGTCGCCGTCGGGGAGCGTCGCGGAGCGCCCGGCGAGCCCGCGGGCCGCGTACCAGTAGGTGGCGCGTTTCGGGTTGAGGGGGACTTCCTCCTCGAATGTTATCAGGTGCAGCGAGCGGTGTTTCCTGAGTTCGGGGCTGGTGTGCATGTAGAGGCCGCGGTCTTGCGTGTTCTGGTCGAAGTCGAGCACGGCGCTCCAGCCGATCCGCCCGATTGCGCTCAGCAGCGGCAGGTCGGCCTCGGCCTGCGGCCCCGTGATCAGCAGGTACAGCCCCCGATCCTTGTCGAAGTCGTTGCACGCCGAGACGAAGTCGTCCCAGTGTGCCTTCACGCCGACCGGCAACACCTGGTCTGTCAGTTTCAACTCCACGGCCCGGGCGGGCTGCGGCATTTTAAAGTAGTCGAAGTACCGCTTGAGGTGGGCGGCGGCGTAGATGAGGGCCGCCAGGCGCTCCTCGTTGCTGAGCATGGCCTTGTTACAGAAGTTCAGGCCGGCCGCCGCCGCGGCCAGCCAGAACTGCCCCCCCATGTCGTCCCGCAGCGTCCCGTGATTTGATATGACCCACTTGTAGAAAGCCTCCCTCGACGCCCTCACGGTGGCGTAGACGCCGGTGATGTCGGCCGCCAGATCCTGCGTCTTCGGGAGGTCCTTCTCGGCCAGCAGCATGACGAAATCTATCCAGTGCGAGAAGAGGACGCGGCCCACCTGCTGTAGCAGGTAGCTCAGCTCGAAGTAGGCGTGGTCGTAAAAGAGGTAGCCGTCCTTCTCGAACTGGGCCAGGTCGATAAAAAAATACGTCTCCAGGTCGTCGGCCAGGGAGAATCTGGAGATGACGTTGTTCAGGTGGAGGTCGCCGTGCTGGAAGCCGCGCACGGCGTCTATGGGCCGCGCGTTGCTCCAGAGTCCCCCTTCGCGCGCGAAGAGGAGCGGGTTGGGCAGCACCCGGCCGTTAACCGTGAGCCCCTCGATCCCGGCGTCCACGTGGCAGACGGACTTGTAAAAATCGCCTATGTTGCCTTCGCCCTCGCGGATGCGGTAACCCAGCCAGTGCTTCAGGATGCTCTGCGGGTGTGCGTTCTGGAACGTGAGTTCCTTCTGCCAGGAGGAGAGGAGCCCTTCGCTCACGGCCTCGAAGATGGCCTGGAGCTGGTTTTGCTGGGAGTAGGCGGCCGCGGGCCTGCACCGCTGAAGCGAGTCGCCCGCGATGGTGTAGAAGATGAGCGTCCGGCCGTTAATCTCAATCGGCTCGAAGGCGAACTGCGCCAGGTGGTCTTCCGAGAAGCCGCTCGGCGCCTCGTTCAACGCCAGGCGATGCCTCTCGACCTCGCCCAGCTCGTTCTTGTGCCATTCCTTGAGGGTGTCCAGCTTGAGGATGAGGTGGCGCAGCGACGACCGGCCGTTCTGCGACACGCTGACCAGGTAGAGCAGCGCGCCCGACCTCCCGCCGTTGATCTGCTGGAGGGGGACAATCTTAATGCCGTAAGAATCCTGCGCGCGCAGCAGTAGCTGCTGGTACTCACCCGCAAAGTTGGAAAATTCGGACGTAAGATTCGACATTGCCCCTCCCGTAAGCTTGCTCTCACATGGAACGTGAGTCGTCGGCGTGTGAGCGGAATCCACCGCGGTGGCATGGCATCTGGACGACTGAGGACGCCCGACCATTATTTAGAAATGCTTTGGCTTGTCAACACTCTTTCGTCCGGGGACGTGCTTAAGTCCGGGCGGACGAGACGCCAGGCGGGCCGGGGACGCTGGCGCGTCGTCCCGGCCTACCGTCTGCGGCGCCCTCACATGCGGAACTTCTCGCCGAGGTAGAGGCGGCGCACCTCCGGGTCTTCGGTCAGCTCGAGCGGGGCGCCCGAGCGGAAGATGCGCCCGTCGGCCATGATGTAGGCGCGGTCGGTGACGCCCAGCGTCTCGCGGACGTTGTGGTCGGTGATGAGGATGCCGATGCCGCGCCGGCGCAGGTAGAGGATCATCTGCTGGATGTCGTCAACCGCCTTCGGGTCGATGCCGGCGAAGGGCTCGTCGAGGAGGATGAATTGCGGCTCGGTGGCGAGCGCCCGCGCGATCTCCGTCCGCCGCCGCTCGCCGCCCGAGAGGGCGTCGGCGCGCGTGTTGCGAACGTGCTCGATGCCGAACTCCGCGAGCAGCTCTTCGAGCCGCTTCAGACGCTCGGCGCGCCTGAGCCCCAGCGTCTCAAGCACGGCGAGGATGTTCTCGGCGGCGGTCATGCGGCGGAAGACCGAGGGCTCCTGCGGCAGGTAGCCGACGCCCAGGCGCGCGCGCAGGTACATCGGCATCTTCGTGATGTCTCGGCCCGCGAGCGTGATGCGCCCGGCGTTCGGGCGTTCGAGCCCGATTATCATGTAGAAGGTCGTCGTCTTCCCCGCCCCGTTCGCGCCGAGCAGCCCGACGACCTCGCCCGGCTCGACGTGCAGGCTGACGCCGTCCACGACGCGCCGCCGGCCGTAGTTCTTCGCGAGGTCGGACGCCGACAGAGCGCGCGACGACGCCACGCTCAGGTCGCGCACCTCCCGCCGCTCGGCCGCCTCGATGATCTCCTCGGTCGCCATTTTCGGTGAGTGATAGGTGGTGGGTGATAAGTGATAAGAGAAAACAGGTCCCGTCTTTTCTTTCTTACCACCTGTCACCCATCACTTGTCACTGTTTCTTAATCTTGTGCTGCGTGCGGACGCGCCCGGACGCCTGCGGCGTTTCGCCGGCGTCGCTGACGACGCGGTCTTCGCGCAGGTAGACGACCATGCGGTTGCTCTCGGAGTTGCCGCGCTCGGCGTCCTCGACGCGCGCGGGCCGGCCCGTGAGCACGACCGTCTCGTCGGCGGCGGTGTACTCCCCGCGGTCGCCGGTGCCCTTGCGGCCGGGCTGCGTGACGACGACGGCGCGCTGCGAGACGGTGCGCTCGACCTCGTAAGATTCCTTCCGGAGGTAAACGTCCGAGACCTCGCTCGTGATGCGCTCCGTCCCCTGCCGTATGTCCACCTCGCCCGCGTAGTGGAGCACGCGCTCGGCGTCGCTGTAGGCCATCGAGCGCGAGGCGGCGAAGACGGGGACGACCTCGCGCTCGCCGTTCGGCATCTTCCGCCGCGCCTGGTAGAGCGCGCTCTGGACGTTGCCCTCGCCCTCCATGCGCTTCTGCTCGCGTCTAAGGACGAGCCGGTCGGCCTTGACGAAGTTGTCGTCCTGCCACGCGCGCGCGTTGCCCGTGTAGACGCCGACGCCCGTCTCGTGCTGGAACTCGGCCGCCGCCGACGCGATGAAGACCGGGCTCTTGACGCTCTTGAAAGGCGCGGCCCCGTTCGTCTGCTCCTGGCTGTAGTAGGTCGTCATGACCTTCCCGCGCGCGTGCGAGATTTTGTTGACGGTGTCGGAGTCAATCTCGACGGCCTTCAGGCGCGCGCGCGAGTCCCACACGACGGGTTCGCCGCCGCGCAGGCGCACGACGGCGTCGCCCGCCGTGTAGTTAATCGCGTCCGACTGGCCGTTGCGGTCAAGTTCGTTAAATTTCGCGTCGCCCGTGGCGTCCACGCGTTCGAGCGCGGAGGTCGCGGGCGCGAAGTGAGCGACCATCTTCCGCGAGGTGAGCGTGCGCTGGCGCTCGACGAAGCGCGCGTCGCCCGCGGCCTCGAAGCGCTCAACGTCCTGCGTCTCGCGGACGAACTCGGCGGCCATCTCCTGCGCGGTGAGCGTGCGCGTGCTCCGCTTCTCGGTCTCCTGGTAGGGCTCGATGACGGCCTTCGCGTCGCCCGACGCGTGGAAGGTCTTGGCGAGGTTCCCGGCCTCGTAGAAGTGGCACTTGACGACGATGGCGTAGAGGCGCTTGCGGTCGGCCGCCGGCGTCGGACGCGCCGGCTCGACCAGCACCTCGACGTTGCCGTTGGCCTCGGCGCGTTCGAGGTCGCGCCCCGTCTCGCGCCAGAAGAGTCGGACGGCGTCGGCGGTCAGACGTTTGTTGGCGGAGCGCGGGTCGGCGGCCTTCGACTTGGGCGCGGCCAAGGTCAGCACGGGGCGCCCCCCCGCGCGCATCTCTCTGAGGAGGCTGCGGTCGCCCTGCACCGCGAAGTCGAGGTCGGCCGAAGCACCTGCGACCAGCTCGGCGTCGGCGTCGGCGTCGATGGTCTTGGCGCGGACGTTGCCGATGGCGTGCGCGGCTACGAGCTTCTGGTCGGCGTCGAAGTAGAAGTCGAGCTGGTCGCCGAAGACCTCGGCCGCGCGCCCCTCGTTCATCGTGCGCAGGTAGGCGCGCGTCTTGGCCGTGATGAACTTGACGCGCTTCTGCTCGGTGAGCTGCCCGGAAAGCGTCTCGCCGCTCATCACGTCGCGCCCCTGCTCGGCCGTCGCGCCGCCGCCGAAGTTGATGTTCATCGCCGCCTGGTCGAAGACGGCCTGCGCGGACTTGACGGTGACGGGCTGCCCCTTCAGGTTCATCTTCGGGAGCCCTGCGGGCGAGGCGGCGGCGGGCTGGCCCGCCGGCTCGGGGCGGACGGTGATTTCGACCGCGCCCTTTAGCTCAAGCTTCTTCGACTTCGCTTCGAGGCTGGCCGAGTCGGCCCGCCCCGAGATGTTCTCGCGCTCGAAGCTGACGGGGGTCATGACGTTGGCGACCTCTGTCTTCACGTCGTACTCGACCTGCTCGGCCTTCGCGACGAGCCGGTCGCGCGTCTCTATCTGGACGGCGCCGGTGAAGAGGAACTGCGTCTGGTCTTCGTTGGTCAGCGTCTCGCGGGCGCTGATCTTGTCGGGCAGGTCGCCCTTGTCGGGGTAGACCTCGATGTGGACGTTCTCAAGCTTGTGGTGGCCGTCGGAGTACTTGATGTCGCGGTCGGCCTTGAGCAGCACCCAGAGCTTGTCGCCCTTCATCTCGCGGTGTTCGAGGTTGATAATCTCGCCGACGACCTCGGTCGAGAGCTGCGCCTGGCCCGGGCGGAGCCGGAAGGTCGTGCGGTCTTTCAGACGCCAGTAGGAGATGGCGAGCGCGGCGACGGCCGCGACGAGCAGGAGCAGCGCCAGCACGCGCCCCAGCTTCGGCGCCGCGATCCGCAGCCCGATGCCCGCAACCTTCCTGCGCCTGATCTCCTGCATTAGTGACGGAGTTCAAAGTTACAAGTTCACAGTTGAAGCGGCGGCATCTTAACTTTGAACTTTGAACTTGTGACTTTGAACTATTACCCCCCGACCCTCAAATCTTCCACCACCAACTGAAGCCGCGTGTTGCCGTTCCAGCAGTTCGCCTCGACGGAGTAGGCCAGTTCGATGCCCGCGCCCGGTCGCGGCGTTGCTGCGTCGCGTTCGGCGCCGCCCCACCAGATGCAGTCCTGTACGCGCCCGGCGGCGAGCACGCCGAACTTGAGGTGGCGCCCCTTCAGCACGCGCGGCTCGCCGACGACGCGCAGGTCGCGCGTGACGAAGACAGGCCGGGGCCACCCCGCGCCGAACGGCTCAAGCGACTCAAGCTCGGCGCAGAGGTCGAGGCTCAGCTCGTCGGCCGGAAGCTCAAGGTCGTATTCGAGGCGCGGAAGGCCGTCCTCCTCCTCGCACGTCACGCGCGACGCGTGCTCGTTGAGCCTGCGCCGAAGCTCCGCCACGTTCTCGCGCCGCACGGAGAGGCCGGCGGCGTGCGCGTGCCCGCCGAAGGCTTCGAGGATGTCCGAGCACTCGGTCAGCGCGTCGAGCATGTGGAAGCCGTCGCCGCTGCGCGCCGAGCCGTGCCCCGTCCCGTCCTCGTCCAGAGAGATGACGACCGCCGGCCGCTGCAACCGCTCGGCTATCTTCGAGGCGGCCAGCCCGATGACGCCGCGGTGCCAGCCGTCGCCCGCGACCACGACGACGGAAGTCTCGCCCTGCCCGTTCAGCTCAAGCTCGGCCACGGCGCGCTCGGTCACGCGCTGCTGCACGTCTCGCCGCTCGCGGTTGCGCGCGTCCAGGTGCTCGGCGAGCGTGCGCGCCTCGTCGCGGCTCCTGGCCTCGAACAGCTCGACGACGGCGCGCGCCGCGTCCATCCGGCCGGCGGCGTTGATGCGCGGCCCCAGCCGGAAGCCGATGTCGAAGGCGCGCATCCCCTCCCCGTCGCCGCACCCGGCGACCTCCATCAGCGCGCGCAGACCCGGGTTCGTCGCGCGGTGCAAGTCCTTCAGCCCGAGCGCGACGATGGCGCGGTTCTCGCCCGTCAGTTGCGCCACGTCGGCCACGGTTCCGATGGCGACGACCTTGAGGAAGCCGGGCACCTGATTCTCGCGCCCGCGCTCGCGGAAGAGGGCGTGCGCGAGCTTGAAGGCGACGCCGACGCCCGCGAGGTTCTTGTCAGGGTACGCGCAGCCCTTCTGGTTCGGATTCAGCACCGCGAAGGCAGGCGGCGCGCCCTCCTCGTTGTCGGGAAGGTGGTGGTCGGTGATGATTACGTCGAGGCCGTTCTCGCGCGCCCACTCCAGGGGCTCGAAGGCGCGTATGCCGCAGTCGACGCTGATGACGAGCGCGTAGCCGTCGGCCTTCGCCCGTTCGAGCACGTCGCGCCGGATGCCGTAGCCTTCGGTGAAGCGGTGCGGGACGTGGTAGCCGGTCTTCGCGCCGAGAAAGGAGAGCGCGCGGCGCAGGACGACCGTCCCAGTAGTCCCGTCAACGTCGTAGTCGCCGTAGACGAGTATGCGCTCGCCCGCGTCCACGGCGCGGAGCACGCGCGCGACCGCCTCGCGCATCCCGAGCATCAGGTATGGGTCGTGGAGCTGTTCGAGCGATGGGCCGAGCAGGGCGCGCGCCTCTTCGGCGGAGCCGACGCCGCGCGCCGCGAGCACGCCGGCGACGACGTCCGAGACGCCGACCTCCGCGGCCAGCGCGCCGGCGCCCGGGGCCGCCTCGCGGCGCGGCACCCAGCGCCTTTCGACGGCCCTCGCGCGGCTCTGCGTCGGCGTCATTCGGCGAACCACCCGTTCGGGTCGAGCAGGCGGACGCCGATGTGCTGGCGGCCGTCATCCTCGTCCGTCCAGACGCCGTTGACCTCGGCGTCGAGCGCGCGGCCGAAGGGGGGCGTCAGGCGCACGCGCATCCCGGCGCGCGCCTCGATGTCGCTGATGAGAGTTGCGCCGCCGCGGCTGACGCGCACGGCCTCGGCGGTGACGCGGAAGGGCTTGTCGCCTTCGGGGTCGAATTCGAGTTCGACCGTGAAGTTGACGGGCACGCGCGGGCTGCGCGGGCGCTGCGAAGGGGGGTCGGTGTCCGTCTTTGAAGAATCGCTCATTTAAACTTCGGGCCCTCCGATTCTCTGGGGGTTCGCTACCTTAAGCGGGAGGGGCCACACGAGTTTAACCGAACCGGGGGCGCGGCGCGAGCCTGAAGCCGTCCGGCGCGTTGCGTTCAGAGCGGGTTGACGGCGCCGGCGTAGAGCAGGAGCAGGATGAGAGCGCCGACGACGACGCGGTAGGCGATGAAGACGCCCGTCGAGTGCTCGCGCAGGAAGCGCAGCAGGAACCAGATCGAGGCGTAGCCGACGAGGCCCGAGACGACGGTCGCGACGGCGAGCGGGGCGGCGCTGCCCTCGGGCAGGAGGTGGACGGCCTCCCGCAATTCGAGCAGGCCGCTGGCCGTAATCGCCGGGATGGAGAGCAGGAACGAGAAGCGCGCGGCCGTCTCGCGCGTCTCGCCCGCGAAGAGGCCGCCCATGATGGTCGAGCCCGAGCGGCTAGCGCCCGGGATGAGCGAGAGCACCTGCGCGAAGCCGACCGCCAGCGCGTCCGAAAGCCCCAGCTCCTTCATCCCGCGGCGGCGCGTGCCGACCTTCTCCGCGACGAGCAGCAGGCCGGCCACGACCAACATCATCGTCGCGATGACCCACAGGTTCTTTGTGAACGTCCCCTCGATCTCGTCCTTGAAGATGAGGCCGACGACGCCGATGGGGAGCGAGCCGAGGAAGACGAGCCAGCCGAGCTTCGCGTCGGGCGAAAGGCGGCTGCCGAGGAACCCGCTCCCCTCGATGCCCGGCGGCGTCCTGCCGCGGAGCAGCAGCAGGTGGTCGCGGACGAACGCGTAACAGATGTTCCAGATGTCGCGCGCGAAGTAGACGAAGACGGCCGCGAGCGTGCCCAACTGGATGACGGCGATGACCGCCGTCTGCTGCTCGGCCGCGAGCGTCTGCGAGAGCCCCGTCAGCCGCGTCGCGAAAATCAGGTGCGCGGTCGAGCTGACGGGGATGAATTCGGTGAGCCCCTGGACGATGCCGAGAATAACCGCTTGAAGTATATTCATGCCTGGTAACTGACGAAGCCTTGCCGGTTTATCTGCCCTCTGCTCGGAAAAGGTTGTCGAACATGCTCACGTACTTGAAGTCCGCCCCCGGATACTTCTGCTCGTACCCCTCCAGATACTTCCTGAACAGCGCCGGGCTGAACGTCTCGCTCCACAGCAGGGCCGGGAGTTCGTGAAAGGCGTCGGCCAGGTCGGCCGCCTGCTGCGCCTGCCCGCGCAGGCAGAGCAGACGCAAGTCCAGCAGCGCCCGGTAGAGGAGTTCGCAGAACTTCCGGCGCTCCTGCTCCGTGGGGAGCCTCGAATCGTCATGCTCCCAATCGTTCATCGTTCACTCGCGGAAGTTGGATTTGGAGGCGAGCCGGTCGTAGAGACGGCCCGGCATGTGCTTGATGACGCGGACGAGCGAGGCGAGCTGCCACGGGAAGGCGTAGGTGCGCGCGCGCCGCTCGACCGCCCGGATGATGCGGCAGGCGGCGTCGTCGACTTCGAGCAGGAAGGGCAGCTTCTTCTTCCGGTTCGCGGTCATCGGCGTGCGTATGAAGCCGGGGTGGATGACCGTCACGTCCACGCCGCTCTTCGAGAGGTCGATGCGGAGCGACTCGAAGAAGGTCGAGACGGCGGCCTTGCTCGCGCTGTAGGCGCCGGACTTGGGCATCCCGCGGTAGGAGGCGAGGCTGGAGATGGCTACGAGGTGGCCCGCCCGGCGTTCGAGCATCGAGGGCAGCACCGCCGCGACGCTGTTGACGACGCCGAGGACGTTGATCGAGATGACGTCGCCGACCTCGCCCGCGTTGAGCCTCGTCCCGGCCGTCGTGCTGCTCATCCCCGCGTTGGCGACGAGCACGTCGATGCGCCCCCACCGCGCGCGGACGCTCTCGGCCGCGGCCTTCATCGCCTCGGGGTCGCGCACGTCGGCCATGAGCGCCAGCGCCTCGCCGCCCGCCTGCCCGACCTCGTCGGCGACCTTCAAAAGCTCCTCGCCTCGCCGCGCCGTCAGGCCCAGACGCGCCCCGCGCCTCCCCAACTCGACCGCCAGCGCGCGCCCTATCCCCGACGACGCGCCGGTGATGAGGACGACCTTTTCCTTCCAGTCGTATTTCATTCGAGGACTCAGCAAAGCTCCGCGACGTGACGCCCGAGCACGCGGAGCGCCTTTCCCAAATCTTCCTGTTTGATGAGCAGGTGGTCGCGCGAGAAGGCCGAGAGCGCGCCGACGGGCACGGACTCTTCGGCCAGTATCACGGCGACGTGCGCGAGGAAACCCACCACGTCCCAGCCGAGCTCGACGCCGAGCGTGACGAGGCGGAAGCCCGTCTCGACGCGCGCGTCGCGCGCCGCGTGGCGCATCGCGCGCCAGTCCTCTTCGGGGACGAGCAGCGTCACCTCGAAGGGGTCGCGCAGCAGGAAGAAGTTCGACTCGGCGCGCGGGCTCAGCTCGGGGTTCTCAAGCAGGCGCCGCCAGTCCTCGTGCCGAAGGCCCACGAGTGCGAACGTCTCGGGCGCGACCTCCACCCTGGCGCGGCTCAGGAGTTCCGCGGCGTCAGTCATAAGCAAGTAGACAGTAGTCAGTAGTCAGTAGTCAGTAGAAAACCCTTCGCCTGCGAGCCGTCAGGGTGTCAGGGTCGACGCGGCAGCGCGGGGCGCTACTGTCTAATGACCGCCGTCTACTGACTACTGCTTTTCAGATTTGCACGACCACGGGCACGATGACGGGGCGCGCGCCGGTCTGCTTCTGGATGAAGCGCTTGAGGTCGAGCCGGACGCGCTCCTTGAGGACGGACGAGTCGCGGCGCTCGTCGCGCGTGGCCTTGCCCACGGTGTCGCTGACGACGCGCTGCATGTCCTTGAGAATCGCCGCGGAGTCGCCGTTGCCGTCAATGCCCAGCACGCCGCGCGCGACGACCTCGGGCTCGCCCTCCATCTCGCCCGACTCCTCGTCGATGGTGACGACCGGCGTGATGACGCCGTCGTAGGCGAGCTGGCGGCGCTCCTTGACGACCGCGCCGTCTATCTCCTCGAAGCCCGAATCGTCGATGAAGGTGCGGCCGATGTCGTGCTTGGCGATGACGCGCGCGCTGTCGGCCTGAAGCTCAAGCACGTCGCCGTTCTCGATGAGGATGATGTTCGCCTCCGGGAAGTCGCAGTGGTTCTTCAGAAACTCCTTGTGGCGGTAGAGCATCCGGTACTCGCCGTGGACGGGGATGACGAACTTGGGCCGGACGGCCTCGGTCATGATGCGGATGTCCTCCTGCGAGGCGTGCCCGCTGACGTGGATGAGCCGCCGCTTCTCGTCGATGATGGCCGCGCCGCGCTTGTAGATCTCCCCGATGAGCCGCGAGATGGAGCGCTCGTTGCCCGGGATGATGCGCGCCGAAAGCACGACCGTGTCGCCCGGCTGGATCGAGAGCCCCTTGTAGGAGCCGGCGGCGAGCTGCGCGAGCGCGGCGCGCGCCTCGCCCTGCGAGCCGGTGACGAGGTAGACGACCTCCTCCTTGGGCAGCTTCTTCGCATGCTGGAGCGAGACGAGCATCCCCTCGTGCAGGTCGAGGTAGCCGAGCCGCTCCGCTATCTCGACGTTCTTGATCATCGAGCGGCCCAGCACGCAGACCTTGCGGTTGAACTGCTGCGCCACGTCGATGACGATTTGCAGCCGGTGAATCGAAGACGCGAACGTCGCGACGAAGATGCGCCCCCCGGCCTCGGAGAAGATCTCCTCGAAGTCCGGGATGACGGCGCGCTCCGAGGGCGTGCGGCCGGGCACGGTCGCGTTCGTCGAGTCGGACGTTAAGGCGAGGACGCCCTCCTGCCCGTAGCGCCTGAGCGTCCTCAGGTCGATGGGCTCGCCGATGACGGGCGTCTCGTCCACCTTGTAGTCGCCGGTGTGGATGATGGTGCCGACCGGCGTGTTGATGGCGAGCGCGAAGCAGTCCACGAGCGAGTGCGAGACGCGTATGAACTCGATGTCGAAGGCGCCGATCTCGGCGTGGTCGCGCGGCTCGACGCGGTGGAGCAGCACGTCCGAGAGCAGGCCGTGCTCTTCGAGCTTGTACTCGATGAGCCCCATCGTGAAGTGCGAGGCGTAGACGGGGACGTTGAACTTCTTCAGCACGTAGGGGAGCGCGCCGATGTGATCCTCGTGGCCGTGCGTGATGACGACGGCGATGATGTTGTCTCGGTACTCTTCGAGGAAGTCGAAGTCGGGGACTTCGACGTCCACGCCGTAGGCGGTCTCCGCGGGGAAGCCCATGCCGGTGTCGATGATGATCATCTCATCGCCGTGGCGCACGGCCATGCAGTTGCACCCGAACTCGCCGACTCCGCCGAGGGGCATTACTTCAAGAACTTTACTCACTTGCTACACTTTTCTCCGATAAGGCGTCCGAGTCGCCGGCCGCCGTTAGTTAATAAGAAGGGGGCGCGAACGGGCGATTATAACACACGCGCGGGCTCGCCCCGCCCGCTACGGCCCCGCGCGCCGGAACGACTCCGCGAGCGCCGCCCACTCCGCGAGCGTCAGGGCCTCCGCCCGGCGTCTCGGGTCGATGCCTGCGTCGCCGAGCAGCGCCTCGGGGCCGCCCGCCCGTTCGGCGAGCGCGCGCAACTCTTCGGGCGCGGAGCGCAGGTTGTTGAGGATGGTCTTGCGCTTCTGCGCGAAGCCCGCGCCGACGATGCGCTGGAAAAGCCCCTCGTCGAAGTCGGCGGCCTGCCCCTCGTGCACGCGCAGCCGCGCGACCGTGCTCCAGACTTTCGGGACGGGGCGGAACGCTTCGGGCGGCACGTCGAACAGGGGCGTCGCGTCGTAGAAGGCTTCGACGAGCACGGTCAGGTAGCCGCGCTCGTGCGAGCCGGGCGGCGCGGCGACGCGCTCGACGACCTCGCGCTGTAGCATCAGGATCATCTCGGGGACGCAGCGCCGCTGGGCGACGAGCCGCTGGAGGATGGCGGTCGAGATGTTGTAAGGCAGGTTGGCGACGACGCGCGCGGACGCCGCCGGCTCGATCGCCCGGCAGAAATCCACCCCGAGCGCGTCGGCCTCGACGAGCGCGAAGTTATCCCGCCCGGCGAAGCGCCCGCGCAGCAGCGCCGCCAGCTCGCGGTCGAACTCGACGGCGACGACCCGCGCCCCGCTCTCGACCAGCAGCGAGGTCAGAGCGCCGCGCCCCGGCCCGATCTCGACGACCGTCTCGCCCGCGCGCGGCGCGACCGCGCCGACGACGCGACGCGCCTGCGCCTCGTCGACCAGAAAATTCTGCCCCAGACTCTTTTTCGCGCGCGGGAATGTCATAGGATGTCTGTTGGCTGTTGGCTTT
Organism: Pyrinomonadaceae bacterium; assembly: GCA_036399155.1. Lineage (GTDB taxonomy): Bacteria > Acidobacteriota > Blastocatellia > Pyrinomonadales > Pyrinomonadaceae > QHXN01. The sequence goes on from DASWNR010000331.1 coordinate 25,800, forward strand.
TAGCCAGAGGGGGAAACTGTTCGCTCGGCGGATAGCTTAGAGCTAACGGCCGGCAGCTAAAAGCTCCCCAGGTACCCGGTTATCTCCACGTCGTCGCCGTGCCTGTGCGTCTCGACGTCGCCGAGGCGCGCGGCCTCGTCCACGGTGAGCGGGCCCGCGCCGCCGATTGCGCCGAGCGCGTCGCCGCCGAGGATGAGCGGGGCGACGAAGAAGCTGGCCTTGTCCACCAGCCCCCCGCGCAGGAACGCGCCCGCCACCGCCGCGCCGCCCTCGACGAGAAGACCCTGCACCTGCCGCCGCCCCAACTCCTCCAAGACCAGAGTCAGGTCGCGCCCGCCGCGGAGGCTCTTCAGGACTTCGACGCCGCTCTTCTCAAGCGCGTCAACCTTCCCCTGCTCGGCGCTCTCGGACGTGAAGACGAGGACGGGCGTCTCGCGCGCCGTGCGCGCGAGCTGCGACTCCGGGCCGAGGCGGAGCCGCTCGTCGAGCACGACGCGCAGCAGGGGCCGGCGGCGCGGCAGCCCGCTCCTGTCTGTGAGCGCGGGGTCGTCCGCGGCCGCCGTGCCCGAGCCGACGAGGATGGCGTCGCATTCGTGTCGCATCAGGTGGACGCGCGCGCGCGACTCCGCGCTGCTTATCCAGCGCGCGTGGCCGGTGCTGGTGGCGATGCGGCCGTCGAGCGAGCTGGCGAGCTTGAGGTGGACGAAGGGGCGGCCCCTGCGAATCGCGTGGAAATACTTTTCGTTCTGCCGCGCGGCCTCGCGCGCGAGCACGCCCGTCGTGACCTCGACGCCGGCCTCGCGCAGCTCCCTGAAGCCGCGACCCGAGACGAGCGGGTTCGGGTCTTCGACGGGCGCGACGACGCGCGCGACGCCCGCGCTCATGAGCGCACGCGTGCAGGGCGGCGTCCGCCCCGTGTGCGCGTGCGGCTCAAGCGTGACGTAGGCGGTCGCGCCGCGCGCTCGCTCGCCGGCCTGTTCGAGCGCGAGGGTCTCGGCGTGCTTCAGGCCCTCGTAGACGTAGAAGCCCTCGCCGACCACCTCGCCGCGCGCGCCGACGACGACGCAGCCGACGAGCGGCCCGGGGCTCACCTGCCCCGCCCCGCGGGCGGCGAGTTCGAGCGCGCGCCGCATCATGCGCTCGTCCAAGTTCAAAGTTTCAAGTTCGAGGCTCAAAGTTGGAAGGTGTCCGCAGGCGCAAGTCCGAAGTCAAAGTCCAAAGCCCCGGGTCGGACGACTTCAAACTTTGAGCTTGAAACTTTGAACTAGCTAAAGAGTCCGTTGACGTACTGCTCGGGGTCGAAGACGACGAGGTCGTCCACGCGCTCGCCGATGCCGGCGTAGCGTATGGGCAGCCCCAGCTCTTTCGAGATGGCGACGGCGATGCCGCCCTTGGCCGTGCCGTCGAGCTTGGTGAGCACGATGCCGGTGACGCCCGCCGTCTTCAAAAACTGCCGCGCCTGCTCAAGGCCGTTCTGCCCCGTCACGGCGTCCACGACGAGCAGCGTCTCGTGCGGCGCGCCCTCGACCTCGCGCCCCGCCACGCGCTTCATCTTCTCAAGCTCGGCCATCAGGTTCGACTTGTTGTGCAGGCGGCCCGCGGTGTCCACGATGAGCACGTCGGAGCCGCGCGCCTTCGCGGCCTTGAGCGCGTCGAAGAGGACGGCGGCCGGGTCTGTGCCCGACTTCTGCTGGATGAGCGGGACGCCGGTGCGCTCGGCCCAGATGGCGAGCTGGTCCGAGGCGGCGGCGCGGAAGGTGTCGGCGGCGCAGATGAGCACGTCGTTGCCCTCGGCCTTGATGCGCTGCGCGAGCTTGCCGATGGTCGTCGTCTTCCCCACCCCGTTGACGCCGACGACCATGATGACGTAAGGGCTGACGGACTCGTCAACGCTCTCCTCGGTGGCGACGCCCTTGCTCCCGGCGTCGCGGAGGATGGTGAGCAGTTCGGTCTTGAGCGCCAGCTTGAGCGCGTCGATGTCGCCGATCTCCTTGCGCGAGATGCCGCGCCTGACCTTGTCGAGAATTTCGAGCGTGGTCGTCACGCCGAGGTCGGCGGCGATGAGCGCCTCCTCAAGCTCGTCGAGCAGCGCGGCGTCAATCTGCTTGCGGTTCTCGAAGACCTTGTCGATCTTCTCGGAGAGCGACTCGCGCGTGGCGGCGATGGCGCGCGAGAAGCGCGCGGCGTAGGTCGCCTCTAAAGCCTCTATCTCGGCCTGTAACTCCTGCTGCGTGCGGTTGAGCCCGAGGATGGAGGACGAGGCGAAGGCCGACGAGGCGCGCGCAGGAGCGGGACGCTGCGGCTGCGGCGGTCGTTCGTTGACCGAGGGCTGCGGACGCGTAGAGGTCTGCTGCTCGCGCTGCCCGGCGGGCGGCGCGGCCGTCGCGTCATTCTCGGGGCGCGTCGGGAGCCCGCTCCCGACGACTTGGGCCCCGCGTATGCCGGTCAGGCCGCTCTCGGCCGCGGGCTCGGGCGTGGGCTGTGCGCCGGTCGGGACGGGTTCGAGCGCGGGCGGGATGACGGCCGGCGGGGGCGCGCTCGGCGCTGCTTCGGCGACGGCGGGCGGTTCGAGCCCAGCTTCAGACTTGGCTTCGGGCGCGGCCTGTTCGGCCGAGGCTTCTTCGGCAGGGGCGTCCGCGCCCGACTGGTTGAGGCCGAGCGTGATGTAGCGATCCTCTTTTTTGCGTTTCCAGAAGAGTCCCATGTGATAGACGAGTGCCTTTATAAATTCGCAGCCGGATTTAAAGTTTTGATTATAACCGCAAGACGCGCGCGGCGACAAAAGTGCGCGCAGGCAAAAAAAGTAGACGGTAGACGGTAGGCAGTAGCCAGTAGAAAAACCGAAGGCGGCTCGTCCCGGTTGATGGCCGAAGACGCGCCGCCCGCTGTTTTAACCCACCGACTACTGCCTACTGTCTACTCTTCTACTTCCCGTTCGGGTCTCTGAACAGCGCGTCGTCTATCTTTACGTCGTGCTTGACCTCGTAGACGCGGAACGTCATCGTCATGTCGTCGAACTGATGGCGGAAGATGACAGGCACCTTTATCCCGTCCACCGTCGCGTAGCTGTCGAGGTAGAGCGCCTTGAGATCGCTCGGCTTCCCGCCGGCCGTGCGGCCGAACTCCATCTTGACAATCATCCCGCTCTCCACGTCGAAGTACATCAGTCTCGGCTCGCCCCCGAGCGGCGTGGCGGCGAGCACGACCGCCGGCCGACCTTCGACCGACGCGCGCCCCTTCACGCGCGCCGACGAAAAGAGGCTCCGCCACCTAAAGCCCTTCGCCTCCGAGGTGCCGCCGCGGCTCAGGAAGTCGTCGCCGCCAGCGTTGGGCGCCGCCATCACGCCCGCCCACGGCGACTTTATCCACTTCTTCCCCCCGTCAGAAGCCTGTAGGAACTGCCCGGCCGGCGCGTTGATTACTATCAGCGACCTCTTCGGCATCTTCTCGTATGACTCGAAGCCGACCGACAGGCCGTTGTTGGACATCTCGACGTTGCCTCGCATGATGCGCGTCTTGACCACGAGGTTGGCGATGCCGCCCGAGGCGAGGAAGAATCTGTCGAACAACTGCTCGACCTCGTCCACGGCGGCGGCGGGCTCCGCGCCGCGCTCGGCCGCGGCCTTCCCCGCGCGCGGGTTTCGTCTTCGACGCGAGGGACTGCGCGCCGGCGGCGGCGCACAGCGCGAGCGTCAACAGTATCGCGGCGGCGGTTCTTTTCATCGGTGCGGCTCCGTGCCCGGCCTTGGCCTCGGGTTCTCGGAAGGGTCGAGGGCGAGCGGCTTAGCTGACGGCGGTCGTCGCCGCTTCTTTGTCCCGAGGGGCTAAGGCGGCGGGCTTGGTGTAGCTCGCGCCGGACATCATCCGCTTCGTGCGCTCGGAAAGTTTGACGCGGCCGGCGGCGATGTGTCCCGACTCGCAGGCGTCGATGAGCGCCTGGACGACCACGCCGTCGTAGCGCGTGCCGACGAATGTCTTGATGCGTTCGATGGCGTCTTCGAGGCTCATCCCCTTCTGGTACGGGCGGTCGGTCGTCATCGCGTCGAAGGTGTCGGCCACCGAGACGATGCGCGCCTGCATCGGTATCTGGTCGCCCTTCAAGCCCTGCGGGTAGCCGCGCCCGTCCATCATCTCGTGGTGCATGTACATGCCGGGCAGGAAGTCCTTCATCGCGGGAATCTGAGACATGATCTTGTAGCCCTTCTGCGGGTGCCCCTTCATGATCTCGAACTCCTCGTCGGTGAGCGCGGCGGGTTTTTTGAGGATGTTGTCCTCGATGGCGATCTTGCCGACGTCGTGCAGGAGGGCGCTGATGCGCAGCTTCTCGACCTCCGCGTCGGGGAGATCAAGACGCTCGGCGATGGCGAGCGAGAAGCGCGCGACGCGCTCGGAGTGGCCGCGCGTGTAAGGGTCTTTGCCGTCGATGGCGGCGGCCAGCGCCTTCACGGTGCCGATGAAGAGCTGCCGGTTCTCCTCGGCGGCGTGCTGCAGGTCTTCGATGTAGTTCTGGAGCTGGTCGGTCATCAGGTTGAACGACTCGCCGAGGTCGCCCAGCTCGGTGCGGCTGCGGACGCTGATGCGCTGCGAGAAGTCGCCGCCCGCGATGCGGTGCGCGCCGGCCGCGAGCTCGCGGACGGGGTGCGTGAGCTGCTTCGCGAAGAGGAAGCCGATGAGCAGCGCGAAGGTCGCGGCGAGCAGGGAGATGTAGAGCGTCTGCCGGCGCATCTCGGTCACGGACTGGAGCGCGGCGTGCTCGTCCTGCATGGCGATGACGCCGAGCGGCGCGGAGGCGTCGAGCCGCGCGGTCGCGTAGGCCCCGAGCATCTTGACCTCCTCGCCGTCGCGCTCGGCGTTGAAGGGCGCGAGCGCGCCCTTCACCTGTCTTCCGGTCGCGCTCCAGTCCTGCACGACCTTCAAATCCATCATCGAGCGCCCGGCGTAGGCGACGCGCGCGTCCGGGTGCGCGACGGCGCGGCCGTCGGAGTTGACGACGAAGATGACCGGCATCCCGCGCTCAAGCAGCTCGCGCTCGCTCATCGGGATGGGCTGCTGGACGGAGGCGAAGACCTCCTGGAACGAGACGACGGCGACGACCGCCGCGATGACCTCGCCCCCGGCCTCGCCGCCCATCACGGGCGCGGCGATGGTCAGCGCCATCTCCTGGCTTGAGCGTATGAGGTGCGGGCCGCGTATGCGAACGCCCGGCTCGGCCATGTCCGAGAGCGCGAGGCCCACGCGCGCGTTGACCTCGTCGCGCGTGACGGCGTCGGGCTTGTATGCGATGTGCGGCGCGCCCGTCACCGGCATGATGGCCAGCGCGTCGAGGTTGCGGTCGCCCTCGACCATCTTCTGAAGCCGCTCGTCGCTCCCGGTCAGGCCGAGCACGCCGACGCCGCCCGTCAGCTCGAAGGCGCGCGCGAGCCCCGTCACAACGTCGCGGTAGCGCTGGCCGTAAAGCTCTATCTGCCGCGCCTTCTCCTGCACGAGCTGCGCCTGATAGCGCCCCTCTATCTGACGCAGCTCGGTCGCGCTGCGCCCCGAGAGCATCCAGCCGGCCATCCCCAGCGGGCAGAGCCCGACGACGAGCAGCGTCCCGAGGACGATGTAGAGCAGACGCACGCGCGGAAGTTTTTCCAGCATCGGAGGCGAAAACTTTGGCCGAAAGGTTAAAATCAGGCGGGGCGACAACGTTTGTCGTTTCAGAGCTGCGGCCGGGGCCGCGAGAGCCGTCAAGGACGCGGGCTCAAGTTATAGTACGAACCCGCGGGTTTTGTTGTCAATAGTTGGCCGGAGTTTAACCCAAGCAGACCCGAGGCCGCCTCTTTAACTTTCACAGACTTTCGGAGACATTCGGGCGTCAAAACTTTCCGAGAGCGCGCGCGGGCAGGCCGCTCGGAAGGCGAGGCTCGTTCTGATTGTTGGGGTGACTTTGACGACTGACGAGCAGTTGGTGGAGCGCGCGCTCGCGGGGGACGGCGACGCCTTCGGGGAGGTCGTGCGCCGCTGGGAGCGCAAGATTTTCGCGCTCGCGTACGGCATCCTCGGAAGCCCCGAGGACGCGCGCGACGCCTCGCAGGAGACTTTCATCGCGGCCTACCGCAACCTGCAAGGCTTTCGCGGCGAGGCCAAAGTCTCCTCCTGGCTCCACCGCATCGCGGTCAACCAGTGCATCTCGCGCCAGCGCCGCGCGCGCGTCCGCGCCGAGACGGCTTTGGAAGACGAGACGGGGGCGGACGGCGGGGGTCTTCTCAAGACCGCGACGGCCGAGTCGCCCGCCGGCGCCACCGAGTCGAAGCAGCGCGCGGAGGCGGTCAGGCGCGCGGTGGCCTCGCTCCCGCAGGAGCTGCGCGAGGTCGTTTTGATGAAGGAGTTCGAGGAGCTGACGTTTCAGGAGATCGCCGAGGCGCTCCAGGTTCCTTTGAGCACGGTCAAGAGCCGGCTCTACACGGCGCTCAGGCAGTTGCGCCTGCGGCTCGAAAGGTTTGAGTTGGAGGGGGCCCCGAGATGAACGAGAACAGGAACGCGGCCGACTTCGCCGGGAGTGCGACGACGCCCCGCGGCTGCGAGCGCGCCGAAGAGTTCGTCACGTACCTCTACGGCGAGGCGTCGCCGGCGGAGTCAAAGGACTTCGGCCGTCACCTCGAAGCCTGCGCCGTCTGCCGCGAAGAGCTTGCGGCGCTCGGCGACGTGCGCGAGGAGTTCGGCGCGTGGCGCGCGGACGCGTTCGGGTCAATTCCCTCGCTCGACCTCGGCGAGGCTTTGAGGCCGTCCGTCGTTCAGACGCGCGCGACGGAGC
>DASWNR010000332.1:0-7543 GCA_036399155.1 Pyrinomonadaceae bacterium
TTCGACAACCGCTACAAGCGCGCCTACATGAACAACTTCACCAACATCGTCCCCATCGAGCGGTCTGGGAGCCTCAGGCAGTCGCTCCGCCACGCGCGCTCGTTCCTCGAACGGGGCTACCCGGCGCTCATCTTCCCCGAAGGCACGCGCTCGATGACGGGGCAGATGGCGGAGTTCAAGTCGGGCTTCGCCTACCTCGCCCTGAACACGCGCACCGGCATCCTGCCCGCGTACCTTTGGGGCACCTACGAGGCGTTCCCGAAGGGCTCGACCTTCCTCAAGGGGCGCGAGGTCGGGGTGCGCATCGGCCGCTTCCTCTCGCCCGAGGAGATGGAAGAGTTGACGAAGGGGATGCCGCGCGCCGAGGCTTACAGGCTCGTCGCCGCGCTTGTCCGCCACGAGATAGAGAATTTGCGCGACGGCACCCGCCACGCCTTCGACGCCACGGCGCTGCGCCGCCGCTGGAAGGCCGAACGCCGCCACGAAACGCAGGAGGCGCACGACGAGGGCGAGCTGGCGACGACGGGCGACTAAGTCAAATAAGAGGTCAAAGGTACAAGTTCAAAGTTCCAAGTTGAAGAAGAATCGGTTTCTTAACTTGGAACTTTGAACTTGTACCTTTGACCTCACAATTTTGAACTCGGAAATTTTATGGCGACGACTAAGAAGACTACGACGAAGAGGGCCGCGAAGAAGTCCGCCACGAAGGCCGACTCCGGCCCCTCCGACAAGGCCGAGACGACGACGCTCTCGAAGAGGGCTCGGCCGGTCACGCTCGTCACGGGCGGGACGGGCTTCCTCGGCACGCACCTCGTCAGGCTGCTGGCCGAGGAGGGCGCGGGCGTTCTGCGCGTGCTCTCGACTTCGGCCCCCGCGTGGCTCGGAGAGCTGGGCGTCGAGACGGTCACGGGCTCCATCACTTCGCCGGAGGACGTGCGGCGCGCGGTCGAGGGCGCGGCGGAGGTCTACCACCTCGCCGGTCGCGTCTCGCGCGAGCCCGAGGACGCGCACCTGATGTACAAGCTGCACGTGGACGGGACGCGCGTGCTGTGCGAGGCGGCGCGCGAGGCGGGCGTCAAGACGCTTGTGATGGCCTCGACGAGCGGGACGGTCGCCGTCACCGAAGACGGCAGTGTGGTGCCCGACGAGGATTGGCCCACGCCTCTGGACATCGTCTCGCGCTGGCCCTACTACGCGAGCAAGGTCTACCAGGAGCGCGTCGCGCTTGAGAATTTCAGCGGCGAGGGTCGGCGGCTCGTCATCATGAACCCTTCCCTGCTGCTCGGGCCCGGCGACGAGCGCCTGAGTTCGACCAAGGTCGTGCTCGACTTCCTCGCGCGCAAGATTCCGACGGTGCCGAAGGGGGGCTTGAGCTTCGTGGACGCGCGCGACGCGGCCGCGGCCTTCCGCGCCGCGATGGAGCGCGGCGCGCACGGCGGGCGCTACCTCCTCGGCTCGGCCAACTGGACGTTCGGCAAGTTCTTCGGCCGGCTCGAACGCATCACGAAGGTTCCGGCCCCCTTCCTCTCGCTCCCCTCGAAGCTCACGCTCCCGGGCGCGCGCGCGCTCAACTCGCTCTACAAACACTGGAAGCTCGCCCCGCCCGTCGAGCCCACTGAGATCGAGATGGCCGACTACTTCTGGTACCTCGACGCCTCGAAGGCGCAAGCCGACCTCGGCTTCGCCCCGCGCGACCCGCAGGAGACGCTGCTCGACACCGTCCGCTACGTGCGCGAAAACTTCCTCGGCAACGCCGCCTTCCGCAACGCCGTCTGACGCGGCCGTCTCGGGCGCGAGCGCCCCTTCACTTCGGACACCTTACGCGCAAAGCCCCGTGCAGCAGCTCGAACTCTGCGGGGAGGCGGCCGACCAGTTCGCCGTCGAGTTCGAGGCTGACGGGGTCGCCGGCCGCGGGCTCGGCGCGGACCGTGCGCGCGAGGGCGTGTCGCACCTCACGCATGCCGAGGTGCGTGCCGAGGTAGAGCCGGTAGGAGTTGGCGAGCACCGTGAGCGCGGAAACGTCTCCGACGGCGACCACGTCGAAGCGCCCGTCGTCGACCTTCGCGTTGGGCGCGATCTTCATCCCGCCGCCGAAGTAGCGAGCGTTGGCGACGCAGAAGTTGGCGACCGTCATCTGCGAACGCGGCCCGCCGTCGAGCGAGACGCGCACCGCGGGCTTCTCGAAGGCGAGCGCCGCCTGTAAGGCCGCCGCGGCGAACGAAGCCTTGCCGCCGAGCAGACGCGCCGCGCCTGCCGGCAGCCCCGAGCGCGACTTCACGCGGTTGATAACGTCGCCGCCCATCCCGAACGAGGCGACGTTGACGAAGAACCTCGACTCCTCTTCCCCTAGCGCGTTCACGAACCGGACGCGCCCCGCGTCCATCACGCGCGCCTCGCCCTCGCGCAGGGCGCGCGCCGCGTCGGCCGCGCGCGCCGGGACATTGAGTGTGCGGCGGAAGTCGCCGCCCGTCCCGCTCGGCAGCAGCCCCAGCTCCGCGCCCGACTCCGCGCGGAGAATCCCGTTCGCGACTTCCGAGATGGTGCCGTCGCCGCCGCAGGCGATGACGAGACGCCGGCCGGCGCGCGCCCCGCGCTCGGCCATCTCGACGGCCTCGCCCGGCCTCTTCGTGAACGCCACCTCGAAGGGGCCGAAGTGCCGACGCACGGCGGACGCGACGCCCGGCCACGCCTCGCCGGTCGCGCCGGCCGCCGACGCGGGGTTGACGATGATGAGCGGCAGCGTTGACATTCTCGACCTCGGATTCTCTACGACCGTGCGCGCGTGGCGGAGGCTTTGGGATTGACCGCGTCGCGCACGGATTCGAGGGCGCGCGCCGCCGCGTCCTGCTCGCCCAGCTCGGCTATCTTCGACATGCAGAAGTCCGCGATCTCCTTGTAGGTGCGCAGCGAGTCGCGGCGGTCGTAGAAGTCCGAGAGGTCGAGCACGGGGCCGAAGTGTACGCGCACGGGCTCGCCGCCGCGCCAGTTGCCGAGCACCTGCTTCGGGAGGTCGTTGCCGAGGCCCGCGATGAAGACGGGGACGACCTGCGGGCGCGCGTCCTTGATGAGCCGGCCGACGCCGGGCTGCGGGCGCAGGAACGAGTAGGGGTCGGCGCCCTTGTTGCGCGTGCCCTCGGGGTGGAAGCCGATGACGTTGCCCGCGCCCTCGCGGCAGAGGTGCGCGAGCAGGCGCATCGAGAACTTGTCGAACTCGCGCTTGTCCACCTTCGGGTTGTCGCCGCCCGCGAAGAAGGGCGGGAACATCGACCACCAGCCCATGACGAGGTTGACGAGGAGTCCGCCGGCCGTGTCGTAAAAGAACCGCCCGCGCACGGGGAAGAAGAGCTGCTTGCGCCAGCCCGTCCGCCGGAAGAGCACGGTCGAGACGACGTACATGTCGAAGAAAGAGCGGTGGTTGGCGACGAGCAGCAGCGGGCGGGAGCGGTCGGCGGCCTCGACGTGTTCGAGACCGCTGACGCGCATCAGGTTGTAGGTCGAGAAGTGAATCCACCCCGCGCCGAGCGTCCGCTGGCACAGCGTCCAGAAGCGCTTCCACCCGCCCCGGTTCATCCGCCACGTCAGGCGGAACGCCACGCGCTCGAACCGCGAGAGCACGGCCAACTCCTCGTGCGTGGGCGCGGGGGCGGTCGCCTCGGCGGCGTCTACTTCGGCGGTCGTCTCCATCGGAACCTTCATCGGCGAAGGCTCAAAGTTAATCGACCGGGCGGAGTCGCGCAAGCGTCCGGGGCGGCGTCAGTCAATCGAGAAGTACTTCGCCTCCTCGTGGTGGACGATGATGGCGGAGGTGGACTGCTCGGGGACGAGCTGGAACTCTTCGGACAGCTCGACGCCGATGCGCTCGGGGCCCAAAAGCTCGAAGAGCTTGGTCTGCTCTTCGAGGTCGGGGCAGGCCGGGTAGCCGAAGCTGAAGCGAGAGCCCTGATAGCCCTGGTGGAAGAGTTTCGGCATCTCCGCCGCGTCGCGGCCGGCTATCCCCAACTCCTCGCGTACGCGCTTGTGCCACAGCTCGGCCAGCGCCTCGGCCGACTCGACCGAGAGGCCGTGGAAGTATAGATAGTCCGAGTAGTTGTCCGAGCGGAACAGCTCGTGCGCGTACTCGCTCGCGCGCCGGCCGACGGTGACGAGCTGGAAGGCGACCACGTCCACGCGCCCCGACTCCCTCGACGCGAAGAAGTCCGCGAGGCACAGGCGACGCCCGTCGGGCTGGCGCGGGAAGGTGAAGCGCGTCCGCTCGGTGCGCCCGTCGTCGTGGTAGACGACGAGGTCGTTGCCCTCGGACTGGCACGGGAAGTAGCCGTAGACGACCTGCGGGACGAGCAGGTTCTCGCGCTCCGAGTGGAGCTTCAGCTCGTCGTAGACGGGGCGCACCTTCTCCCGGACGAAGGCGCTGTACTCCTCCGCCGGCCGCCGCCCCTGCTTGAACTGCCACTGGCCTTTGAAGAGCGCCGTCTCGTTGACGAAGCGGAAGACACGCTCCAAAGGGACGTGTTCGACCACGCGCGAGCCGTAGAACGGGGCGCGCGGAATCGGCGCGTCCGGGTTAACGTCCGAACGATTCGTGTGCGACGCCGCCTCGCGCGACTTGAGCACGCCGCGGGGCCGCGCGCGCGCGGCGCGCACGCCGAGCTTCGCGTCCTCGCCGACCAGTTCCTCGGCGTCGTCGGTCGAGTCCGTCTCGGCCGCCTCCTTTGACGAAGCGCCGTTGCCCGCCCCGGCCACGGCCTTCGCCGCGCGGGACGCCTCGGCGTACGAGCCCGAGCCGGTCAGCATGTCCATCGTGTGCAGGCCGTCGAAGGCGTCGCGCGCGTAGAAGAGACGGCCCTCGTAGAGCGACTCCAAATCCTCTTCGACGTAGCGTCGCGTCAGCGCCGCCCCGCCGAGCACGACGGGGAAGCTCAGGCCGCGCTCCTTCATCAGCTCAAGGTTCTCGCGCATGATGAGCGTTGACTTGACGAGCAGGCCCGACATGCCGACCGCGTCGGCCTTGTGCTCTTCGGCCGCCTGTAGGATGGCCTCGATGGGCTGCTTGATGCCGAGGTTGACGACGCGGTAGCCGTTGTTCGTCAGGATGATGTCCACGAGGTTCTTGCCGATGTCGTGAACGTCGCCCTTGACCGTCGCCAGCACCATCGTCCCCTTCGCCGTCGCGCCGCCCTTCTTCTCCATGAAGGGTTCGAGGAAGCGCACGGCCGCCTTCATCACCTCGGCCGACTGCAAGACGAAGGGGAGCTGCATCTGCCCGCTGCCGAACAGCTCGCCGACCGTCTTCATGCCGTCGAGCAGGACGTTGTTGATGATGTCGAGCGCGGGGTGGCTTTCGAGCGCGAGCTTGAGGTTGTCTTCCAGCCCGACCTTCTCGCCGTCGATGATGTGCCGCTTCAGGCGCTCCTCGACGGGGAGGTTCTCGTCAACCTTCTCGTCCTTCTTCGCCTTGGCGCCCTCGAAGAGTTTCGTGAACTCGGCGAGCGGGTCGTAGGTGCAGACCTCGCCGTCGAAGCGCCGCTCGTCGTAGATGAGCTGTCGCGCGACCTCGCGCTCGCGCTCGGGGATGCGGTTCAGGGGGACTATCTTCGACGCGTTGACGATGGCCGAGTCGAGCCCGGCCTCGACCGCCTCGTGCAGGAAGACCGAGTTTAAGACGACGCGCGAGACGGCGTTCAGGCCGAACGAGACGTTCGAGACGCCGAGGATGGTGTGGCAGCCGGGCAGTTCCGACTTTATCCTCCGCAGCGACTCGATGGTCTCGGCGGCGTTGCGCCGATCCTCCTCGATGCCGGTCGAGATGGGCAGCGCCAGCGGGTCGAAGAAGATGTCGTACGCGGGGAAGCCCAGTTCGCCGGTGGCCTGCCCGTATGCGCGCCTGGCGATCTTCAACTTCCCTTCGGCCGTGCGCGCCATGCCGTCCTCGTCGATGGTGCCGACGACGACCGCCGCGCCGTACTCCTGCGCGAGCGAGACGACCTTGCGGAAGCGCGGCTCGCCGTCCTCGTAGTTGGTCGAGTTGAGGATGGACTTGCCGCCCGCGTGCTGTAAGCCCGCCTCCATCTTCTCCCACTCGGTCGAGTCGAACATGAGGGGGACTTTGACCTGCGTGACGAGCCGCGACGCCAGCTCGTGCATGTCTCGGACGCCGTCGCGGCCGACGAAATCGACGTTCACGTCGAGGACGTGTGCGCCCTCGCGCTCCTGCTCGCGCGCGAGCGAGACGAGCCCGTCCCAGTTCTCGTCGTTCAAAAGGTCGCGCATCTTCTTCGAGCCCGAGGCGTTGACGCGCTCGCCGACGATGAGGAACGAGGCGTCCTGCGCGTAGGGCTGCTGGATGAAGATGGACGAGGCGGCGGGGACGACCGCCGCCGAGCGGGTCTTGGGCCGTAGGCTCCCGACGCGCTCGACCAGAAGCTTGAGGTGCTCGGGCGTCGTGCCGCAGCAGCCGCCGACGACGTTGCAGCCGAAATCTTTCGCGAAGTGCTCGACCTGCGTCGCGAAACTTTCGGGCGTCTCGTCGTAGTGCATCTTGCCGTCCTTGACCTCGGGCAGGCCGGCGTTCGGCAGCACCGAGACGGGCAGGGATGTGTTCTCGCAGAGGTAGCGCAGGCTCTCGCCCATGTTGCGCGGCCCCGTGCCGCAGTTCATGCCGATGACATCTATGGGGAACGGCTGCAAGGCCGTGAGCGCCGCGTTTATCTCGGTGCCGGGGAGCATCGTCCCCCACGGCTCAATCGTCACCTGCGCGAAGACGGGCACGCGCCGGCCGGAGCGTTTGAACTCCTCGAAGATGGCCGCGAGCGTCGCCTTCGTCTGGAGCAGGTCCTGGCAGGTCTCGACGACGAGCAGGTCGCAGCCGCCGTCGAGCAGCCCGCGCGCCTGGACCGCGTAGGCGGCCTTCACGCCGGCGTAGGAGATGTGGCCGAGCGTCGGCGACTTCGTCCCCGGCCCCATCGAGCCGGCGACCCAGCGCGGGCGCTCCTTCGTCGCGAAGTCCGAGGCGACGCGGCGCGCGAGTTCGGCCGCCTTGACGTTCAGCTCGTAGGCCATGTGGCCGATGCCGTACTCGTCGAGCACGTAGGGGATGCCGCCGAACGAGTCGGTCTCGATCACGTCGCAGCCGACTTCGAGGAAGCCGGCGTGGACGCGCTCGACCGCCTCGGGGCGGCTGACGAGCAGATACTCGGGGCAGCCCTCGAACTGCGCGCCGCCGTAGTCGTCCAGCGTCAGGTTCTGCACCTGCAAGTTCGTGCCCATCGCGCCGTCGAAGACGACCACGCGCTCTTTCAGAGTCTTCAGGAAATCGCTCATCGGGTTCGCCGCTTTGAAACCTTTCCGCGCAAAGAGAAGCCCCGCGCCAAAACAGCGCGGGGCTCACCTGTCGAAGCCTTTTTTTAACGGGCCTCCTTCGGAGGCGCGCCGAGCTGTTTAGCGGATTATTTTACGTGGCCGCAAGTCGCCTTAACTCACCACGTTTGCCCGTGTATTGAAACACCCGGGCTTATAACTGTCAAGATAACCCCCGGGGGCGCGGGCT
>DASWNR010000333.1:0-13988 GCA_036399155.1 Pyrinomonadaceae bacterium
GCGGCGGGCGTTAGTGATGGCTAACGCCCGCCGCTCTGTTTTCCCCGCCCGAAAACATCGGCCGCACCCGACCACGGCTCGTCTAACGCTTCGGCGCCCGCCGCGCGTGAGAATATTGTTGGGGGTCGGCGCGCTGTGCTATATTCCTTGCGCCAAAGTGGGCGGCCACGCCCACCCGCCCCGACCGAGTTAACAACGCCCCACAGCCGAAGTTTTTGTCCTTCAGGCCAATTTTATGACAGAGCACCTGTACCCCCGTGCTTCCGCGCGCGCAGCGCGTTGGCTCTGCGCCCTCGTGTGGCTCTCGGCCGCGGCGGGCGCCGCTCCCGCGCAGACGATGCCGCCGGGCAGCCCCGTGCTGCTCACGGAGGGGACGGGCGCCACCACGCGTGCCGTCGCCTACGAGGCCGTCACCTTACGCTCGGAGCCGTTCCCCGTCGTCTCGCCCGTCAACTGGCACGCGGACAAGTCGAACACGCGCGACCAGCAGACGCGCGTGACGGTCTTCGCGATGAACCTCGCGCTGCTCCCCGGCGAGTGCGGCCGCGACGAGACGGCCAACTGCTCCATCCCCCTGACGGCAGACGCGCAGGACGCCTCGGGCCGCCTCTACCCGCTCCGGGTCGAGGCCGTCACGCGCCCGAAGTACGTGCGGTTGCAGCCCGTGCCGGGGAACCCGAACAGGCAGGAGTGGGCCGAAGTCTCGCAGGACTGGCTCTACGCCGTCACGCTCCGGCTCGACGATGCGATGACCGACACGCTCGGCGACGTGCTCGTCCGCGTCAACCTCCACGGCCTCGGCTCGAACCGCGTCCGCATCGCGGTCGGCCAGGCCGGCCCGGGCCCGGCCGCCGACGCCGCCACCGAGTTCGCCGCGCCCGCGCCGGCCGCCGCGCCCCAGCCCACGCCCTACCCGGCTCCGAAAGCTTACGGCCCCGGCGAGGCTTCGGCCGCCGACGCCAAGCGCCTGCTCGACCAGGCGACGTGGGGGCCGACCGTCGCGGAGATTGAGCGCGCCCGGCAGATGGGGCTGCGCGCCTTCGTCGACGAGCAGTTGAACGCGACGCCGCTCAACACGGCGAAGGGGGCGAACTTCGCCGACCTCGATTTCATGCCCGACGACTCGTCGCAGCCGGCGGGCTGTCCCACGTCCAACCCGGCCGACCCGAACTACAACCAGGCCAACTGCCTGCGCGACAAGTACCGGCTCTACCCCGTGCAGGTGCAGTTCTTCAAGAACGCGCTCGCCGTCTCCGACTCGACCGACCCGGGCGGGCTCACGCGGCGCAACAACCAGCTCCGCCAGCGCGTCGCCTTCGCGCTCCACCAGATTTTCGTCGTCTCGGGCAACGACATCCCGTTCGGCTACTGGATGACGCCTTACCTACAGACGCTCGACCGCGGGGCCTTCGGCAACTTCCGCACGCTGCTCGGCGAGGTGACGCTCAACCCGGCGATGGGCGAGTACCTCAACATGAACCAGTCCACCGCGGCCAGCCCGAATGAGAACTACGCGCGCGAGATACTTCAGCTCTTCTCGATCGGCGTCACACAGCTCAAGCCTGACGGGACGCCCGTGCTCGACGCACAGGGGCTGCCCGCCCCCAGCTACACGCAGACGGACGTTAACGAGTTCACGCGCGTCTTCACCGGCTGGAACTTTGCGCCGTCCTTCCAGGTCGGCAACCCGCCCGCCGGCGCGACCAACTTCCGCGACCCGATGGTGCCGCGCGGCGGCACGACGCACGACAGGAACCCCAAGACGCTCTTCGGGACGAATCTGCCGGGCTGCCCCGGCTCGAATAACACCACGAACCCGACCAACGCTCAGTGCGCGCGCAACGAGCTGGAGGCCGCGCTCAACATCATCTACAACCACCCGAACGTCGGCCCGTTCGTCTCGAAGCAGCTCATCCAGCATCTCGTGACGAGCAACCCGTCGCCGTCTTACGTCGGCCGCGTCGCGTCGGTCTTCAACAACGACTGTCAGGGGCTCTACCCCGACGCCCTCTGCACGGGCGGGCGCGGGAACATGAAGGCCGTCGTCCGCGCCGTCCTCTTAGACCCCGAGGCGCGCGGCGACTTCAAGACCGCCTCCGACTACGGCCGGCTGCGCGAGCCCGTGCAGTACCTGGCCAACGTCCTGCGCGCCTTCGAGGCCGACAGCGACGGCGTGCTCGCCTCGTTCAGCCGCGCCGGCGACATGCCCGCGTCGCTCGACCAGCCGCTCTTCCAGCCGCCCACCGTCTTCAGCTACTACTCGCCCGACTACGAGGTGCCGGGGACGAAGACCACTGGGCCGGCCTTCCAGATTCTCTACACCACGACGACGCTGCGGCGCGCCAACCTCGTCAACACGCTCATCTACCTCGGCGTGCTGTCGGGCGCGAACAACCCGACGGGGACTCGCCTGACGTGGGTCGCGCCCGACGCGCTGGCGGGCGAGTTCGGCAAGGTTCTGACCGACGAGCAGGCCGCGAACCTCGTCAACCACTTCGACACGCTGCTCCTCCACGGCACGATGCCGGCGCAGATGCGCGAGTCGGTCAAGACGGCCGTCAAGGCCATCTCCCCCCAGGACCCGCTCGCCGTGCGCAAGCGTTCGCAGACGGCCGCTTACCTCGTCCTGACTTCGCCGCACTACGACGTGCAGAGGTGAACCGACAGATGGCACAGACCCGCAGAGACTTCCTACGCACGTCCGCCTGCGCCCTGGGCGGCGCGGCGCTCGCCTCCACCATCGAGAGCTTCGGCCTGATGGACGCCTACGCGCAGAGCGCCGCGGACTACCGCGCGCTCGTCTGCGTCTTCCTCAACGGCGGCAACGACGGCAACAACATGGTGGTGCCGCTCGACGCCGCGGGCTGGGCCGACTACACCAACGTGCGCGGTTCTTCGGGGCTCGCGCTCACGCAGGCGCAGGCGAACCAGCTCCCCGTCAGCCCGGCGAGTCAGGGCGGGCGCATGTTCGGCCTCCACCCGAACATGCCCGAGATGAAGGCACTGTTCGACCAGGGCCGGCTCGCCGTCGTCTGCAACACCGGGCCGCTCGTCGAGCCTCTGACGCGCACGACCTACCGCAACGGCTCGGGGCGAAAGCCGCTCCAGCTCTTCTCGCACTCCGACCAGGTCGCGCAGTGGCAGACCTCAATCGCCGACACGGTGAGCCAGACGGGCTGGGGCGGGCGCATGGCCGACCGCATGTCGGCCGTCAACCTGCCCGCGACCTTCTCGCACTCGGTCTCCATCTCCGGCGTGAGCACCTTCCTGACGGGGAACTCGACGCGGCAGCTCGCCATCGCCGACGCCGCGACCTCGCTCGCGGGCCTGCTCCCGCTCACCATGACGGGGCCCAGTTCGGACATCGCCTCGCGCCGCGCGGCCTTCGACCAGATAAGGGCCGGCGAGATGCCGTATCGCCTCGTCAGGGCCGCCAACGACACGCGCAACAGCGCCATTCAGACGAGCCAGCAGCTCGCGAACGTCGGCTTCAAAAACTTCGCCACCGTCTTCCCGGCGACCTCGCTCGGCCGCCAGCTCCTACAGGTCGGCCGCATCATCGCCGAGCGCGCCACCTTCGGGATGAAGCGGCAGGTCTTCTTCGTGCAGGCCGGCGGCTACGACACGCACTCGTTCCAGCGCGGCGCCAACGGCAACACGCAGGACAACCTGCTGCTGCAACTCAGCCAGGCGCTCAACGCCTTCCACAACCTGCTCAAGAACGAGCTGGGGAACCCCGGGAGCGGCTTCTACGTCGGCTCGGACGTGACGCGCGAGGTGACGGCCTTCACGCTCTCCGACTTCGGCCGCACGCTTCAGCCGGCGGGCTCGGGCGCCGTCGTCGGCTCCGACCACGGCTGGGGCAGCCACCACCTCGTCATGGGCGGCGCGGTGCGCGGCGGCGACTTCTACGGCACGTTCCCGAGACTCGTCATCGGCGACGGCGACGACGCCGACACGCGCGGCCGCTGGATTCCGACGACCTCCGTCGAACAGTACGCCGCGACGCTCGCCGCGTGGTACGGGCTTTCGCAGGGCGACTTCCCGGCGGTCTTCCCGCTGCTCGGCCGCTTCCCCGTGGCAAACCTGGGTTTCATGTCCTGAGCGGCGTCTTTAAGTTTAAATGACAAAGCTCAAAATCCTCGTCGTCCTGCTCTTCGCCGCGGGCACCGCCGCGCTGCTCTTTACGAACAACCTCGCCAACCCGCACGCGCTCGCCTACTCGGCCGGCCCGCCCGCCGGCTTCACGCACGCGCCGGGCGAGCTGGACTGCTCGGACTGCCACACGACGCCCGAGCCGAGCACCGGCACGCTCACGCTCGGCGTCCCGCAGAACTACGCGCCGGGTCAGACCTACGACATCACGGTCGCGCACTCGACCGCCGACCGGACGCGCGTCCGCTGGGGCTTCGAGATGACCGCGCTCGACGCCGCGGACGAGCGCGCCGGCTCTTTCGCGCCCGCCGACGAGCTGACGCGCGTCATCGGCGGCGAGGGGCCTTTCCCCGGCCGCGAGTACGTCGAGCACACGTCGAACGGGACTTTCCCGGGGCAGCAGAACGGCGCCTCGTGGAGGTTCCGCTGGACTGCGCCGTCGGAGGACGTGGGCCCCGTCACCTTCTACGTCGCCGGCAACCAGGCGAACGGCGACGGCAACAGCTCGGGCGACAACATCTATTTCACCTTCGCCTCGGCGAGCTTCGCGGCGCCCGCGCCCAACTTCGGCGTGACGGTCACGCCCTCCTCGCGCACGGTCGTCCGTGGCGGCGTCGCGACCTACGACGTGACGGTCACGCCAGTCGGCGGCTTCACGGGCGCTGTCAACCTCGGCGTCGCCGGGCTCCCCTCGGGCGCTACCGCCGCGTTCGAGCCCGCGTCCGTCAACCTGAGCGGCGGCACGCCGCAGACGGCCGTCCTCACGGTCAGCACTTCCGGCTCGACGCCCGCCGGCTCAACCACGCTCGACGTGAGCGCGACGAGCGGCCCGGTCACGCGCAACGCGCAGGCGACGCTCAACGTCGTCGCCTCGTCCGACGCCGACCTCGCGCTCACGCAGACCGTCTCGCCCAACCCCGCGCAGGCGAACGCGGACGTGCGCTTCACCATCACCGTCACCAACAACGGCCCGGCGAACGCTTCCGCCGTCGAGCTGAACACGGTACTGCCTTTCGCCTTCCACACCTTCACCGAGGGGGCGCTGGGCGAAAGGTGCGGGCTCAGCCCGGCCACGGACGCCAACATCTACGCCTGCCGCCTGCCGGACATCCCCGCCGGGCAGAGCGTCACCGTGGACTTCACCGTCCGCACCTCGACGCAGGGCGTCCTCCAGACGACGACGACCGTCAGCGCGCCGGAGAACGACCCGTTCCCGGCGAACAACCGCATCGTTCTCGCGCTCCCCGTCGCGCGGCAGGCGGCCGGCCCTTCGATGACCGTGCCGAACTTAGGCGTCCGCACCGTCGTCGCCGGGCTCGACCAGCCGACCTCTCTGGCCTTCCTCGGCCCAAACGACTTCCTGATTCTTGAGAAGGCGACGGGTCGCGTCGTGCGCGTCCGAAACGGCGTCTCGCTCGGCGCTGTGCTCGACCTGCCCGTCAACTCGGCGTCCGAGCGCGGACTGCTCGGCGTCGCCCTCCACCCGAACTTCGGCACCAACGGCTTCGCGTACCTCTACTGGACCGAAAGCTCGACCGGCGCGGACACGACCGCCGTCGACGAAGTACCGCTCCTGGGCAACCGCGTCGACCGCTTCGTCTGGAACGGCTCGGCGCTCGCGTACGACCGCACGCTGAAGCGCCTGCGCGCGCTCCAGCAGGACGCGGGCCAGCCCTCGCGCGGCAACCACAACGGCGGCGTCCTGCGCTTCGGCCCCGACGGGAAACTCTACGTGCTGGTCGGCGACGAGGGGCGGCGCGGCTGGATGCAGAACCTGCCGTGCGGCCCCATACCCTTCTGCGGCGACCCCATCATGGCCGACGACCAGTTCGGCGGCCCCGGACCCGACGACGCGCACTACACCGGCGTCATCCTCCGCCTCAACGACGACGGCACGACGCCCTCCGACAACCCCTTCGTCAGTTACGTGAGCGCGCAGCCCAGCGAGGCGCTCGACAACATCCGGCGGACGTTCGCCTACGGCATACGCAACGGCTTCGGGATGGACTTCGACCCCGTCGGCGGCCACCTCTGGACGCAGGAGAACGGCGACGACGCCTTCGACGAGATCAACCGCGTCGAGGCGGGCTTCAACGGCGGATGGATTCAGTTGATGGGCCCCAGCTCGCGCGTCGCCGAGTTCAAGGCGATAGAAGTCGCGCGCGGAAACAGCCTCCAGCAGAACCGCTGGCCGCCGACGTTCCTCGCCGACACGCCGGCCGAGGCGCTCGCCCGGCTCAACAATCTGGTCGGCTCGAAGTACACCGAGCCGGAGTTCAGTTGGAAGTACGCGGTCGCGCCCTCGCCCGTCGGCTTCGCCGGCGCGGGGCTGGGGCTTCAGTACGGCGGCGACCTCTTCGTCGGCGCGTCGCGCACGACGCTTCTGGGCGGCTACCTCATGCGCTTCCGCCTGAGCGCCGACCGCAAGCAGCTCGTCACCAACGACTCGCGGCTCGCCGACAAGGTCGCCGACAACGCCGACAAGTTCGACCTCTCCGAGAGCGAGAGCCTCGTCGTCGGCCGCGACTTCGGCGTGACGACCGACATCCGCAGCGACCCGTTCGGCGGCAACCTCTACGTCGTCTCGCTCTCGAACGGCGCGGTCTACGAGGTCTACGCGCGCCCGACGCTCTTCGTCGCCAACCTCGACGGCAATCAGGAAGTCCCGTCGCACGCCACGAACGCGCGCGGCACGGCCACGCTGCTCCTCGACAAGGGCGAGACGACGGCGCGCGTCTCGCTACGCTTCCGCAATCTCACGGGTGCGCAGACCGCGGCCGACATCCACGGCCCCGCGCCCGCCGGCCAGAACGCGCCGCCCGCTTTCGTGCTGCCGGGCGGCGACTTCAACGACTTCGACATCGCGCTCACGCCGCAGCAGGTCGCAGACCTCAAGGCCGGTCTCTTCTACGTCAACGTCCACAGCACGGCCTTCCCGGCGGGCGAGATACGCGGGCAGTTCGGCGCGGCGGACGAGTCGTCAATCTTCCAGTTCGACGTGGCCGAGCGCGAGATACCCGAGTCGGCGCAGTCGAAGACGATTAACGTCTTGCGGCTAGGCGACACCTCGACGGCCGCCTCGGTTGACTACGCGACGGCCGACGGCACGGCGACCGAGCGCGCCGACTACACGACCGCGCGCGGCACGCTCAACTTCGCGCCGGGCGAGACGCAGAAGTCCTTCGACATCCTCGTCACCGACGACGGCATCGGTGAGCCGGCCGAGGGCTTCACCGCGAGCCTCTCGAACCCGACCGGCCCGGCCGCGCTCAACACGCCGGGCGGCACACTCGTCCTCGCCATCATCGACAACGACCAGCCGCCGCCCGCGTCGAACCCGATTGACGACTCGGCCTTCTTCGTCCGCCAGCACTATCACGACTTCCTCAACCGCGAGCCCGACGCCGCGGGGCTCGCACACTGGACGACCGAGATCGAACAGTGCGGCGCGGACGCGGGTTGCCGCGAGGTGAAGCGCGTCAACGTGTCGGCGGCCTTCTTCCTGTCGATAGAGTTTCAGGAGACCGGCTTCCTCGTCTACAGGCTCTACGCGGAGTCGTTCGCGCGCCGGCCGCGCTTCGCGGAGTTCATGGCCGACACGCAGGAGATAGCGCGCGGCATCGTCGTCGGCCGGCCCGGCTGGGAGGCGCAGCTCGCCGCCCGGCGTCAGGCGTTCGCCGACGCGTGGGTCGCGCGCCCGGCGTTCCGCGCAGACTTCGACGGCCTCTCGAACCGCAACTACGTCAACCGCCTCTTCGAGCGCGCGACGGTGACGCCCTCGACGGCCGAGCGCGAGGCGCTCATCGCCGCGCTCGACGCGGGGACGAAGACCCGGGGCCGCGTCCTGCTCGACGTGGCCGACAACGCCGCCTTCAAGCAGCAGGAGTTCAACCGCGCGTTCGTGCTGATGGAGTACTTCGGCTACCTGCGTCGGAACCCGGACGACCCGCCGGACACGGACTTGTCGGGCTACAACTTCTGGCTCGCGAAGCTCTCGCAGTTCAACGGCGATTACATCGCCGCCGAGATGGTGAAAGCCTTCATCAACTCCGCCGAGTACCGCCGACGCTTCGGGCAGTAGCCCTAAGAGCCGGGGGCGCGTTCTTGTCAACGCTGCTGTATGCCGTGGAAAGTTTGAGGGGAGGGTTTCGGCTGATGTTCAGAGCAATTCTGTCGTGCTTCGTGCTCGCGTGCCTCGCGGCGACGGCCGGCGCGTGGCCGCGCCCCCTGACGAATCAGGCGGCGGCGGCGACAATGACGCCCGCGCAGGCCCCGCCGGTGGCGAGAAAGGTGAAGGGCTCGACGCTCACCTCGGACGCGACGCCGCGCGTCCAGATAAAGTTCGACAAGGCTTTCAAGTACATCGGCGGCCAGAGCTTCGTCCTCTACGACGTGGCCAACGCCGAGCAGCACTTCTTCGTGGACGCCGACTCGCAGGGGCGCATCCGCCGGCTCTACTGGGTGCAGTTCGAGGGCTACCTGCCGGGCAACACGAACAAGTACAACTACAAGTCGCCGAAGACGGTTCAGATGGGCGGGCTCGACTTCTTCGCGGACGCGCAGGCGCGGCAGATACCCGCGCCCGACCCGGCCGCCGCACAGAAGCCCGCGAACAAAATCTCCGACGGCGACTACGCGCGCTCCTTCCTCGCCTCGAAGGGCTACCGGCTGGCTTCGAGCGAGGCGCTCTGGCAGAGGCTCGTCCACATGACCGACGCCTCGAACCGGAGCGAGCTGATGTTCATCTACCTCGAAGACCTTTCGGGGATGGGTCTGACGGCCGCCGACCTGAACGAGGGGGGGAAGGCCGCCGCGCGCTGGGAGGCGGTCTCGAAAGAGCTGCTCGAACGCGCGCAAAAAGGGATGACCATCACGCGCCGCTGACCTTCAACGCATCCCGAGCATGAGGAGCAGGGAACGGTCGTGGACGCGGCCGCCCTCCGCGCGCCAGCGTCGGAGTGCTTCCAGCTCCCCGTCGTCCACGGGGCGGTTGCCGAGCCGCGCGGCGGGCGTCTTCTCGAAGGCGTGTGTGGTGAGCGCGAGGTGCGGCTCGCGCACGTCGAGCGCGCGGCCCCGTGCGAGCGCGGCCTCGGCCGCCTCCACTTCGGGGTAGAACTCGTGATAGACCAGCACGTGCCAGACGGCCTCGGGCCCCTCGCCCTCCGACCCGAGCACGCGCACCAGCCCGAAGCCGCTCTCCATCTGGAAGACGAGGTCGTCGCCCGCCGCGTAATCAAGCGCCATAAACTCTCACGCGTCCCTTCGGAAGTTTTCGGAAAGCTTAACACAACGCCGCGCCCGGTTTACTATCGGGGGGCTTTGCCGAGACTTCCCCGGGGGCGGTGTGCGAGATGGGCGGCGCGGGCCGAGACGTGGATCACTATTCGACTCTGGGCGCGGGGCGCGAGGAGGGGCGCGAGGAGATCGAGCGCCGCTACAAGCGGCTCGCGCGCCGTCACCACCCCGACCGAGGCGGAGACGAGGAGGAGATGAAGGCGCTCAACGAAGCCTGGCGCGTCCTCGGCGACGAGCAGGCGCGGCGCGACTACGACGTGCGGCGCGACCTTGAGGAGGCGCGCGCCGACGCCCGGCGCCCTTACGCCGCACACGGCCGGGTCATCTCGCCCGGCGCGAAGGCCGACCCCTTAAGCGGCCGCATCGTCGGCGCGCTGCTCTGCCTCTTCGCCGGACTCGTCCTGATGCTGCTCGTCAAGGCGCACTACGTCGTCTTCCTCTGGCCGCTCGCGCTGCTCGGGTTCGGGGTCGTCGCCTTCGGCGTGCTGATGGCGCACGGCGCGCTCGCGTTCGCGCGCGAGCAGGTCGGGCCGCGACACCCGGCGCGGCGTCTGGTCTGGGCGCAGGAGGTCTTCTTCTGGTCGTGCGTCGTGGGCGGCGGCTACGGCGTCTACCTGCTGCTGAGGGCGGTCTGAAAGCCATGCGCGTCAAGGGACTCGAACTCCTCTTTCTCGAAGTCAACAGCCTCGAAGAGTCGCTCGACTTCTACGGCTCCGGGCTCGGCTTCGAGCTTGAGGCGCACACGCCCGAGGCCGAGCCGCCGATGGCGACGCTGCGCGCGGGGGCGCTGCGGCTGATGCTCGCGCAGGTGCCGCTCACGATGGCGAGGCGCGGGCGCGGCGTACACTTCTTCCTCAC
Source organism: Pyrinomonadaceae bacterium (assembly GCA_036399155.1). Taxonomy (GTDB): domain Bacteria; phylum Acidobacteriota; class Blastocatellia; order Pyrinomonadales; family Pyrinomonadaceae; genus QHXN01. The sequence continues at coordinate 10,309 of DASWNR010000333.1, forward strand.
CGTCGAGGACGTGGACGAGTTCTACGACTTCGCGCGCGCGAGCGGGCTCGACGTTGAGCCGCCGTCCGACGAGGGCTGGGGCGGCCGCTTCGTCACGCTCGAAGACCCGGACCGCTACCGGCTCTTCTTCGTCGCGTGGGACGAAGGCGGGGCGACGCCTGCGGCGGGGCCGGGCGAAGGCGGCTTGTGGGATTGAGGGGCGCGCCTTTAAAATAGCCGCAGACTTTCTCCTTCGCGTCAGACGCGCGCCGCGACTGCTCCCGGGCGGCGCGCATCCGTCAACAGTTGAGTTTGTGAAGACGGCCGCGCCACTAACGATGGGGCCGTCGGGGAGCAGCCATGCGTTACGTCGAAAACCCTCCGAACCCCTGGCTCTCGACCAGCGTCGAGTGGATAGGCGAGCCGCCCGAGTCGCGCGTCGAGGTCTTCGAGGAGACCGAGACGCGCAGCATCATCACGCACAACAAGAGCCCCGACGTGGGCTTCGACTACTCGGTCAACCCCTACCGCGGCTGCACGCACGCGTGCAGCTACTGCTTCAGCCGCCCGACGCACGAGTACCTCGGCTTCGGCGCCGGCACGGACTTCGAGACAAAGATAGTCGCCAAGGTGCGCGCGCCGGAACTCCTGCGCGCCGAGTTCATGCGCCCGTCGTGGCGCGGGCAGACGGTCGTCTTCTCCTTCACCTCCGACCCGTACATCCCGCTTGAGTTCAACTACCAGCTCACCCGCAAAAGTCTCGAAGTCTGTCTTGAGTTCCGCAACCCGGTCGGCGTCGTCACCAAGTCGGCGCTCGTCCGGCGCGACAGGGATTTACTCTCGGCGCTCGCGCGCGAGGCGGCCGCGAGCGTCTACTTCTCGATCCCTTTCGCCGACGACGAGACGGCGAAGGCGCTTGAGCCGACCGCGCCCCTGCCGGCGGCGCGCTTCCGCGCGATGCGGGAGCTGGCCGAGGCGGGCGTCCCCGTCGGGCTCGCCATCGCGCCCGTCATCCCGGGCCTCAGCGACTCGCACATCCCGGAGCTTCTCAAGCGCGCGAAAGAGGCCGGCGCGCGCTCGGCCTTCATCAACCTCCTGCGCCTGCCCGGCAACGTCGCGCCCTACTTCGAGCAGCGCCTGCGTGAGCGGCTGCCGACGAAGGCCGAGCGCGTGCTCGCGCGCCAGCGCGAGGTGCGCGGCGGGCGCCTCAACACGGCAGAGTTCGGCGAGCGCATGCGCGGCTCGGGCGTCTACTGGCAGGTCATCGAGAAGAGCTTCCGCGTCCACTGCGCCCGGCTGGGCTTCAACCGGGACGAGCAGAAGCACGCCTACGAGGAGCGCCCCGACACTTTCCGCCGGCCTTCGGCGCAAGGGTCCCTCTTCGAGTAAGCGAGGATGAGAAAATTGGTGCTTACGCCCGTCAACAAAATCCTTCGGGCGGCGGCGCGCGCGCCGGTATAATGTGCGCGCTCTGGCACCACGAACCGCAGGAGGGAACTGAGGCGTATGATTACCATCAGGCACGTGGTCTGCGACCGCGAACCCTACTTCGTCGCCGACACGGCGACGGCGCTCGACGCCGCCCTGTACATGGCCGACCGCAAGATCGGCGCGGTCTGCGTCCTCGACTCCGACGAGAAGCTGTGCGGCATCTTCTCCGAGCGCGACCTGCTCCAGCGCGTCGTCGTGCGCAGGCTTGAGCCGGGGCGGGTGCCCATCCGCGAGGTGATGAGCGAGCCGCGCGCCGTCATCGAGTGCGGCGACACCCCGCACGAGGCGCTTGAGCGGATGGAGCGCGTCGGCAGCCGCCACCTGCCGGTGGTGGACGGCGACAAGTTCATCGGCATGCTCTCGATGCGCGACATCATGCGCGTCGAGATCAGCGAGCAGGGCGCGGAACTGCAACTGCTCCACGAATACATCTCGCACTGAAAGCCCGACACGCCTTGAAGACACACACGCGGACGCACACGACCGCGGCGCTCGCCTGCGCCCTCTCGCTCCTCGTCGCCGGCTGCGGCGCCGCACGCACGGGCGACGACACGGGCGCGACGCCGCCCGCCGGCTCTTCGACGCCTACGGCCGCAGCGCCGCCCGCGCCGCCGGAGGGCGGGCTCGCCGGCTTCCGCGTCGAGACGGTCGTCTCCGGCCTCGAAGTCCCCTGGTCAATCGTCTTCGCGCCCGACGGCCGGATGCTCTTCACCGAGCGGCCGGGGCGCGTGCACGTCTACGAGCGGGGGCGTCTGAGGCCTGAGCCGCTCGCCGTCATCCCGGACGTTGAGAGCGAGAGCGAGAGCGGTCTGATGGGGCTCACGCTCCACCCGGACTTCGCGCGCAACCGTCTGCTCTACCTCGCCTACGCCTACGGCCATGAAGGCGTCCGCGTCCGCGTCGTGCGCTTCCGCGAGACGGACGCCGGGCTGGCCGAACGCAAACCCATCATCGAAGACATCCCGGCCGCGCGCTTCCACGCCGGCACGCGCCTGCGCTTCGGCCCCGACGGCAAGCTCTACGTCACGACCGGCGACGCGGGTGAGAAGGAGTTGGGTCAGCGGTTGGACACGCTGGCGGGCAAGACTCTGCGTCTGAACGACGACGGGACGGTGCCCGAAGACAACCCCTTCGTCGGTCGCGCGGGCGCGCGGCCGGAAATCTGGGCGTACGGGCACCGGAACTCGCAAGGGCTCGACTTCCAGCCCGGCACGGGCCTCATGTTCCAGACCGAGCACGGCCCCTCCGGCTTTGACGGCCCCGGGGGCGGCGACGAGGTCAACATCGTCGAGCGCGGCGGGAACTACGGCTGGGCCGCCATACACCACCGCGAGACGCGCGTGGGGATGGAGTCGCCGCTGCTCGAATACACGCCCGCGTGCGCGCCCGCGAGCGCGGAGTTCTACCGCGGCTCGGCGCTCGCGCGGTTCAGGGGAAACTTCTTCTTCGGGTGTCTGAGGGGCGAAGGTTTGCAGCGCGTCGTGCTCGACGGGCGCGGGGTCTTGAGCGAGGAGCGTCTGTTCCAACGCGAGTACGGACGCATCCGCGAGGTCGCCGAAGGCCCCGACGGCGCGCTCTACTTCTCGACCTCGAACCGCGACGGGCGAGGACGGCCCGCCCCGGACGACGACCGCATCCTGCGAATCGTCCCGGCGAAGTGAGCGCGCGCTAACCCGCCGCGCGTGCTTCCCACGCCGCGAGCACTTCGCGCTCGCGCTCGCGTGCGAGGCCGGCGCGGCGCTCCGCGTCGGCGGGCCGGGTCATGTCCCAAGCGAGCGTGTCGCGCACGGTCTCGGCGACGGGGCGGAAGCGGAGCCCGGCGGCGACCGCCTTCGCCACGCTCATCTCCTGAAAGTAGCGGTTGGTATCGTCCGCCGAGTCAGACCAGAGCGGCACCTCCGTCCACGCCGCCAGCCCCGCCTCGCGCAGAAAATTCTCGTCGACCCAGACGAAGCGCGCGTCGCCGCCGGTCGCGGCCCTGCACTCTTCGAGGAAGCGCCCGAACGTCAGCCTGTAATCCGGCCCCAACGCGTTGAAGGTGCCGGCCAGCCGACGTTCGCCCGCGAGCAGAATCCACGCTGCGAGGTCGCGCACGTCGATGAACTGGACGGGGCGCGCGGGGTCGCCGGGCGCGAGCACGTCGCCGCCCTCGGAGACGCGGCGCGGCCAGTACGTGAAGCGGTCGCTGTAGTCGTGCGGCCCGACGATGA
>DASWNR010000334.1:0-4184 GCA_036399155.1 Pyrinomonadaceae bacterium
CACCGCGCCGCTGAGCTTCACCTCGAACTCGCCGCCCTTGACCTTGAACCCGATGCTGTCGAGCGTCAGCTCAAGGATGCCCGGTTTCGTCAGCGTCTTCAGGCCGTCGGGCCCGGTGCCGTCCAGCTCGACGGCGAAGCCGCCGTCGGCGTCGATGCTCACCTCCACGTCGGCGGGCGAGTCGAAGAACGGCAGCGTCAGCTCGCCCTTGATGGCTGACCTCTGGAACTGGTTATGCTTCAGCTCAAGCTCAAGGCTCTTGAGCTTAAAAGGGATGCCGAAGAGACTCCCGCCTTGGCCCCCGCCTCCGCCGCTCCCGGCGGCCGCGAATTTTGCGGCGACGTTCGTGTTGACGTTCGAGTTCCATGTCGCCGTGATGGTGCCGCTGATGCCCGACGAGCCGATGAGGAGGTCGCTCGCGGAGAAGTTGTCGGGCGCCACGTCGGACGTGAGCCCGCCGGTCAGGTGCAGTTCGGCCGACTTGATGAAGACGCCCTTGAAGCCCTGCTGCTCGCCGGGCGGCGGCGTCTGCTTCCCCGAAAGGTAGAGTTCGATTTCGCTCAGCTCAAGGACGATGCCGGTCGTGCCCAGCTCGACCGCCGGAATCGTGACGGCCGGATTGTTGATGACGGCGATGTCCCAGTCGGCCGTGAGCGACACGTCCGTCCCCCCCAGCGTGATATCCACCGGCGCCGGCTTGCCGTCGGGCAGCAGCATCGGCTCCCACTTGCCGTCCACGAGGTGGACGCGCCGGAGGAGGCTCTTCTTCAGGCGGAGCGAGACGTTGAGGTTGACGAGTCGCACCTCGAAGTCCGGGCGGCGGCGGTACGTGAAGGCGACCTCGGTCATGCCGTTGTTGTGCAGCAGCACGAGGCTCACCGAGTCGAGCGCGGGCAGCGGCAGCTCGATCTCTTTCAGCCACCCGATCTTGCCGCTCGTCTCGTACGCCTCGTCGTCCTGAACGATGTCGAAGTCCGTGAAGCCGATCTCTTCGAGGGCGCGGCTGTCCTCGGGCAGGAGCTTCTGCGGCCACTTGGGTAGCGTCTTGCTGAACGGGGCGAATGAGAACATGGTTTCGACTCACTGGAAGAAGTTGGAGAGGTTCGGGTGCGCGGAGATGGCGTCGTAAATCTTGCGCGCGACCTCGCGGAAGCCGCTGCCCCGCAGGTGCATCTCGTCGCGCCAGGTTTCGGTCGAGGCGTTGAGCCGCCGGACGTCTACGTAATCGAAGAGCGGGTAGGCCGCCTTCAGCGGTTGGAGGATGTCCGTGACGAACTTGTCGAGTATCACCTTCAGGCAAATCTTCTGGATGCGCCGGTCGAGAACCTTCGCCTCCCTGAAGCGGTGTGCGAACCACGGGCCGGTGAGTTTCCAGTTCCCCTCGCCGAAGTACGAGGTCGGGTTTTCGCTGAAGAGCGGGTAGCAGTAGGTGTGTGTGATGACCGGGATGCCGCGATCCTGCGCCTCGTCGAGCAGGGTGGACAGGTTGGTCTTCACGTCGGCGTAACGCTGCGCGAAGCCCGCGGGGTCGAACACCTCTTTGAAGAGCAAGTCCTCGTCGCTCCCCGGCGCGAACGTGTCGGGGAAGCTGGCGATCACCTTGTGGCCTATCTCGTCCAGACTGCCGGCCTGCGCCTGCGGGTCGGACGGGCCGAAGTCCTGATTGAGCGCGGCGAGCAGCGGGTCGAGCACGGCCTTCATCTGCGCCTCGTCCTTGAGCACGACGCCGGGGTTGAAATAGGAGTACCAGCGGTGGTTCTTTAACATCACCGAGAACGAAAGCTTCAACAGCCTCTCCGCCGTATCCATGTCCGCGCCGGAGAGCGCGCCCTGCGCCAGGAACGGGTCGAAGTAGCCGTCGTTGAAGTTGTCCGTGACCCAGGCTTTGCCGGCGCTGTTGCTGATGCCCGGCTCCGCCATGTCGTTCCCGCCACTGCTGATGACGATGAGGTCGATTTTGTACTCGGAGAGCGCGTCGAGCGTGTAATTCCACTGGCGGTCGTCCGCGGGCGAGGCGGCGTAGAACATCTGGCCGGAGCGGTCGCCGAAGTGCTGGAGCGGAATCCGGTTGTACGTCACGTCGGGCTTCGTCTTCGACCAGATGAACTGGTCGAGGTGGCCGTAGATGTCGTTGAAGCCGACGGGGTAGTTCACCCACGAGTCGCCCTCGAAGAGGATGTTGAGGGTCTTGCTCTTCGGCGGAATGACGCCGGCCTTGTAGCCCTCCTCGAACTGCCTGAGGTGCTTCAACGTGTCGCGGTGGGTGACGGCCGGTATGAACCCCGAGATCGCGCCGAGCGCCAGCGGCTGGATGATCTTCTCGTGCTTCTCCATGTTCCCGCGGTCGGCGCCGTACTTCTCGTCGTCGCTGTGGTCGGCCAGGTCGTTCACGAAGCTCTTGTACCTCGGGTAGAACTCGTACTTGGCCCTGTACTCCTTCGAGTTGACGAGGAGGTCGTCCACGTACTGCCTCGCCTTGTGCGGGTTCGTCTCCACGTCCTCGGCATAGGTACGCACGCCGTAGGTGTTGCCCGTGGTCGCGTACCTGAAGCGGATGAGCGAGCGCGACGGCAGCGGCGGGGCGATCACGTCGATGAAGCCGTTCGCGTCCGTGAAGAACGGCGGCGCGACCCCGACGTAGGTGTCGAGGGGGAGGCTCGGGAGGTTGGAGAGGTCCGGGCCGGCGAGCAGCGTGACCTGCCCGTTGGCGAGCGGCACGTAGTCCTGCACGCCGGGCGTGTTGTCCCAGATGAAGAACCGCGACTTGAAGTGAACCTGGACGGGGCCGCTGATGGCCTTGAGGAGCGGGTGGCCGGTGAACAGCAGCAGCAGTTTCGGGCGCAGCGCGTTGTCTATCAGGTCTTCCGGCGCGGCCTCGATTGAAGGCGGCGAACCCGCCGCGTCGAAGAAGGCCGCCAGCGTCAGCCGCGCGACCGGCGCGTTCACCGCCGCGGGTATGACCGAAGCCTCGCCGAGCGCGGCGCCGGCCTCGACGTAGATTTCCGCGTCGCCGTCCATGAAACGCTCGACGAACGCCGCTTCGAGCGCCGCGCGGTCGGGCGCCGCCCCCGATTTGGTCTGCGCCCACGACTCCTTGAGGACGGCTTCGTCAAGCTCCGCGGCCTGTTCCTCGATGGCCTCCTCGACCGAGTCCGCGTCGAGCGAGCCGTAGACGATGCGGTTCGGACGCGGCGGCCCGTCGGGCAGCTTCGCGAGCGACTTGAAGTCGGCCGGCCAGACGCGGAGCGTGATCTCGCCGGACTCGTAACTGACGAAGCCCCTCGTCATGGCGAAGACCGTCGAGACCGGCTCCTCCTCGTCCGTGTCGTGCGTCACGTCGCTGTTCTCGATGAGAATCTCCATCGGGCTGCCCGGGGCGGGCGGCGGCGACGCCAGCACGTTCACGCCCTGCGCCTGGAGGTCGCCGTAGTACGCCATCGTCTCCGCGATGTTCAGGGCGTCAGCCACCTCGGAGACGCTGAAGGGGTTGAACTTCTTTTCCGGCGGCCGGATGATGGGGAGGAAGAATTTATTGCCCAGGTCTATCTCCATCACTCTCCCCCTTTCGGCGGCACGGACAGAATCGCGTCCTCAATCGACCAGACGCCGCTCGGCGAGCGCACCTTCACGCGGTACAGGATTTCGCCGGTCGGGTCGGCCTCGAAGTCGAAGAAGACGAACTCGTGCGGGTCGTTCGCGCTCGGCCGCTGGAGCGCGTTGCGCGGCCCCTCCCACGTCCCGCCGCCCGAGAGCATGCGCGTCACGGCGAACTCCGGCTCGGGCGTCTCAGAGCGCCAGCCGAGTCGCAGCGCGGGCAGGTAGTTTTCGGGCACGACGTCGTCCTCGGGCCAAAGGATGAAAGAGCTGTCGTTGACGCTCCGCAGCAGCCAGGACTGCTCCGTCCATGTCGGGGCCGGCGGCACGCGCGTGTCCACGGCGACGAGCCAGAACACGCGCGTCGGCTCCGACTCGTTGCCGGACGCGTCGAGTGCCGCGAGCCTGTAGAAGTACTTGTGGCCGCCGACCAGCCCGCCTTCGTCAGTCCACTCGGCGGCCGGGTCGCTCAGGTTGATCTCCGCCTGAGTTAAAGTCGCCGCCAAATCCATCAGTCTCACGTCCCTCGCCTTCTCCTCGGCCTCCGTCCGGTAGACGCGATACGCGGCGAGGTCTGGCTCGCGGTTAGA
>DASWNR010000335.1:0-11591 GCA_036399155.1 Pyrinomonadaceae bacterium
AGTCCGCCGCCGCCGAAATGTACGAGGACGGGGACGGACACTGTCGTTGGAGCTTGAACAAGCGCCCGAGCTTGAGCTGGCGCGCCTGGCGCGCACGGGCGACGAGTCCGCCTTCGCGGAGATCGTGCGGCGCTACGGCCCGCGCGTCTTCCACACCGCCGGCCGCTTCTTCCGACGCCGCGAGCAGGTCGAAGAGGCCGCGCAGGAAGTTTTTTTGAAAGCCTTCACGCAGCTCGGCACGTTCGAGGGGCGCGGGTCGTTCGAGGGCTGGCTGACGCGCATCGCGACCAACACCTGCCTCAACATCGTGCGCGGCGCCAGGAGGCGGCCGGAGCTTTCGGCCTCAGACCTCTCGGAAGACGAGAGCGCGTGGCTCGAAAACAGATTGGCCGGCGCGGCGGTCGAGCGTCAGAATTCCGCCGAGCGCGGTCTGGTCGCGGCCGACCTCGCCGAGCGCGTGCTCGGGAAGATGTCGCCGGACGACCGCCTCGTCCTGATGCTGATGGACGGCGAGGAGGCTTCGGTTAAAGAGGTCGCCGAGGCGACCGGCTGGTCGGAGTCGAACGTCAAGGTCAAGGCGATGCGCGCGCGGCGAAGGATGCGCGAGGCGGTAGAAAAGCTTCTGTCGCGCGGCGCGAAAAAGCATGGATGAGGGGTGAGCCGGCGCGCGCCGGCCGGGGAGTTCGGTGAAGGGCGGGGAGCGATGAGAGACGAACACATTTTGCGGGTGCTCGACGAAACGCCGCTGGCGAGTCTCGGCAAGGCCGAGCTTGCCTCTTTGCGCGCACACGCCGAAGTCTGCGCCGACTGCCGGCGCGCCTTCGAGTCGGCGCAGGCCGCTTCGCTCGCGCTCAGGGCGCGCGCGGCCGAGACGTTCGAGCCGTCGCCCTTCTTCCAGACGCGCGTGCTGGCGGCGCTTCGCGAGCGTCGCGCGGCCGAGGAGGGCTGGACGCTCGCGCGCCTTTGGAAGTCAACGAGGCTGCTCGTCACCTCGATGGCGGCGACGACGGCGGCACTCCTAGTGCTGACCCTCGCCGCCCCGCGGGAGGAGGCCGTCGCCTCCGAGCTGGCGGCGGGCGCGACAACTTTCACGGCCGAGTCGCTCCTGTTTGAAGAGGGCGAGGCCGAGCGCGGGCAGATGACCTACGAGCAGGTGCTCTCGACCCTCTACGGGTCGGAGGACGAAGAGGCGAGGTGACAATGGACAGGGTGAGTAAAACCAGTTGGCTCGTGCGCGCGGCGGCGCTCGGCATCTTCCTGCTCGGGTTCGCGGCGGGCGCGCTCGCCCCGTCGGTCTACCGCGCCTGGGGAGGCGGCGGGCGGGTCGGCCGCGAAGACCGCTTGGAGCGTATGAGCAAGCGCCTCAACTTGAGCCCGGAACAGAAGACGCAGGTGCAGCAGATTTTCGGGGAGACGCGCACGCAGCTTGAGTCGCTGCGCGAAGAGACAGCGCCGCGCTTCGCAGAGATTCGACGGCAGGCCGACGGGCGCATAGAGAAGGTTCTGACGCCCGAACAGTGGCAGCAGTTTCAACAGTCGCGACGAGACGAACGCCCGCGGGGCCGTCGCGGCAGGGGCGGGCGCGACGACGGCGCGCGGCCGTAGGAAGAGCGCTGAAATATTTACGTTGGGAGAAGTCTTCGAGCCGGACGCGCCCGGGGCGGCTTATAAAAATGATTATGTGTGCGGGAGATGGCCTCGCCGGAGCGCTTCTCAGGGGCTCCCCACTCACTTGCCGACGAAGCAAATCAATCCGGGGGTGTAGCTATGACCGAACTGAGCTTGTCGCGCAGTCTTTCCCCGAGCGCGGACACCTCGCTCGACAATGCTTGAATCTGCGAGCCCTGCTCCTTGATGGCCTCCACGAGCAGTGCGACAAGCTGCGGATAACGAGCGCATTTGTGGCCGTCCTCGTTCTCCGAGACCGCTTCAGGCACGACGGCCTCCACGTCCTGCGCGCGTGGCGGGTCGGCCGAGAGCAATGGCTGCTTGAGCCGTTCGATTTCGGTTTGCTGCCGCGCCGCGAGTGCAGCCTGGGCTGTCAGGGCCAGATCTTGTTCCTTGACGGCTTCAATCAACAGAGGGATCAGGTTGTCGTACCGGACGGATTTATAGCCCGCCTCGTCGGTGGTCACGGCTTCGGGGAGTACGGCTTCGACATCCTGGGCGACGATGCCGACCTGTGTCGCGGCGAGTTGATCGCGCCGCCTGCCGCGCTCGGTTTGCCAGACTTTGTGATGTTCTCGCTCCGTCGCGTTTGGCCCTGCGGAAATCGTGGTCTCGATGTCGCGAGTGAAATGCTGCAACGCATCATTGTTCCAGCGAAAGGTTACCCCGCTCAGACGGCGAATCTTTTCTAACGCGGACGGAACCGGTTGCACCTCGCTTTTGAGGCGCAGGTCGGAGGGAGTTGCGTGCGGGACGAGTGTGGCCCATTGGTAACCGGAGTCCTTCGCAAAACTAAGTCTGCGCCATGCGTTTTCGCCCGGGTCGTATAGCAGAATGGGGCCGGCGGAGTAAAAACCTGACCCCGTGCTGACGGGCCCCTGGAACCAGCAACTTAAGTCGGGCTCGAATTTTGCCGCAAGACCACTTTTGTTTGTGATTTGCAGTGTCCCGGACTGTGTCTGTTCAGTCCAGTTCGTCGGGCCCAAAAATTGTAACTGCTTCACCGTGACCACACCGTTTTCGACCGCGAGGTCGTTGTTAAGAATTACAGCGCCCTCGACCTTTAACCCGCTGCCCGGGGCTTTCTGCGTCCCGGCATACGTCGCCCCGATGACGACGCCGCCTTTAACGTCCAAAGCATTTTGCGGCGCCGTCTCCCCGAGGCCGACGCCGAGGCTGCCGTGGACGGCGGTACTAGCCGCATGTAAGACCAATGTGGGGAGGTCGGCCATGTTCGGGCCGCCCGGGGTTCCCAGGTATAGCTTTTTTGCAGCGCCCTTTCCGCCTTTGTCTATCCCGTCCTTACTAACGGCTTCGAGATAAATACTATCGTCACCCGCGTTGTTCGTGATGACTAACTGTCCGCCCCCGTTCTGCTCAAGACCCAATCTAATTCCGTCGTTAGAATTGACGTGCAGCTTACTCCGTGGCGCCGGCACGCCGATGCCGAGCGAGCCTTTGACGTTCGTGTCGGCGAGGTCGGTCGCGCCGGTCACGTTGAGGAGGACGCGCACGTCCGCGTTGGTGAGTTCCGCGAGACCCGTGACGCCGAGCGTGCCGACGCCGGCGTGGCCGGAGACGTTCAAGGCGCTGGGCGCGAGGGCGGGGTTGCTGACGGTGACGGTCAGGGCGTCGTAGATATAAATCGGCTGATAACCCGACTGCGGTTTGTCGCCGCCCGGGTCGCCGCTCACCATCGCCACTAACACGAAGGTCGTGTCGGTCTTCACGCCGCCCTTGAGCGTGAAGGCCGTCTGCGTGCCGGCGTAGACGGGCTTCGGCTGATTCTTCTCGAAGAGTTGGTAGAAAGTGCCGCTGCTCTCCCACGCAAAGTTAATGTCGGCCCCGTCGGCGAACTCGGTGGCCGGCACGGTCGGTGAGCCCGCCGCGGTCGCCACGAAGTTCGTGAGGTAGAAGATCGGCGTGGACGTGGTCAACGTGTAGGAGCACGTCTTGCTGGTGAAGGTCGAGGGGTCTTTGGTCGTGCCCGAGTTCTCCATGATCTGGACGACGCACGGCGAGGGCACGGGCGACACCGCCCCCGAGATGCCGAAGACGAGGCTGTAGTCGATGAGGTAATCGCTCGCGTCGCGGCACTCGAAGATGAAGGTAGCGTAATCGCCCTCGTCTTCGATCCCGACTTCGCGCCCCGTCTTGAGCAAGGTGCTGGTGACGCTCCATTTGTCCGTGTTGACTGAGGTGGTGGGCGTCTGCTGGAAGAGGTCGGCGGCGTCGGAGCCGACGGGCACGGAGATAACGATTTGGTTGCAGTAGACCTTTTGCCCCGCGCCGGGAAGCGCCGCCGTGTTGAGGACGGCCCGGGCGGGCGTCTGTGCGGAGCCGGTCTGGATGGGGGTGGGGTAGGTCGAGGGCCGGTAGTCGAGCAGGCAGGAGGTGTCGTCCCCGGCCTTCGCACGCTCGGAGCTTTGCTTCGAGCTTTGTTTCGGGGCTTTCTTCGTCGTCATCGGTTCTTCTCCCTTACCGCTATGAGTCCTTATTCAGGTCGAGCACGAGCTGGAGTATCCCGTCGCGCAGGGTGTTGGGGACTGTACGCAGCTTCGCGTCGGGCGTGGTGTCGAGCAGCGCGTAGCCGTTCCAGCCGGGCGAGGCCGTCGCAGGCTCCCACCAGGACCACTGGCCGTTCTGCTCGGCCGGTGCGGGGTAACTGACGGCGGTCGGGAAGGCGGGCCGCCGGCCGGCCGGCGCGGGCGTCTCACGGATGGCGGTCAGGAGCGGGCCGACGCGGAAGCCGACCTCGATGTTCGTGAGCGGGTCTTCGACGAGGCTCGCCGGGAGGCTGACCTCTTTGACGGGGACGATGCCGGTCGTGGCGTGGACTGCGGCGCGCGGGTCTACGAGGAGCGTGACGTAGGCGCCGCCGCCCTCCGCGCATTTGAGCGGGATGTAGTTGGCGGTGCCGTCGGTCGTGCCGAGCGGCCCGATACGCTTCACGTAGCCCTGCGGCGGGCCGCCGTCGCCGGGGGCGGCGACGCTATTGAAGGTGTCGTAGTCGGCGCCGAGGAAGTAGCCGACGACCCCGTCCTCGCGCGTGGCCTGGTCGCCGAGGCGGACGGCGAAGGTGGTGTTGAGGAAGTCCGGCGTAGGCGGGTCGAGCGACACGTCCCACCCCGTGTCGCGTATGGCCGGGCCGTCGAGCGCGAGCCGTAGGCGCGCGCGCACCAGCGCCAGCGGCCGCCCGATGAGAACGGAGAGGTTCTCGTCGGCGCGGTTGCCGAGCGCGTCGGTCGTCCAGAGCGTCGCGTCTATCACGTCGAGGAAGGTCTGGAAGGCGGCCGGGTCTTTGAGCTTCGGCGAGTCGAGCATCTGCCGCAGGTGCGGCGAGACTTTGCCCACGTCGTCGAGCGTGTTCACCTCGCTGTGCGGCGGCGGCTGCCACTCGCCCGACTTCGCCCCCCGTTCGTTCACAACCATGCGGAACTCGCCCATGCTCCGGCCGTCGGGCGCGTAGACGAGGATGCTGCGGTCGAGGTGGTTCGGCAGAACCCAGCCGCAGACGGGGTTGACGTTCGGGTCGAGCCCGTAGAGTTTCGAGTCCCGCGCGCCGTCCACGAGGTCGATGTCGAGCCGCGCGTGTTGCAGCAGCCGCGGCGGGAGCTGCGCGACCGAGTTTATCGCCGTGTTGAGCTTTACGTCCGGGTCGAGGTTCGGGTCGCGCACGAGCGGGAAGTTCTTCATGTCGAAGAGGCCGGAGTTCGTGCCGGACTGTATGACGTAGAGCACGCGGCCGAACTTGTCGTAGAGGGAAAGGTCTTCAAAGTAGATTTGCCCCTGGCGCACGCCGCGGAAGGGTATCTTCGGGCCGTTAGGGTTGAAGGGAATCGAGTTGACCTGCCCCCGGTACGCGCCGGGCAGAGAGTGGGCACCGCCCGGCGCGTCCGAAGAGTATCCGACGAGGTCTGCGAGCGGGTACCGGCCGGCGGGGCCGCCGACGCTGTCGGCCGGCGACGGGCGGCGGAAGGCGCGCTCGTCGCGCAGCGCGAGCAGTTCGTTGAAGCCGACGAGTTCCTGCGAGAGGAACTGCCACTTGTCTATCTCGTCGATCCAGTCGTAGAGGTTGTGCAGGTCGGCGTCGGTGCCGAACTGGTCTACGAACTTTTTGAGGCGCGCGCCGAAGACGAACTTCGCCTGCGGGCTGAGGAGCGAGATGCCGCCCACGCCGCGCGGCCGTTCGGTCGAAGGCGTCGCGCCGCGCGGCGTGAAGTGGTAGTCCGTCCCGTCGAAAGTCCAGTTCGATTGGCCGTCGGTCTGGTCAGCGATGTGTGTGTAGCTGACGCGCCACTCCATAAAGAGCGGCGACCAGGGCTGCTTCCAGTTGTCGAGTGCGAGGTCGGGCAGCGTCCCGAGGTATGCGTCCGCCGGGTGCGCCGCCATCACGGCCGAGACGTCTGCGGCCGGCCGTTTGATCGCCGCGGCGATTGACGCCGCGCCGGCCGGGTCGAGGAAGAAGAACTCCCTGACGAGCGAGGGGACGGGCGCGGGCAGTTTGGAGAGGTCGGGCGTCGCCGGGAGCGCAGACGCCGCGGAAGTCTGGTCGACCGGGGCGGAGCTGGCGACCTTGAAGCCCGTGACGAGGTGCGAGGCGAGGCGCACGTCGAGGGCGCGGTCGGGGTTGGTCTCCGGCGGCGGCTTGACGCCCGAGATGGTGACGACGGGGTTGTTGGCCTTCCAGTAGCGCGGCGCGGCCGCGGCCTTGAGCGACTTCTTAAGATCGAGATTCTTCTGCGTCGCGAACGCCCGAACGCCCGCGAGGAAGGCGTCCTGTGCGTTGCCGTCCGCCACAGCCTTTGGCTGCGGCACCTTCGCCGTCAGCGCCTTCACCGCGGCGATCTGGTTGACGACGCGGCGCGCGAGGCTGTCGAAGTTCGTCGGGCCAGCGGGCCGGCTCGGGTCGAGCTGTGTGGACGGGTCGAGCTGCGCGCGCAGGCCCGCGAGGTAGTCGTTAAATACCTTCGGGTTCGACTGGCTCCACGGCACGCCGGGGGGCGGCTGCGGGAAAGTGTTCGCCTTGTCCGTGAGGAAGTTGAGCCTGTACCACGTGGCGTTTAAATCCCACTGGAGGCCGTAGAGCTGTTCGAGGGCGTCGTCGAGGTCTGCCTGGTCGTTGTTGAGCCGGAGCAGCCACGCGGCCTCGTCGGCGGTGAGAACGTCCGCCGCCGTGTCCTCAGCGTCGCGCGGGACGATGCTCCAGCGGTAGCCGCCCTGCTTCGGGCCGTGCCACGCGCGCCGAATCTCCTCTTCGAGCAGAGCCTCGCCGTTGGGCTGGTTGAGGACGGGCAGCAGGCCGTACTGGAACGCCTGAAGCAGCTTCGCCTTCTGCGGGTCGTGCCCCTTCGCCCGGAACTGCTCGGCGACGAGCGCGGTGAACGAGTCAGTGCCGGTGTTGCCGAGCGCCACGTTGAGAATGCCGCTGTCGCGGACGGCCTGAAGCGGGTCTTCCGGGGGCGGGTTGCCGCCGCGGTTCCAGTCGATGGAGAAGACCATGCCCTCGTAAAGGCTCGCCGTCGCCTGCGCCTCGGAGCCTCCGGTCACAGTCCACCGGAGTCGGTCGAGCAGCGCGTCGTATGGCTTCGGGGATTTGGTGTCCTGCCGCCACGACGCCAGCACGTCGCGCGTCGGGTCAGAGTACCAGCCGACGACGAGGTAGCTCAGCGTGTCGGCGTCAACGCCGGCGAGGTCGTCGTAGAAGGAGAAGACGCCGAGGTTGTGCGGGTAGTAGACGCTGAAGACGTGGTTGGCCGGCCCGACCGCCGTCAAAAACATCGAGCGCCCGTCGCGCTCGTCCCACCCGCCGGAGAGCGGGAAGGGGATGCCGATGTTGGCGATCTGCGGCTGGTTCGCGGTCGGGCTGAAGGCGGCGCCGTTGCGGTACGGGTCAGGGCTTTTCACCCAGGCGTTGATGATCGAGGGGTCGAGCAGGTACATGCTCGTCCGCGCCGTGTCTACGTTCGGCGTCCTGCTCGTCTTGGGGCAGTCGCTCTCCAGAACCCAGCCGGCCGTCGCCCGCCGCCCCGTCGTCCCGCCGAAGCGCAGGACGAGCCAGCGGTTGGGGACGAGCGGGTACTCGAACTCGCCGGTCTGCGGGTTCTGCACGCCGTTGCGGAGCGAGCGCGGGAGCGTCCAGTGGAGGTGGATGCCCGCGGCCGGGCCGCCGGTCGGTCGGTCGAACGCGAGCGGCTCGGGGCTCTTGAAGTGGCCGAGCGCCATGTAGTTGAACTGCCACCAGCGGAAGGTGTCGCGCCCCAGGACGCCCCGGTTGACGACCAACGCGTCGAGTTCGACGGGCACGACGAGGTATGTCTCGGGCATGATTCTCCTCCGGGCGGCTATTTCGTCCGACAGTTGAGCCGGACGGCCTCGGGCACCTTGACCATCTGTAGCGCGATGTCGGCCGGGCCGAAGGCTTCGAGCGTCGTCTTGAGCTGCGCTTCGAGCCCGGCCTTAATCCCCTGGACGAGCCCCGACGGCGAGTCGGGGCTGAGGTCGAGCACGCGGCTCGACGCCGAGCGCATGAAGAGCTTCTGCCGCCCCGTCGGGTCGCGCACCGACAGTGCGGGGTCGCCGGGCAGTTGCCCGCCTATCGTCGCGCCGGCGGGATAGCGCAGAGCGACCCTGCCGCCCTCGTCCGTGCCGAAGGCGAAGCCCTCCTGCGGCTCGGAAATCTCCACGTAGTCGGGCACGCCCCGGAAGACGCAGAGCAGGACGTTGGGCGAGAGGTGCGCCATCCGCAGCGTCTTGAGCATCTGGCCGCCGTCGAGGCAGGGCCGGACGGAGAGGCTCGGCCAGCCCGAGACGAGACCGGAGCGTAGCAGCAGGCCGCTCGTCACGTTCTTTTGCACCTGAGCGGCGGGCGGGTCTACGCCGGCGATGTTCTTGCGGTAGGTCAGCGCGGCCTCGTAGGCAGACCGCCGGATGAGGTCGCGCGTCACCATGTTGAAGAAGGTGTCGCGGCTCGACTCGGTGCCGACGCTGAGCGCGCCGTCGAGCATGGCGTCGAGCCAGTTGTTGTCGAGGTAGAAGAAGCGCAGAGACTCCACGGGGAGCATGCGCTCGTCCGCCACGAGGTAGTCGAAGGGGACGGGGAAGAGGAGCAGGAGTTGCGCGAGCCACCGCGAGACGGGTTCGAGGTCGCCCCGCACGAGTTCGAGAATCCTCTGCTGCACGCCCGCGTCGTTCAGGAAATTCTCGACGGCGGTCTTCGGGTCCGTGTCCGGGGGCGCTTCGTCGCCCTCCAATCGGACGGCAGCGGGAGCCGCGCCGCCCGACTGAACCGGGGTGGTGGCGGCGGCGCCCACGTTCCGGATGAGTTGCGTGTCGAGCACCTTCAGGAACTCGTCCTGCACCATCGTGTTCTGGTCGAGCGTGGCGATGTCGTTCTGGCTGAAGTGGTCGCTCCGGAGGCGCTGGTACAACCGATCCGTCAGACGGTGCGCGCCGCGCCTCATCTCGAAGAGCGTCTGGCCGAAAGAGCGGTCGGCGAGCGCGACCGAGCGGCCGATGTTCCACGCGGCGGCCAGCGAGAAGTCGAAGACGCCCTGCGCGGGCTGGTAGATGATCGCCGCGTCGGCCGTCATGAACGGCCCGCCCTTCTGCAAGGGCGTGGTGAGCAGCGGGGTGAGCGGCCCGCGGTACCACGCGAACGTGTCCTCGCCCGTGCGCGTGTGGTAGCCGAGCGGCACGAAGCCGTCGCGCATGCGCCGCGCGGCCTGCGCCTGCGCCGGCTCCGCCTCGTCGAGCGTGGCGGGCGGCAGGCGCAGCCAGAAGTGTTCGGGCGGGTAGGGCTGTGCGGCGGTGCTCCCGCCGGGGTAGAGCATGTTCGTCACGAGCCCGCGGAAATCCTCCGGCTTGTCGGACAGGGACTGGAACGTCCAGCTCGCCAGAGAGACGAGCGCCACCTCCTGGTAGTTGCCGAACGAGGCGCCGTCCGAGAGGTACGTCTCAAGCCCTTCGAGCGAGACCATGTGCGCGACGTTCAGGAGCGCGGGCGCCTCCTGTGACGCGGGGACTACGGGGAAGCGGTTCGCCACCACGACTGAGAAAAGCCCGCGCTCGTTCAGGCCGGCGACGGCCTTGTCGCCCGTGTTGACCTGCCGGCAGTGCGCGAGGTAGCGCAGCTCTTCGAGCCGCGGGGCGATTGACCGGAAGACGGACGTGGGGACGCGTATGTAGGCGCAGGGTGCGTCGGCGGGAACGTCGTCGGCCTTGTGGACCGCCGGCTTGAGGAGCTTGCCCTGCCGGTCATGCTTCAGGAAGTCGCCGACCGTCGTGTTGAAGACGCGCGTGGGCGAGGGTTCGGCGGTGGCGTCCCCGGCCGAAAGCTCGTCCTGCTCGAAGATGAGCAGCGCCAGCCACGGCTGCCGCCGGTTCGAGCCCGACATCGAGCGCTCCCAGGGCAGCAGAGGCTCCTTGAGCACGACGTTGGGCAGCGTCTCGCCGAAGCGCCCCGTCGCACCGGCCGGCGGGTAGAAGCTGAGAATCTCGGACGGGTCGAGGGAGAACTGCGGCGCGGAGACGACGAACTCCTGGAGCGCGCCCAGCGCGTCGGTGTTCACGGCCGCGCCGTCCTTCGTCAGCGCGTGCGTGACCTTGATGTACCAGTCGCCCGCGTCGAGCGCCGGGACGTAGTTGTCATAGAGCTTGATGTCGCCTACGGGGATGTCTTCTGTCGTCGGGTCGTTCGGCATCGTTCTCACCTGCGGCTCAGGACTGCTGCATCGGCGGTTCGCTGAAGAGGTGCGCCGCCTTCGCGGCCATGTGGTCGAGCGCGCCGTTGGCGCCCGCGTAGACTTGCGCGCCGCTCAGCGCGGCATAGAGCGCGTCGCGCGCGCCCCTGGCCGGCGACCGCATCAGCGCCCCGATCAGCCCGACGCTCTCGTCGTCGAATGTCGGCACGTAGTCATTCGAGTACGCGGGGGAGGTCGAGAGCGGCGCGGCGCCGGGCGGCACGACGTACTCCTCCGACAACTTCGACAAAGGCACGACCCCGCGCGAGGAACCGACGGCGGGCTGCGGCGCCTGCACCTCGTAGCCGACCAACTGCTGCGGGATGACTTTGGCCGAAGGCTTGTCCGGGATTTGCGTGAAGGGCCGGGGCGGTGCGCCCCAGAGCGATTCCGGCACGTTCTGGCGGCGCGGCTTGAGCGACCACGCCGACACGTCAACGGGCTTCGATGAGGGGCTGTTCTTGAAGAGGCTTAGGTTGTGCGTCGAGGTGACGCCGCTCAAGTTCATCGGGCGGATGTCCACGGCCTCGGCGTCGGCGGCGTGCGTGACGCCCGTGCCCGGGCCGTCGCTCGCGGCGAACGCCTCCGCCGAGGAGTGCGGCGGCGCGCCGTAAGAGAGGTGGCTCGCGGGGATGGCCGACTGCGTGAAGTAGCTGAAGTTCGTCGCGCGGACGACCCAGACCTTGCCGCCGTCGTTCTTCGTGCCGTCCTGCGTCTTGTAGAGGCCGCTGCTCACGGAGACCTTGCACACGTCGGCGGGCGCGGGCAGGAGGCTCTTGAAGTCGTTCCACCCGAGCTGTTGGTTGTTCCGCCCCGCGTCGTCCGCGCCGAAGCCCACGGTGAAGGAGAGTATCGAGAGGTGCACGTGCGCGCGCCCGCCCGTCGGCGGGCCCCAGAGGTCTACGGTCGCGCCGAGCGAGATCGAGATCGTCTTGTAGCAGAAGAGGAGGTTGAGGCGGAACGAGACGCCGATCTCGACGTCGATGTGCGCGAGGAAGAAGAACGGGTGCCACGAGACGAGCAGGTCCGCGTGCGCCGTGAACCATGCGCGCAGGTTTCCGTCGTGGAAGAGGACTTCGAGGCCGCCGCCCGCCATCACGCACGAAGGCGTGAGCGCGAAATACGAGTCGCCCTTGACCGTCACCACGTCGCTCACGGCCCAGTTGAAGCCGAGGCGCGGCA
>DASWNR010000336.1:0-30242 GCA_036399155.1 Pyrinomonadaceae bacterium
AGCAGGAGGCAGCTCCGCATCGGCTCCTTGAGCTGCGAGAGGGCGCGCCGCGCCTCCTCGATCTCGGAGCGCCGCTCGTAGTCGGCCTCCAGCCCCACGGGCTCCGCGCCGACGACGGCCGTGGCGCCGAACTCCTCCTCGCGCGCGCCGGCGCGGCCCCGGCTGCGGATGGTGTTGAGCGCCGTGTTCGACGCGACGCGCAGAAGCCACGGCCGCACGTGCTCCTCGTTCTGGAGCGAGCCGATGTGCTGGTAGAGCTTGAGAAAGACCTCCTGGGTCACGTCTTCGGCCAGCCCCGCGTCGCGGACGAGCGCGTAGGCGGCGCGGAAAACGGCGCGGTGGTGCAGCGTAAACGCCTCGTCAAAACCGGGCGCGGCCGCCGCCGCCTGAACCGTCTCTGGCACCGAATTAATCAAAGCCTCTGCCGCTCGTTCACTCATCAGGCAACTCTCAACCACATAAACACCGCCGGGACGCCTTTCGTGGCAGGAAATTTTAACAGATAAACCCCGCGCCTCCCGCGAAAGCGCGCGCGGCCGGGACGCCCCCCGTTGGCCGTCGAAAGTCGCAAACTGCTATATTGTCCCGGCAATCTAACCGTCGGAAAAGGGATTTCAGAGAGCCGAGATGAGTGAAGCGAGGACGACCACCGGCGGTTTTCGACTGACCGAGGAGTTGCGCGAAAGCCCCTTCATGCGCGCCTGCCGGCGCGAGCAGGTGCCCCACACGCCCGTCTGGCTGATGCGGCAGGCCGGGCGCTACATGAAGGAGTACCGCGACGTGCGCGCCAAATTCTCCTTCCTTGAGATGTGCAAGCAGCCCGAGGTCGCCTCCGAGGTCACGGTCTACGCCGCGCACCGCCTGAACGTGGACGCCGCCATCATCTTCGCGGACATCCTGCTCATCATCGAGCCGATGGGGCTCGAACTCGAATTCGCAAAGGGCGAAGGCCCCGTCATCCACAACCCCGTCCGCTCCGCGTCGGACGTTGACCGCGTCCGCGAGGTCGAGGACGTTTCCGCGCTCGACTACGTCTACGAGGCCGTCCGCATCACGCGGCGCGAGCTGCGCCCCCGTATCCCGCTCATCGGATTCTGCGGCGCGCCCTTCACGCTCGCCTCCTACATCTGCGAGGGCGGC
This sequence comes from Pyrinomonadaceae bacterium, assembly GCA_036399155.1. Classification (GTDB taxonomy): domain Bacteria; phylum Acidobacteriota; class Blastocatellia; order Pyrinomonadales; family Pyrinomonadaceae; genus QHXN01. The sequence goes on from DASWNR010000336.1 coordinate 1,141, forward strand.
GGCTCGAAGAACTACGTCCACACCAAGCGCCTGATGTACACGGACCCCGGCGCGTGGCACGCGCTGATGTCGAAGATGGCGCGCGCGCTGTCCGGCTACCTCAACGCGCAGGTCGAGGCCGGCGCGCAGGCCGTCCAGATTTTCGACTCGTGGGTCGGCGCTTTGAGCCCCGAAGACTACCGCGAGTACGTCCTACCGCACACGCGCGAGGTCATCAGGAACGTGACGCCCGGCGTCCCCGTCATACACTTCGGGACGGGCACAGCGACGCTTTTGGAGCTGATGAAGGAGGCGGGCGGCGACGTCATCGGCCTCGACTGGCGCGTCCGGCTCGACGAAGCATGGGCGCGGCTCGGCGACGTGGCCGTGCAGGGCAACTTCGACTCCGTCGCCCTGTTCACCACGCCCGAGGTCGTCCGCCGCCGCGCCGCGCAGGTGCTCGACAGCGCGGCGAACCGCCCCGGCCACATCTTCAACCTCGGCCACGGCATCCTACCCGAGACGCCCGTCGAGAACGTCGTCGCGCTCGTCGAGGCCGTCCACGAGCTGAGCCTGAGGTAAAGACCCGACCCGATGAATCAGACCTACGACGCGCTGCTCTTCGTCTCCTTCGGCGGCCCCGAGGGGATGGGGGACGTGATGCCCTTCCTCTCGAACGTGCTGCGCGGGCGCAACGTCCCCGAGTCGCGGATGCGCGAGGTGGCGCACCACTACGAGCTGTTCGACGGCGTCAGCCCCATCAACGAGCAGAACCGGCGGCTCATCGCGGCGCTCGAACGCGAGCTTGAGGCGGGCGGGCCGCGCCTGCCCGTCTACTGGGGCAACCGCAACTGGCACCCACTGCTCTCCGACACGCTCCGGCGGATGCGCGACGACGGCGTCCGGAACGCGCTCGCCTTCGTCACCTCCGCCTACAGCTCTTACTCGGGCTGCCGTCAGTACCGCGAGGACGTGGAGCGCGCGCGCGAGGCCGCCGGGCCGGGGGCGCCGCGCGTCGAAAAGCTCCGCGCCTTCTACAACCACCCCGGCTTCGTCGGGCCGAACGTCGAGAACCTGCGCGCGGCGCTCGGGCAGATTCCCGAAGGAAGGCGCGCCGACGTGCGCGTGGCCTTCACCGCGCACAGCATCCCTTCGGCGATGGCCGCCGGGTGCGACTACGAGCGCCAACTTCTTGAGACCTGCCGGCTCGTCGCCGAAGGCGCGGGCGCCGCCGACTGGCGTCTCGTCTTCCAGAGCCGTTCGGGGTCGCCCACACAGCCCTGGCTCGCGCCCGACATCTGCGACCACCTGCGCGCGCTAAATACCGACGGCGCGCGTGACGTGGTCGTCGCGCCCGTCGGCTTCATCTCCGACCACATGGAAGTGCTCTACGACCTCGACACGGAGGCGCGGCAGGTCTCCGAAGAGATCGGCATGAATATGGTGCGCGCCGCGACGGTCGGCACGCACCCCGAGTTCGTCCGGATGATTCGCGAGCTGATACTCGAAAGGCTCGACCCCACGCTGCCGCGCCGCACGCTCGGCGGCTTCCCCGCCTCGCACGACGTGTGCCCGGTCGACTGCTGCCTGTCGGGGCTTTCAGGGATGTCGCGGCCGGGCGCGAGACCCGCGGCCGGCTGACGAAACCGAGATGCGCGAGATTCCCCCAAACAACCGGCGCGTCGTCGTCGTCGGCGGAGGCATCAGCGGCCTCGCCGCCGCGCACCGCCTGCGCGAGCTGAGCGCGCGGGGCCCCGAAGGGGGCGTCGAAGTCCTCCTGCTCGAAGCTTCCGACAGGCTCGGCGGCACGGTGCGGACGCACAGGCGCGACGGCTTCCTCGTCGAGGGCGGCCCCGACTCCTTCATCTCCGAAAAGCCCGAGGCGCTCGAACTCGCCAAACGAATCGGCCTCGGCCCGCGCCTCGTCGAGACCAACGAGCGACACCGCCGCAGCTTCGTCGTGCGCGGCGGCCGACTGCGCCCCACGCCCGAAGGTTTTCAGCTCCTCGCGCCCTCGCGCATGCTCCCCTTCCTTACGACGGACATCTTCACCTGGCGCGGCAAGGCGCGCATGGCGCTCGACCTCGTGCTCCCGCGCCGCAAAGGCGCCAACGGCCACGACGACGAGAGCCTCGCTGCCTTCGTCCGCCGGCGGCTCGGGCGCGAGGCGCTCGAACGGATGGCGCAGCCGATGGTCGGCGGCATCTACACGGCCGACCCGGAGTCTCTGAGCTTGCGCGCGACGATGCCGCGCTTCCTCGAAATGGAGCGCCGCGACCGCAGCCTCATCCTCGCCATGTGGAAGGCCGGACGGCGCGCGGCCGAGGACGCGCGACACGGGCGCGGCGCGAGCGGCGCGCGCTACAGCCTCTTCCTCTCCTTCGACGAGGGCACGCAGGTGCTTACCGACGCGCTCGCCGCACGCCTGCCCGAAGGCTCCGTCAGACTTAACACGAAGGTCTCGTCGCTCAGGCCCGAGCCGGGCGCGCGCCGCTGGACTCTGAAGACCGTGGCGGGCGAGACCTTCGCCGCCGACGCGGTCTGCCTCGCGCTCCCCGCCTACTCGGCGGCGCGTCTGCTGCGCGAAGTGGACGACCCGCTCGCCGACGACCTTGAGGCCATCCCCTACGCCTCGACCGCGACGGTCAACCTCGCCTACAGACGCGCGGACGTGCCGCACCCGCTCGACGGCTTCGGCTTCGTCGTCCCCTTCGTCGAGCGGCGCGCCACGCTCGCCTGCACCTTCAGCAGCGTCAAGTTCTCGGGCCGCGCCCCCGAAGGCCACGCGCTGCTCCGCGCCTTCGTCGGCGGCGCGCTCCAGCCCGAGACGTTCGACCTGGACGAAGACCGCATGGTCGAGGCCGTCCGGCGCGACCTGCGCGACCTGCTCGGCGTCGAAGCGCCCCCGCTCTTCGCGCACGTCGAACGCTGGCCGCGCTCGATGGCGCAATATCACCTCGGGCACTCCGCGCGCGTCGCTCGCGTCCGCGCACGCCTCGACGAACTCCCGACGCTCGCCCTCTGCGGCAACGCCTACGGTGGAGCCGGCCTCCCCGACTGCGTCCGCGCAGGCGAGTCCGCGGCCGAGTCGCTTCTGAAAACCCTTCGCCCCGACGGGCGCACGGGTCGGGATTAGCTTATGGAAGACAAAGGCGGGGGAATTTATAACGAACGCTGCGCGGACGTGTACGACCAGTGGTTCGGGTATTTTGACGAGGCGGCCGTGGACGTGCTCGAAGAACTGGCGGGTGGCGGGCGCGCGTTGGAGCTAGGCATCGGGACGGGGACGGTGGCGCTGCCGCTGGCGGCGCGCGGGGTCGAGGTTCACGGCATCGACTCGTCGGAGGAGATGGTCGCCCGCCTGCGCGCTAAGCCGGGCGGGGGCGAGATTCCCGTCACGCTCGGCGACTTCTCGGAGGCGGGCGTCGCGGGCGAGTTCTCGCTCGTCTTCGTCGTCTACAACACGCTCTTCGCGCTCCAGACTCAGGAGGAGCAGGTGCGATGCTTCCGGAGCGTCGCCGCGCGCCTCCGGCCCGGCGGCGCGTTCGTCGTCGAAGTTTTCGTCCCGGACCTCGCGCAGTTGAGCGCGGGCCGCGGCGTCCGACTCCTGCACATGACCGACGACCGCGTCGGCATCAAAATCTACGACCACGACCCCGTCGGGCAGAAGCTCAGGAGCAGGCACGTCGTCTTCACGGACGGCGGCTCGCGACTCTTCCCCGTCGAGGTGCGCTACGCGTGGCCCTCGGAGCTGGACCTGATGGCGCGGCTAGCCGGCCTGCGGCTGCGCGCGCGCTGGGCGGGCTGGCGCGGCGAGGAGTTCGGCGCGAAGAGCGAGAAGCACGTCTCGGTCTACGAGCTGCCGGCCTGAGAATTTCGGCGCGGGCCGCCTTTTTCAAACAGCGGGGAGGACTTCGGTCTTGAGGGTCATCCAGAAAATTTTCATCGCCGGGTACGCGGGCATCATCGTCCTCTTCATCTGCTGCGCGCTGGCACTCGTCGTCTTCGCCGCGATGGAGCTGTGGCACGGCGTCAACCCGTACCATTCGTTGGAGCTGAGGGAGCGCTTCAACTCCGTCCTCGAAAGCATCGGGCTGCTGACCATCGCGGTCGTCGCGCTCGAACTGGGGCAGACCGTCCTCGAAGAGGAGGTGCGGCGCGAGGCGCAGGTCAGCGCGCCGACGCGCGTCCGGCGGTTCCTGTCGCGGTTCATGGTCGTCGTCGTCGTGGCGCTCGCCATCGAGTCGCTCGTCTCCATCTTCGAGCTGGCGCACACGGACCCGGCGCACCTGCCGCAGGCCGCCTCCGTCGCGGCCGCGGCCGCCCTGCTGCTCGCCGCCTGGGGCGTCTTCATCCGCCTCAACAAGAGCGCCGAGGAGCTTGAGCCCGAGGCGATGGAGCACGCCAAGAGCGAAGACGCAAAGCTCAAATGAGCGCGGAGGCGCGGGGGGTTGCGACCCCGGCGCACGGGGCGTCTCTTCATCCGACACCCCGACGCTTTTGCCTTCGCCGCGCGCGTCGATTAAGCTTCAAACGCTTTCCCATCAATACTGACGGCGGCGCGCTTGGGCAAAGAGGGACTGGTCATCGTCGGCGGCGTCGCGGCCGGGCTCGCGGCGGCGATGGAGGCGCGGCGCGCTTCGCCCGACCTGCCCGTCACGGTCTTCGAGCGGACGGGCGACATCTCCTACGGGGCCTGCGGCCTGCCCTACGTCGTCGCCGGCCTCATCCCCACGCCCGACTCGCTCGTCGTCCACACGCCCGAACACTTCCGCGAGCGACACCGGATAGAAGTCCGCACGAACTGCGAGGCGCTCGAACTCCTCCCCTCGAAATCAGTCCTGCGCGTGCGCGAAGGCGGCGCGGAGCGCGAGGTCGGCTACGGCTCGCTCGTGCTCGCGACGGGCGCGACCGCCGTCTGCCCGCCGCTACAGGGGCGCGAGTTGGAAGGCGTCTTCGTGCTGCGACATCTGCGCGACGGGCGCCGCCTGCTGCGCTTCCTCGACAATGTCAGGCCGCGCACGGCCGTCGTCGTCGGCGCGGGCTACATCGGGCTTGAGATGGCCGAGGCGTTCCGCACACGCGGCATCAAAACGACGCTCGTCGAGTCTTCCGAGACGGTGATGGGCGCGCTCGGCGGCCGCGCGCGCGACATCGTCGCGGACGAGTTGCGCGCGAACGGCGTCGGGGTCACGTTCGGCGAGCGCGTCACGGGCTTCGAGGGCGCGGGCGGCCGCGTCGCGCGCGTGCTGACCGACGCGGGGCGCGTGCTTGAGGCGGACATCGTCTCGGTCGGCGTCGGCGTGCGGCCGGAGGTGGCGCTGGCAATCGCGGCCGGCATTGAGGTCGGCGAGAGCGGCGCCGTCACGACCGACGAGCGGCAGCGGACGAGCGCGCCGGGCGTCTACGCGGCGGGCGACTGCTGCGAGGTTCTGCACAGGGTCTCGGGGCGGCGCGTGTGGCATCCGCTCGGGCAGCCGGCGGTCAGGCAGGGCTGGGTCGCGGGCGCGAACGCCGCCGGCGACCCGGCCCGCGAGGCGCGTTACGCGGGCGTCGTCGGCACGAACGTCGTCAAGGTCTTCGGGCTTGAGGCCGCGCAGACGGGGCTGTCGCTTGAGGAGGCTTCGGAGGCCGGCTTCGACGCGTCGGAGACGGAGGGCGAGACTCACTCGCGCGCGGGCTACTACCCCGGCGGGTCGAAGATTTACACGCGGCTCGTCGCCGACGCGCGGGGCCGCCTGCTCGGCGCGCAGATGGTCGGGCGCGAGGGCGTCGCCCACCGCGTAGACGTTTACGCCGCCGCGCTCCACGCCGGGCTGAAGGTCGAAGACGTGGAACGGCTCGACCTCGCCTACGCCCCGCCCTTCGCGCCGACCATCGACCCCATCATCCGCGCCGCCCACCGCGCCCGGAAGAAGGGCTGAACGGGGCGTCTAAAAGCAGAGCGGGCGCGCACTCAAGTCGAGTGCGCGCCCGTCCCTGTCTTACGACCCGAAGGCCGCCCGCCTTACAACTTGGCGAAGACGATGACCAGCGTGAAGAGCACCAGCGTCTCGATGAAGACGAGGCCGAGGATCATCATCGTCTGGATGCGCGCGCCGGCGCCCGGGTTGCGGGCCACGCCCTCGGCCGCCGCCGCCGCGACTCTCGACTGGCCGATGGCCGCGAGCGCCGCCGCGATGGCGAAGCCGAAGCCCGCCGCAAGCGCCTTGTACTTGTTGACCGACGAGTCGTTGTCGGCCGCGCCCGCGGCCTGCGCGAACGTCGGCACCGCCGTCATCAGCATGGTGGCCACGGCGAAGAACGCCATTCTCAGTTTGTGCATCTGTTCTCTCCTGTGAGTTCCGGCCCGGGGACTTTTGAGCTTAAGGGACTGGGGGAACGTCTCGGCGCGGCGCGCTTCTATGATTTCGCCTCGACCCGGTATCCGCCGCCCCTCTTACAACGGCGCTCCAGCGACCTCGGCACGCCCCGGGCTCCCGACAACTCTTACGAGCCCGACAACCTCGCGCCCCGCTTACGTTCCCGCCTCCGCCCTCCCCGCCCTCAGCGGGCCGTCTATTTAAACCTCGCGCCCCGACGTGCGTGCGCTCGAACGCGCTCGCCGCCCCGGCGGACGCCTGCCTTGTTAAGCCGAAGTATAAAGCCGCGAAAAAATCTTACGTGTGCGACGGCAGCGTCATCACGCCGCCCGCGTCCGTCTTCAACTCGCCGGCGTGCCCGCCCGCGTCGTGGGCGTGCCCCTCGTGCCCCTCGTGCTCGTCGTGGTGGTGCGAGACCTCGCTGATGTAGAGGATCGACAGCAGCACGAAGATGAAGGTCTGCATGAAGGCGACGAAGAGGCTCAGCGGCATGATCAGAATCGGCACCCCCCACTTCGTCCAGGGCGCGAGATTCGAGATGGTGCCGAGAATCTGCTCGTCGCCGAAGAGGTTGCCGAACAGGCGTATGCCGAGCGACATCGGCCGGACGAGGTTGCTGATGAGTTCGATGACGAACATCAGCGGCGCGAGCAGGACGATCGGCCCGGCGAAGTGGCGCAGGTGGCCGACCAGCCCGTTCTCGCGGATGCCGATGGCGTTGTAGTAGACGAACGACGAGATGCCGAGCGCGAACGTCACGGAGGTCGAGGCCGTCGGCGACATCAGCCCCGGCACCAGCCCCATCAGGTTCGAGATGAGAATCAGGAAGCCGAACGTGCCGACCACGGGGAGGTACTTCATCCCGTGCGGCCCGACGTTGTCGGCCAGCAGGTCGCGCACGGCGAGCACGCCCGTCTCAAGCGTCAACTGCCCGTAGCCCGGCTCGTCCACCGAGAGCCTGCGCGGCTTGAGCAGGAAGATGACGAGCAGCGTGAAGAGCGCCGCCAGCACGAACATCACCGTGTACCACGGCACCGCGTTCTCGGGCGTGTAGTGGCCGAAGACCGACTCGGCGCTCGTCCCGAAGAGGCCGAAGAACTTGTCCCACAGCGGCTTGGTGTAGTGAAGCTGGAACTCGTGCACGGGCTTGCCGACGTAGTGGTTGAGTTCTTCGACGATGAGGGGGATGTGGTGCGCGCCCCCGGCGGCGGCGTGCTCGGTTCCAGCCCCGTGGCCGAGCCCTGCCGCGGGCTCGCCGTGCCCGGCCGCTGCTGGATCGCTGGACAGTAAGAACATCAACTTAAGTTTCCTCCCGACGCACGATGGCGAAGTAGACTTGCCTGACCCCTTCCGCTAAGAGCCCCGCGACGACCGCGCACATCCCCGCGAGCGTGGCGACGAGCGAGACCAGCCCGGCGCCGTGTGCGACGAAGACGGCGGCGGCGACGACGAGGTAGCGGAGGACGTAGCGCGCGGCCTTCATCTTCGGCGGCCGCCCGTCGGTCGCCCCGGCGAAGACCGCCTCGACCGAAGAGCGCAGCCAGTGCTGGTTGAAGAGCGCGAGCGCGCCGCCCAGTGCCAGCCCCGCCGTCACGCGCCACGGCGCGATGAAGGCGCTCACGGCGACCGCCACGACGGCGGCGACGAGCGTGTCACGGAAGATACGCCGCTCGACCGCACGAGGCTCTTCTCCCGCGTCGTCCGGCCCGCCCGGGCGCGCACTGTCTGCGCCTTCGCTCATCACGGAACGGAAGATTTTACACGCGCCCCGGCGCGCCTGTCGAGCGCGGCCGGGGGAACTTACTTGTTGAGCCGCGACATGATGCGTATGAACTGGTAGAACCCGACGGCCGCGCCGAGGACAATGCCGGCGACCATCATCCAGCCCGTGCCGAAGTAGCGGTCGAGCACCCACCCCAGCCCCATGAGCGTGAGCACCGAGAAGAAGATTGACAGCCCCGCCGCGTAGGCGATGCCGGTGCCGCGCTCCGCCGCGCGCTCCTGTTCGCCGCCTTTTTCCGGCTCGCCCTCGGCCATCTGACGCCCCCGCCTACTTGGTCAACTGCTTGCTCTTGATCTCGGCCAGCATCCGCTCGGCCTTCATCATCTCGGCCTCCGCGGGCGAAAGCTCGGGCAACGCGTCCCTGTCCGAGCCCGCGAGCAGCTTGTAGGCCCCGACGCCCGCGAGCGCGATGAAGCCGAGGATGACCGCCCACTTGACGAGCGCGTAGAGCAGGCCGGCCACGATGCCGAAGACCCAGAACGCGCCCCAGACGACGAAGACGAGCGCGACGAGCGCGAGCAGGAGCTTGAAGAACTTCATAAGCAAAAAACCTCCGCGACCCCTTCAGGTTTATTCTGTCTGCCTCTGACCAGATAAACGTCGGGGCGCCCCCGCGCGTTCGCGCTCTTTCACTCCCTACCAGCGGCCTCGGGTCAGGTAGTTCGCCGGCACCTCCCAGAGCTGCGCGCGGCGCGAGTGGCGCATCGAGTCGTGTATGAAGCAGACGTGCGTACACCAGCAGGCGCGCCCGCCGTCTATCGCCGCCACTTCTTCGCGCCTCCCCTCGGACTCCCAGAGCTTCCCGAAGTCGTAGCCGAAGTCCGCAAGGCTCCCGAACTTCCCGCGCAGCTCGCAGGCGCGCACGTCGCCGTTGTAGTCGATGACGGCCGTCGTCTCGCCCGCCGTGCAGGGGAAGGGCCAGGCGGTCGGCCCCGCGAAGTTCTCGTGCTGCGTGCGGTAGTGCGTCGTGATGGCGCCGACGTAGGCGACCGACTTGACGAAGCGCGTGGCCGCGTCGTCCTGCGCGAACATGCGCGAGCCGTAACGCTCGGTGAGCGCGGCGACCCGCGCGTACATCTCGGGCAGCGCCCCGGCCGGGATCTGCTTAATCCCCTCGCCCGCCTTCGTCTCGCCGCGGACGACGTTGAAGTAGTGTCCGTCCAGGCGGAAGTTCTCCCACATGAAATCCGCGAGGCGCCCGACCTCGGCGTAGTTCTCCGCGCAGACCACGGTGTTGACGTTGAGTCGGAAGCGGTCGCCGTACTTCTCCTTGAGCGGGTAGAGAGCGCGTATGCAGTCGAGCGTGCGCCCCCAGTTGCCGGGCACGCCCCGCACGCGGTCGTGCGTCTCGCCGTAGCCGTCGAGCGCGACGTTGAGGTAGAGGTCGAGTCCCGGGTGGGGCGAGAGCACTTCGTCAACCAGCTCGACGGTGCGCGCCTTCAGCAGCCCGTTGGTCGGGATGATGACGCGCCGGACGCCGTTGTTCTCGACGAAGAGGCGGACTATCTCGCCCGCGTCGTGCCGGAGCGTCGGCTCGCCGCCCGAGAGCCAGAGGTCCGTGACGGCGGGCATCGTGCGCGAGACGCGCTCGATCTGAGCGAAGGTCATGTCGCCCGGCCGGTTCAGCTCCTCGTGGTAAAAGCACGTCTCGCACTTCGCGTTGCAGCGCGAGGTGACGAAGAAGATGACCGTGCCGAGCCGGCGCTCGCGCGCGGTCGAGCGGAGGAGCTGGACGAACTGCGTGACCTTGTTAGGCATTAGACTTTTAGACACCCGGGGGCGGCTCGATAATCTCAGTTTCCGTCGGCGATTTCAATTCGTACCCGATGCCGCGCCAAAGGATGCGGCGCGAGGCTGCCGCCGCCAGCGCGTTGTAGAGGAAGACGGCGGCCGTCGCGGGCCACAAAAGCAGGTGCGCCCACACGCCCGCGCGCAGACGCCCGTGGTGCTCTTCGAGCACGAGCGCCACGGCGCGCAGCCGGAAGAAGGCTTTCCACATGCCGAGCAGAAAGATGACCGAGACGAGCGCCAGCGGCCACACGAACGACAGCCCCAGCGCCGCAAGCGCCGCGGCGAGCGCGAGCCCGCCGAAGAAGGCCGAGACGAAGAGCAGGTTCGAGACGAGCACGAACGCCCACAGGTGCGGCGCGTAGACCCGCGTAATCTTGAGCTGCCGCGTCGTGAACTCAAAGAACTCGCGGAAGGTGCAGTCCTCGATTGAGGCGGTCAGGCACGCGGGCACGAAGCGGATGGGGAGCGCCTCCGCCTGTAGGGCGCGCGTCAGCGCGTAGTCGTCCGAGACGGTGCCGCGCCAGCGCTCGCGCATCCCGAGCCGCTCGAACGTCGCGCGCCGGACGGCCGTCGAGCCGCCCCAGCAGAAGTTGCGCCGCGTGTCCGCGCCGAGCGCCGAAGCGATGGACGCGTTCCACACCGAGCGCAGTTGCGACGCGAGGCCGCCGCGCGCCGGCAGGAACCAGCGGTAGCCGGTGGCCGCGCCCGCCAGCTCGTCGCCGAGCGGCGCGACGAGCGAGCGCAGCCAGTCGGCGCGCGGCCGCGCGTCCGTGTCAACGAAGACGAAGACCTCGCTCCGGGGGTCGGCCTCGGCGACGGCCGCGCGCAGGTTGTGAACCTTCTGCCCGCTGTCGGTCGCGCGCCCCGCGACGACGAAGCGGACGCCCGCGACCGTCTCGCCCTCGAACTCGCCCGCCAACTGCCTCGCGATCTCAAGCCCCTCGTCGTCCTCGCGGTCGGAGACGAAGACCAGCTCGTAGGCCGGGTAGTGCTGTCGGAAGAGCGGTGTGAGGTTCCAGCGCAGACCCTGGTCGAGCCCGCGGCACGGGACGAAGACCGAGGCGAAGGGCATGTAGAGCGCGCGGGGCGCGTCAAGCTCGCGCCTGAAGAAGTTGAAGTAGCGCACGCCCCCTCGCAACGAGACGAAGCTCTGCCAGACGACCAGCGCGGCGAGGGAGTAGAAGACCCACATTGACGACCCTTACGACGACGCCCGCACGACTCGATGCGTGCGGGCGCGCTCTCGGCGGCGGACTCGCCTCTCTTGTGACGGCGTGCGGCGTGCGCCTCTAGGGCTTGGGGGGCCTGACGGGGCGCACCTTTCTAACGTCGGGCCCCTTGATTTCGGGGCCCTTCACGTCGCGGTTAACCTCAATGCTCTCGCCCCCCTGCACGGGCGGGCGGCCCGGCTCGGCGCCCGTCACGACCATGCGCCCGCGCCCGTCGTTGTAGACCTTGAACGTCCAGTACTGCTCGTCCCTGTGCGCGGAAGTGTGGCCGAAGTCGTTGGTGAAGGGGGCGAGGAGCACGTCCGGCTCGCCGTCGCCCATCTTGCGGTCGGGCCAGGCGCACTCGCCCTCGGCGAGGTCGGCGCCGGCCTTCGTGGCACCTTTGGTGAATTTGAAGGACACGCCGTCCTTGCCGAACAGGGCGCCCTTGCCGCGGCGGCAGACGAGCGCGTAGCTCTCCGGCCTCGGCCCGCCCGTGCCCGGGGCCGAGTCGGTGAACATCCAGTTGTCGGCGTTCCACCCGAACGGGTGTTCAAGAATTTGCGCCTCGACGCCCTCGTCCTTGTAGCCGGCCACTTCCTTGTATCTTTTCCTCTCGGCGGAGTCGGTGGTGTAGAAATGCTCGCCCGCCTTTGACAGGTGGTAGAGCGGTTTAGTCCCCCCGCCCATGCCGCTGTAGACGTAACACAGAATCCCCTCAGACGCCCAGCCGTGGTTGTTGACGAGGTCGTCAACTTTGGCACTGTCCGTGGTGTAGTACCTCTCGGGCGAAGGCTTGGTGCCCTGCTTGGCGAGGCGGTAGAGAGGCCGCGTGTTCGGCATCTGCCGGGCGAAGACCATGCCCATGACACCCGACTCGAACCTTTCGAGCTTCTCAAGGGCTCTGACCTGCGTGTGGTCGGTGGTCAGGATAACGCTGCCCCCGTAGACACCGCCCCCGAAGCGTACGCGGAAGAGCGACACCGGCTCCACATACTCCTGTGGCGCGGCGGCGGCCGGCCCGCCCGGCGCGCCCAACGTCACGCAGAGCGCGGCGGCGGCGCAAGCCAGCAACGAAATTTTCTTAATCACCGATGGACGCCCCCTCACCTTTAAATGCCCGCGCCGGCCGTCCGCGGGAGGTGGGTTCGATTATGATTGGAAGCGCGGGGCCGTGGCAAACGCCCCTACCGCGCGCAGGTCTGGGCGCGGCCGCCGTCGATGGAGTAGGTCGCGCCCGTAATCCAGGCGGCGCGGTTGGAGGCGAGGAACAGTATGAGGTCGGCGACCTCCTCGGCCTCCCCGACGCGCCCGAGCGGGTGCGTCGTCTTCGAGTGTTCGAGAAAGTCCGCGTACTTCTCCTCCCCCATCCCGCCGCGCCTGTGAACCTGCGTGACGACGACGCCGGGGTTGACCGCGTTGACGCGGACGCCCTTCGGCGCGAGTTCGAGCGCGGCGCAGCGCGTCAGTTGATCCACGCCCGCCTTCGAGACGCAGTAGGCCAGCACCCCGGGGAAGGCGCGCAGGCCGGTCACGCTCGAAACGTTGACGACGTTGCCGGGGCGGCGTTCGAGGTGCGGCGAGGCGAGCTGCATGAGGTGGAAGACCGAGCGTAGGTTGACGTTCATCATCGCGTCCCACTCCGCGAGCGGCGTGGTCTCGACCGTCCCGTTGGAGATGATGCCGGCCGCGTTGACGAGCACGTCCAGCCCGCCGAGGCGCTCGACCGCGGTCTCCACCGCGCGGCGCGCGTCGGCCTCGATTGTCACGTCGGCCTGAATCTCCACCGCCTCCGCGCCGAGCGAGGCGACCTGCGCGGCCGCCTCCTTCAGACTCGCGGCGTCGCGCCCGACGAGCGCGAGGCGCGCGCCCTCCCGCGCGAACCCGAGCGCCGTCGCGCGGCCTATCCCCGAAGTCGCGCCCGTCACGAGCGCGGCCCTGCCCTCCAACTCTCCCGCCACGGATGCCTCCTTGTTCTTGTCTGAAAACTGAAACCGCCCGGCTCAACGCAGCGCCAGCGAACCGGCCGACGCGAGCGCCCCGGCGACCGCGCCGGCGGCCTTGATGAAGGGCTGCGGGTAGACGCCGATGAAGATGACGAAGAAGGCGCAGGCGACGAGCGCGGTCTGGAGCGGCCTCGACAGTGAGAGCGGGCGCGCGTCCGCCTCGCGGTCGCCGATGTACATCGCGCGGATGAAGCGCACGTAGTAGAAGAAGCTGACCACCGTGTTGAAGGCGGCCCACGCCACCAGCCAGTAGTACCAGTCCTTCCCCTCGGCCGCCCCGCGCTGGATGAGGCCGCCGAACAGGAACCACTTGCCGATGAAGCCGCCCGTGGCGGGCAAGCCGCCCAGCGAGAGCATGAAGATGGCCATCATCAGCGCCATCCCCGGCGCCTTCTGCCCCAGCCCCGTCAGATCGTCGACCTCGTCGCCGACGACGCCGCGACGCCTGAGCGCGATGATGACGCCGAACGCGCCGATGTTCATGAACGTGTAGACGAAGAGGTAGACGACGAGCCCCGTGTAGCCGTACTCGTTCGCCGCGATGACGCCGAGCAGGAGGTAGCCGGCGTTCGAGATCGAAGAGTAGGCGAGCAGCCGCTTGGCGTTCGTCTGCGTCACCGCCGCCCAGTTGCCGACCATGATGGTGATTGCCGCGACCAGCCCCAAGAGCGGCGCCCAGTCAACCCTCATCGCGCCGAGCGCCTCGATGAAGATGCGCGCCAGCAGCGCGAAGCTCGCCGCCTTCGAGCCCGTCGAGAGGAAGGCCGTGACGGGCGTGGGCGCGCCCTCGTACGCGTCGGGCGCCCACATGTGGAACGGCACGGCCGCGATCTTGAAGAAGAGCCCGGCCCCGAGCGCGATCATCGCGAGGACGGCCATCGGCCGCAGCGAGAGGCCGCCCAAGTCCCCCGCGGTCGAGACGGCCGCCGCCACCGCCGGGCCGATCTCGGCGAGGTTGGTTGACTTCGCCACGCCGAACAGAAGCGACATGCCGTAGAGCAGGATGCCCGACGAGAACGCGCCGAGCAGGAAGTACTTCATCCCGGCCTCGTTCGACCGCCGCTCGCGCTTGGCGTAGCCGACCAGCACGTAGAAGGTGAGCGCCATCAGCTCAAGGCTGATGTAGAGCACGATGAGGTCGTAGCCCGAGGCGAGGAACATCATGCCGACGGTCGCGAACAGGACGAGCGCGTAGTACTCGCCGCGCTGCTCGCCCTCGACGTCGAGGTAGCGCAGCGAGACGGCCACCGTCAGCGCCGCCGCCAGCAGGAAGATGAGCTTGAAGACGACCGCGAAGCCGTCCACCTTCACCGTCCCGTAGAAGCCCACGAGCGTCGAGCCTTCGCCCGAGAGCATCGGCCACCCGAGCGCCACGACGGACGCGGCCGTGAGCGCCGCCGCCCCGAGCGCGAAGTAGCCCGCCCAGCGGCTCAGGCGCTTTGGCAGCAAGACCTCCATCACCAGCGCCACGCAGGCGCACAGGGAAAGGATGATCTCGGGCGCGATCAACCTCAGGTCGGCCGCGTCGAACAGCGTCGTCGTAGATGCATTGAGGAGGAACATATGTTTGCTGGCGGCTTACCTCTTCTCGGCCGTCTGCGGCGCGCGGTGCGGCGCGGCCGGCGAGACGGGGTAGTCGGGGCGGACGTGTTTGACGATGGAGGCGACCGGCTTCTGGATGAAGTCTACGAACGGCTTGGGGTAGACGCCGATCCAGAGCGACAGGACGAGCAGCGGCGTCATGTAGGCCCACTCGCGCCCCTTCAGGTCTTTGAGCGCCTCGTTCTTCGGGTTGTCGATGTTGCCGAAGAACATCCGCTGGTAGAGCCAGAGCATGTAGCCCGCGTTGAGGATGATGCCGAGCGCGGCCCAGCCCGCCCACCACGGGTTCGCCTCGAACGCGCCCCGCATGGCGAGGAACTCCGAGATGAAGACGCACAGCAGCGGGAGCCCGATGGCCGTCATCGCCATCGCGAGGAAGACCGCCGCGTAAGCGGGCATCACGTGCGAGAGCCCGCCGAACTGGTCCACGGCGCGCGTGTGCCGCCGCTCGTAGATGATGCCGACGAGCAGGAAGAGCGCGCCCGAGTAGATGCCGTGGTTGATCATGTGGAGCACGGCGCCGTTGACGCCGTTCGGGTTCAGCGAGAAGAGCCCGAGCATGACGATGCCCATCGAGGAGACGGACGAGTAGGCGACGAGCTTCTTCACGTCGCCGTCGCGCTTGACGACGAAGTACATCGCGGCGAGCGCGCCGTAGATGACGCTGACGATGGCGAGCACGACCATCACGTTGCGCACGCCGAAGCCGCCGAAGAAGCTCTGGTCGATGGACGCCTTCGGGAAGAACGGCAGGTTGAAGCGGAAGAAGCCGTAGGTGCCGAGCTTGAGGAGGACGCCCGCGAGGATGACCGAGCCGGCGGTCGGCGCCTCGACGTGCGCGTCCGGGAGCCAAGTGTGAAACGGCCACATCGGCACCTTGATGGCGAAGCCGATGGCGAAGGCGAAGAACAGGAGCACCTGCATCGCGCCCATCGGGATGACCGAGCCGAGCGCCTGCATGGCCATGATGTTGAAGGTGCCCGTCCCGTTGGCGGCGGCCTCGGCGAGACTGCCGTTGAGTAGTGCCAGCGCCGCGTCGTTCCCCACGCCGGCGATGAGCGCCTTGGTCGCCGGCGTGACCGCCGAGAGGAGCGCCGCGTCCTGCGTCAGGAAGTACATCTTGATGAGCCCGAGCAGCAGGCCCACCGAGCCGACCAGCGTGTAGAGGAAGAACTTGATGGCGGCGTAGAGCCTCCGCTCGCCGCCCCAGATGCCGATGAGGAAGTACATCGGCACCAGCGAGACCTCGAAGAAGAGGAAGAAGAGGAAGAGGTCGGCCGCGCAGAAGACGCCGAGCACGGAAGTCTGCAACAGCAGCAGCAGGACGTAGTACTCCTTCTCGCGCTTCTGGATGTACTCCCACGAAGAGAGCGACGCTATCCAGCCCAAAAGCGTCGTCAGCAGTATGAGCAGCACGGCCACGCCGTCCACGCCCATCTGGTAGCGCGCGCCGATGAAGGGTATCCACTCGCAGTCTTCGAGGAACTGGAAGCCGCCCGCGGCGCGGTCGTACCCGAGCAGCGCGAGCGAGACCAGGAAGGCGAGCCCGAACCACACGGTGGCGAAACGCTTGATGGCGCCCTCCTGCCCCTTCCTGAAGAGGGACAGGATGATGATCGCGCCGACGGCCGGCAGCCACGTGACGAGAGAAAGGAGGTAGGGAATTTTCACTTTGCACCCCGGCGGCGGGCCGCGCCCGCCGCGAACTAAAGCCGCGGACTTAAAAGGCGAAGGCGAACATGTTGCCGATGACGCTCTTGAGGTTGTCCCAAATCTCCGGCCCGAAGAAGAGGCCGACGGCCCCGACGAGGCCGAGCAGCATGGCGAGCCCGTAGTTGGCCGTCAGCCCCGTCTGCGCGGCGCGGAACAGCGGGGACATCAAGAGCTTGACGAAGCCGGCGACCGCGTTGACCGCGCCGTCCACGACCAGACGGTCTGCGTTGCCCGTGAACCGGCTCAACTGCCGCGTGAGCCACGCCGCGCCGTTGACCGCGCCGTCTATCACGCGCGAGTCGGTGGCGTAGACGCCGCGCGCCGCGTCCATCGTCCGCCGCGTGAAGAGCGCGCCGTACAACTCGTCCACCCAGTACTTGTTAAAGCTCGCGCGGTAGAGCGGCCCGAGCCTCCGCGCCCAAAGCTCGGGCAGGTGCGGCCGCCACACGTAGAAGAGGAAGCCTAGCCAGATGCCGAAGCCCGCGACGAGGAGCGAGACGACGATGAAGAACCACTCCGCCGCCGCGTGGCTGTCGCCGAGCAAGTGCTGTACGGAGTGCGCGAGGTTGAAGCGCGTCTCGCCGCCGTAAGGCAGAGGGGCTTCGGCGTGCTCGCCGCCCGAAGGCGCGTGCTCGCCGCCCGCGACGGGCGCGACGTGCTCGTCGTCGGTGCGCGTCGCGAGCGGCGCGGAGTGGCTCCCCTCCTGCCTGGCCGCTTCGTGCCCGGCGGTCTGTTTGTCGCGCGCCGCGAGCGCCGACACTTGCGCGGGGGTGTGCTTGCCGAACTGTCCCGTCGCGGGGTTCCAGATGACAGGGTCGAGCCAGTTGACGATGTTGAGCTTGCCCCCGACGTGCGCGCCGCCCGCGAAGGCGGGGCTGATGCCGACGAGGCCGCCGACGGTCGCGAGCACCGCCAGCGCCGCGAGCGGCACCCACATCGAGCGCGGCGACTCGTGCGGCAGGACGGAGCCGTGCGGGTGGTGGCCGTGCCCGGCCGCGTCGCCGGGGTCGTGCCGGTCGTGTATGTCGTGGCCGCGCGCGTCTACGCCCTCGGGCTCGCCCAGCGCCGCGGATTCGAGCGCGTGCGCCGCGCCGACCCTCTCCTCCGGGCCGTGGTGCGGGCGGTCGCCGACCGAAGGGCTTTCGGCCGTGTGCGCCGCCGCCTCGCCGTCGGCGTACGCCTGCGCGTGCGCCTCGTCGGCCTGCCCGCCGGCGCGGACTTCGAGGAAGCGCTCCTTGCCCCAGAAGGTCAGCGCCATCAGCCGCGTCATGTAGAAGGCCGTGCAGGTCGCCGCGAGCGTCGCGACGAGCCAGAGCAGCCAGCCGCCCGAGACGTACTCGGTCGAGGCCGCGTTCCACAGAATCTCGTCCTTCGACCAGAAGCCCGAGAACGGGATGACGCCGCAGATGGCGAGCCAGCCGGCGAAGAACGTCCAGTAGGTCTTCGGCATGTACTTCCGAAGGCCGCCCATCCGGCGCATGTCCTGCTCGTGGTGCATGGCGTGGATGACCGAGCCCGCGCCGAGGAACATCAGCGCCTTGAAGAAGGCGTGCGTCATCACGTGGAAGATGCCGACGACGAACGCGCCGACGCCGCACGCGAGGAACATGAAGCCGAGCTGCGAGACGGTCGAGTAGGCCAGAACCTTCTTGATGTCGTTCTGCGTGATGCCGACGGTGGCCGCGAACAGCGCGGTCAGCGCGCCGACGACCGCCACGACCGTCATCATCGCCTGCGAGTGCTGGAAGATGACGTTGCAGCGCGTGACCATGTAGAGCCCGGCGGTGACCATCGTCGCGGCGTGTATGAGCGCGGAGACGGGCGTGGGGCCGGCCATCGCGTCGGGCAGCCAGACGTAGAGCGGTATCTGAGCCGACTTGCCGCACGCGCCGACGAAGAGGCCGAGCGCTATCCACGACATGATGCCCCACGTCGTGGCGCCGAGCATCGTCTCGACGGGAAAACTGCTTGCCTGCTCGAAGACGGCCGTGTATTGCGTCGTGCCGAAGGTGGCGATGACGGCGAAGACGGCCAGCGCGAAGCCGAAGTCGCCGATGCGGTTGGTGATGAAAGCCTTGCGCGAGGCGTCGCCCGCCTCCCTGCGGTCGAAGTAATACCCGATGAGCAGGTACGAGCAGAGCCCGACGCCCTCCCACCCGACGAACATCATCATGAAGTTCGAGCCCATCACCAGGACGAGCATCGAGAACATGAAGAGCCCGAGGTAGGCGAAGAAGCGGTAGAAGCCCTTGTCGCCGTGCATGTACCCGGTGGCGAAGACGAAGATGCACAGGCCGACGCCCGTGATGATGAGCATGAAGATGGAGGAGAGCGCGTCGAGCTGGTAGCTCCACTCAACGTCGAGCACGGAGCCCTGACCGCGCGCGGCGGCTGCGCCGCCCGCCCGCGCGCGCTCCGCCTCCCCCTGGGTCAGCTCGACCGCGCCGCCCGGAATCCACGTGTAGGAGAACGCGCCGTCCTCGCTCGTCACGTAGGGGCGCGGCCAGACGTTCTGGCCGTAGGAGACGACCGCCGCGAGGCTGATGAGGAACGCGAGCGCCACCGACCCGACGCCTATCGAGCCGACCAACCTCTCCGAGAAGCGGAAGCGCCGGCCCAACAGCCCGTTGACGGCCGCGCCGAGCAGAGGCAGGAGGGGGACGAGCCAGATGTATCTGTGCATAAGTTTCAAGTTCCAAGCTCGAAGTTCAAAGCTGAAGACGCGGCCCCCTCAACTTTGAACTTCGAGCTTTCAAACTTTGAGCTACCACTTGAGCAGGTCAATCTTATCGACGAAGATCGTCTCGCGGTTGCGGTAGAGCGCGATGACGAGGCCGAGGCCGATGGCCGCCTCGGCGGCGGCGACGACGATGATGAAGACCGTGAAGACCTGCCCGGCCACGGCGTTCGCGTGCCCGGTCTCTTGCAGGTAGCGCGAGAAGGCGATGAAGTTCAGGTTCGCGGCGTTCAGGATCAGCTCGATGGACATGAAGATGACGATGATGTTGCGCCGCGTGAGCACCCCGGCCACGCCGACGGCGAACAGCAGCGCCGCGATGATCAGGAACTTCGAGAGGTCTGGGCGCAGCACGCCCTCGCTCATGTTGTCGAGCATCGAGCCCTGGAGCAGCAGGAGCGCCGGTGTGAAAAGACTGTTCATGTTTTCCTAGCTCTCCGGGGTCGCCCCCTTCAGGACTTGGACTGCTCCCAGACGTCGTCGGCGTGCGCGCGCCGCGCGGCGGCCTCGATCTCGGCCGGGGTCAGCTCGCCCGCCGCGCTCAGGTCGGAGACGGCCAGCGGGTCAACGTCGTCGGCCGCCAGCTCCTGCTTCGCGGTGCGCGCGAGGAGCACCGAGCCGACGATTGCGACTAAGAGCAGCACGCTCGCTATCTCGAACGGGAGCGCGCCGTAGCGGTAGAGGCTTGAGCCGACGCGCTGCGTGTCCTCGGAGATGTTCGAGACGCGCGTCTCGGCGCGGCGCAGGCGCTCGCCGCGGGCGGCGGCCGGCGCCTCCTCGCTGGCGTCGGGCAGGAAGCGCCCGGCCGACTGGTTGATGGCGTAGAAGAGTCCGAAGACGAGCAGCGCGGCGAAGCAGACGGCGGCCGTCACCTGCGCGGGGCGGTTGAACAGCTCCTCCTGCTCGCGCTCCTCGGCCCCGACGTTGACGAGCATGATGACGAAGAGGAACAGCACCATCACGCCGCCGACGTAGACGAGTATCTGCACGCCCGCGATGAACTCCGCGCCGAGGAGCACGAAGAGCGCCGCCACGCTGATCAGCGCCGAGATGAGGAAGAGCGCGGAGTGGACGGCGTTTCGCGCCATCACCGTCAGCAGCCCCGCCACCAGCGCCGCCAGCGCGAAGACCCAGAAGAAGACGCTTTCCCAGCCGTGCAAGACCATAATTTGAGTGCCGGGTGCCGAGGACTGAGGACTGAGTGAACAACCGCCGGCCTTTTACTCAGTCCTCAGTCCCCGGCACTCAGCACTTCCCTCCTAAGCTTCAAACTTCCGCGACTCGCGACCCTGTTCGAGCATCTCGCGGTTCCAGACGAAGCCGGCGCGCGAGTAGGTGGCCAGCTCGAACTCCTGCGTCAGCTCAAGGCAGGCCGTCGGGCAGGCCTCCTGGCAGAGCGCGCAGAACATGCAGCGCGAGGTGTCGAAGATGAACTCGTCGAGCACCTTCTTCTTGCGCGGCTTGCCGCCGACCGTCATCTCGATGTCCATCGCGATCACGTCGATGCAGTCCTCGGGGCACGCCAGCGCGCAGAGGTTGCAGGCGATGCACAAAGACTCGTGCGTCTCCGGGTCCATGTTCAGCCGCGGCGCGCCGTGGAAGCGCGGCGCGACCTGCGGGCGAACCGAAGGGTACTGCTCGGTGTAAATGCCGAAGCCGCTGACGGAGTTCTTGTCCGTCAGCGCGCCGACGTTGTACTTCAGCGTCAGCCACATCCCCTTGAGCATGTCCGCCAGGAAGAAGCGGCTCAGCCTCTCGCCCAGAGTCGGGCGCGGAACTTTCACTAAAGGCATACTAACTCTCCGGAAACCCCTCGGTGATTCACGCGTTCTCCGCCGCCGCGGCGGTCACGGCGGGCGCGGCGGCCGCCACGGCGGGCGCGCCCTTCGGCACGTCCACGAGTCTGATCTCCCGCCGCTGCGTCTTGAGGTTGAAGTCGCGCGAGTGGCGGTTGAGGTATGAGAGGATGAGCGCCGCGATGAGCAGGCCCGCCGCGCCGAAGCCGACCGCGACCAGCTTGCCCGCCGCCGTCAGGTTGACGCCGCGGTCGAGCGACTCGACCGTGTCGAGCCGGCCGTCGAGCGCCTGCAAGGCGAAGACGGTCAGCGCCGTCCAGACGATGTTCAGGAGCGTGGCCGGGATCATCCACTTCCAGCCCAAATCCATCAACTGGTCGTAGCGGTAGCGCGGGAACGTCCAGCGCAGCCAGAAGTAGAGGTAGAGCAGCACCGCCATCTTGACGAGGAAGACGACGAGGCTCAGGAAGACGTAGAGGTTGTTGTAGCCGCCCGCGAGCCTGAGCACGCCGGGGAAGTACCAGCCGCCGAGGAAGACGGTCGTCGCCACGGCCACCACCACCACCATCGCCGCGTACTCGGCCATGAAGAAGAGCGACCAGCGCATCCCCGAGTACTCCGTGTGGAAGCCGGCGACGAGTTCCGACTCCGCCTCGGGCAGGTCGAAGGGCGCGCGGTTGTTCTCGGCGATGCCGCTGATGAGGAAGACGACGAAGGCGAGCGGCTGGTAGAGGATGAACCAGAACGAGTCTGCGGCCTGCGCCGTCGTGATGCCGGACAGGCTAAGCGTGCGCGCGAACATCAGCGCCCCGACGAGCGAGAGCCCCATCGAGACCTCGTACGAGACCATCTGCGCCGACGAGCGCAGGCCGCCGAGGAGCGCGTACTTCGAGTTCGACGACCACCCGGCGAGGATGAGCGCCAGCACCCCGACCGAGGAGACGGCGAGGACGAGGAGCAGGCCGATGTTCACGTCGGTGATGACGCCCCAGTCCGGCGCGAACGGGACGACCGAGAACGTGATGAAGGTCGCCGCGACCGCGATGTAGGGCGCGTAGCGGAAGATGTACGGGTCGGCCTTCTCCGGCACCAGGTCTTCCTTGGTCAGCAGCTTGACGGCGTCGGCGATGGGCTGCAACAGCCCCCACTTGCCGACGCGCATCGGCCCCAGACGCGCCTGCATGAAGGCGGAGATTTTACGCTCAAGGTAGCTGGCGTAGAGCGCCCAGACGGCGACGAGCGTGATGACCGCGCCGATCTGTATGAACGGCCAGACGACGTAGTTCACCGTCTCCCCGCTGAAGAATCTCAGCAGGAGGCCGTCGAGGAAGCTCGGGGGTGCGAAGAGTGCGAACAACATAAGCGTTCGGCGGTCAGCCCTCAGCTCACAAGTCAATCTCGAAAGTGCAGCCGCGCGTCGTCTTCAGGTCTACCAGCTCCCAGTCCTCGTCGAGCGTGCCCTTGCGGTCGACGACGAGGTAGGAGTACCAGTCGCCGAGCGCGAAGGGCGGCGTGTGCCAGGTGCCGCGGAAGTACGCGTAGGGGAGCCGGCCCTCGACGCGGAAGGCGACGACCTTGTCCACGTCGGGCGCGTCGAGCCCGTTGGGCGGCGCGACGCAGATGACGGCCTCCGAGCCGGCGAGCGGCGAGAAGACCTGCATCGTGTGGCGGTGGCGCGCCATGAACTCGAACTGGAAGGGGCGCGGGTCGGCCGTCGCCCCCGTGATGCTCGGCACGCCCATCCCGATGTCGACGTCAATCGACCCGCGCCGGTCGAGCACAATCCCGTACGGCGCGAAAGCCTCGCGCGTCATCTTCTGCACCGGGAGTCGGATGACGTTCATCTGTTAGCCGTTAGCCGTCGGCTGTTGGCTTTTAGCTTGTCCGAGCCATGCCCGGCTAAGAGCTAAAAGCTAAAAGCCAACAGCTACCTGTCGATTTCCCCGAGCACGATGTCGAGCGTGCCGATGATGGCGACCACGTCGGCGACGAGGTGGCCGACGCACATCTGCCTGAGCGCCTGCAAGTTGATGAGGCACGGCGGGCGGACGCGGACGCGGTACGGGCGGCTCGTGCCGTCGCTCACGAGGTAGCAGCCTATCTCGCCCTTCGGCCCCTCAATCGAGTGGTAGTAGTCGCCGGCGGGCGGCTTGACGACCTTCGGAATCTTGGCGTTGACGGGGCCGCCGGGCAGTTGCTTCAAAGCCTGCCCGACGATGCGGCGCGACTGGCGCATCTCTTCGAGCCGGACGAGGTAGCGGTCGTACGTGTCGCCGTTCTCGCCGACCGGGATGTCGAAGTCGAGGTCGGCGTAGGCCGCGTAGGGGCGGCTTTTGCGTATGTCCCACGCGACGCCCGAGCCCCGCAGCGCCGGCCCCGAGAGCCCGATGGCGATGGCGTCCGCGGCCGAGATGACGCCGATGCCGACGGTGCGCCCGAGCCAGATGCGGTTCTCCGAGAGCAGCGTCTCGTACTCGTCGAGCCGCTTCGGGAAGTTGTCCACGAACTGCTGCACGTCCTCCGTAAAACCCTCGTAGGCGTCGTTCGGCATCCCGCCGATGCGCCACGCGTGGCAGGTCAGGCGCGCGCCGAACTGCTGCTCGAAAATCTTCAGAATCTCTTCGCGCTCGCGGAGCGCGTGCAGGAGGACCGTGAAGGCGCCGATGTCGAGCGCGTGCGTGGCGAGCCAGAGCAGGTGCGACGAGATGCGGTTCAGCTCGGTCAGAATCGTGCGGAGGTAGTGCGCGCGGGGCGGGACTTCGAGCCCCATCATCTGCTCGACGGTCTCGACCCAGACGAGGCCGTTGGAGACGGCGGCGATGTAGTCGAGCCTGTCCCAGTAGGGCGCGATCATCGGGTAGAGGCGGTTCTCCGCGATCTTCTCCATCCCGCGGTGCAGGAAGCCGATGTCGCAGTCGAGGTCGATGACGGTCTCGCCGTCGAGGCGCAGGACGACGCGCAGCACGCCGTGCGTCGAAGGGTGCTGCGGCCCCATGTTCAATACCATCTCGGGGTTGTCGAGTAAGGTATCCTGCGTTGTCGCGACTTCTACTTGGTGCATGGCTTTGAGTGGTCGGTAGCCGGCAATCAGTAGCCGGCAGAAAAAACCTTCGTCGGCCGAGCCGTGCGGTTATGGGCGTCGGCGGCCGTAGGGCGGGGCCCTACCGCCTGCCGACTACTGGCTACCGTCCGCTTCCTTGAACGCGCCGGCGACGCTGGCCGTTTCGAGGACGAGTGCGACCTCCGAGACTTCGCCGCTCTTCTTCTTTCTCAGAAGGTCAAAGAGGATGGCGGAGGCCGCGGAGTCGCGGTTCCAGAGGTTGCGCGGGCTCATGCGCTGTCCGAGTCGGAAGCCGGCGGCCTCGGCGGCCGAGGGGCTGTCGAAGACCTTCACGTCGTACTTGGCGGCGAGGTCTTTCGGGTGCATCTCTTTACTTGTGCTCCTTCGGCAGCGGGTCGCGCCCGTCGCGGAAGATTTCGCGGAAGCGCCGCTCGTCGGGCGTCTGTAGGATTTCGAGGCCGTAGGCGCGGCGCTGCTGTAGCTGCTCCTGCTGCACCTCCGAGAATTCCGGCAGGTGCAGCGCCGTCCAGCGGTTCTCCATGAACTCCAGCGGG
Organism: Pyrinomonadaceae bacterium; assembly: GCA_036399155.1. Lineage (GTDB taxonomy): Bacteria > Acidobacteriota > Blastocatellia > Pyrinomonadales > Pyrinomonadaceae > QHXN01. Next base: position 25,733 of record DASWNR010000336.1, read on the forward strand.
TAGTCCTTCCGCAGGGGGTGCCCGTCCCAGTCCTTCGGCAGCAGCAGGCGGCGCAGGTCGGGGTGATTTTTGAAAGTCACGCCGAAGAGGTCGAACACCTCGCGCTCCATCCAGTTGGCCGACGGCCAGACCGGGGTGACGCTCTCGATCCCCCCCTCGCCCGCGAAAGCCTTCACGCGCACGCGCCCGTTCTTCGAGATTGAGAAGAGGTTGTAGACGACCTCGTAAGGCGACTCGTCGCGCTCGGGCCAGTGGACGCAGGTGAGGTCTGACAGGTAGTCGAAGGGCGTCTCGGCGTCGTCGCGCAGCGCCTTGCAGACCTCGACGATTGAGTCCGCGCTGACGTGGACGGAGAGTTGGCCGAGAAAGGTGAACGCGGCCTCGATTGACTCGCCGAAGCGCCCGCGCAGGCGTTTGAAGAGCGGGTGGTCGGGCGACTCGACGGGCTTCGGCCCCTCGTCCTTCTTCTTGACCGGCGGTTTGGGGACGCCGGCCCCTGCGGCGGACGGCGCGGCGGGTTTCGCGGCACCGGGGGACGCCGGCGCGGGCTTCTCTGCCCCGGCCGCGACCGCGGGCGGCTTCGCCCCCGCGGCCTCCTTCAAGGCGGCGGCGCGCGCCTTGGCCTCGGCAATCTTGGCGGCGCGTTCGAGGTCGGCCTGCGAAGGGCTCTTCAAGGGGTCGCCGATTTCGGGCGACTTGCCGCCGGGCGGCTGCGACTCCCCCGCCCCGGCCGCCGGCGCGGCACCGCCTTCGGCCTGCGCGGCCGCGGCTGCCGCGGCCTCCTTTTTGGCCTTCGCCTCGGCGATGGTGCGTTCGAGTCGCGCCTTCTTCTCTTCGGGAGTCTCGTTCGCGGGCGGGGCTGCGGGTTTGGGCCTGGGCGCGGGGGGCGTCGTCTGTGCCGATTCGCCGGAGGAGGCGGGGACGGTCGTCCCCGCAGTCGAGCTGCCCGAAGGCGCTTTGCCGGTCAGCGCGGCTTGGCTCTCTGGGGTCGGGCGCGGCGCGTCGGCGTCCGGCGGCGGCGGGAGCGTGCCCGCGTCTTCCGCGGCGGCTCGGGGCGAGCCGGCCGCCTTGTCGGCGTTCGTCGTCGGGGGACTGTCTTGCGCGCGGCGCGATTCGTCGCTTTCAGACGGTGAGGGCGGGCTTGATTCGGGAGGGTTTTTGGGTTCGTCCGTCATCGCGTCCTAAGGTTCGACTTCCCGTGTGAGGACGTTCGGCCCGGAGGGGACTGCCCGTGTCCTCACACGCTGATGAATGCGGCTTGTATAACTTTCAAGGTACTCTTACGGAAAAGCTTCAAAGGTGTGTTCAGCGCCGTTTTTAACACGCGGTTTGTACGCGTGTCAACAAATCAAATCCCGCGCCCGGCGCCCCCCCGGGGCGCGGGCAATCGGGGGCAACCCTCGCGCATCCAAGTCCTTGCACAGCTTGACGATGCGCGACGCCCGCCGGTAAGATGAGACTTTGCCCGAGGGCGCCCGGCGCTCACTATCAGAGAGGATGTTGAAATGAAGCAAGGAATTCACCCCGACTACCACGAGATTAACGTCCACTGCGCCTGCGGCAACGAGTTCAAGACGCGCTCGACGAAGAAGGACGACCTGCACATCGAAATCTGCTCGGAGTGCCACCCGTTCTTCACGGGCAAGCAGAAGCTGATTGACACGGCCGGCCGCGTCGACCGCTTCAACAAGCGCTACGGCAAGAAGACCCCCGAGGCGCCGGCCGCGACCGAGGGCGCGAACGCCTGAGTCTTCCCGAACCGGCCGCGCGTATGACACCGATCCGACGCCGCCAGTATTAGCTACCCAGAACCCGGACGCCGACCGACGCGCGCCCGCGGCTCGAAGTCTTTCTCCCCGCCAGCGGGGGCGACGACAGCCGCAGCCGCCAACGCAGGTCGGCGTTTCTCTTTACCCCTTTGACTCCCCCGAAAGGATTTACAGTGAGCGCCAGCGAAAAAGACCTGATCGTCGGCGGCCAGGCCGTCATCGAGGGCGTGATGATGCGCACGCCTTCGGCCTACGCCGTCGCGGTGCGCCGCCCCGACGGCACCATCACGCACACGGGCGCGCGCCTGCCGAAGTGGAGCGACAAGTACCCGGCTTTGAAGCTCCCGGTGCTGCGCGGCGCGGCCGTGCTCGTGCAGTCGATGGCGCTCGGCATCAAGGCGCTCAACTACTCGGCCGCCGAAGCCTTCGAGGCGGAGGAGCAGGAGGCGAAGGAGACGCAGGTCGCACTCACCCCGGCCGTCGTCGAGGGCGAGGGCGACTTCGCGGGCATCACCGGCGGCGTCCCCGGCCTCTTCCCCGTCCCGACCAGAAAGCGACCCGAGGACGAGTTGAAGCGCGGCTCGGCCGCCGCCTTCGGCTCGATAGCCTTCGCGCTCGTCTTTAACGTCCTGTTATTCGTCGTCGCGCCGCTCGTTCTGACCAACGCGCTTTTCATCGGCATGGGCTGGGCCGACGCCGGCGCGGCGGACGCCGCGACGCGGCAGACGCAGACGGCCGCCGCGCAGACGGCGCCCGCCGCCGCTCAGGCGGCCGACGCGCCCTGGTATGAGCGCGGCTACGACAGCGTGCGCGGCTATCTGAAGCCGGTGAAGCCGAACGTCTCGTTCAACCTGATTGACGGCGTCATCAGGATGGGAATCTTCATCCTGATGATTTCGAGCTTCTCGCTGTCGAAGGACATCCGGCGCGTCTTCGAGTACCACGGCGCGGAGCACAAGACGGTCTTCAACTGGGAGTCCGGGCTCCCGCTCTCGGTCGAGAACGCGCGCGTCCAGCCGCGCCAGCACCCGCGCTGCGGGACGAGCTTTTTGATGGTCGTGATGCTCGTCTCCATCGTGCTCTTCTCGGTGGTCGCCTTCAGCTCGTTCGCCTACAACATCGCGGTGCGCGTCGCGTTCATCCCCATCGTCGCCGGCCTGAGCTACGAGATCATCCGGCTCTCGGCGAAGAAGGAGGGCGGCGCCGTCTTCAAGCTCATCACGCTCCCCGGCGTCTGGCTCCAGAACATCACGACCAAGGAGCCCGACGACGGGCAGCTCGAAGTCGCCATCGTCGCGCTCAAGGAATCCCTGAGGCTTGAGCCGCAGCCGGCCGGGGCCGCGCCGGCCCCGCTCTCGTAAAGTAAAGCCATGCTAGACAAACTCGAACAGATCGAAGCCCGCTACGAGACGCTGACCGCAGAGCTGTCCTCGCCCGAGGTCTACTCCGACCCGGCCAACTACGCGAAGCTGAACAAGCAGCACCGCTCCCTTGGCGAGGTGGTGAAGAAGTACCGCGAGTGGAAGCAGCTCAAGGACGAGCTGTCGGGCGCGAAGGAGCTGCTCGACCTCTCGGACGACGAGGAGATGCGGGAGATGGCGCGCGCCGAGATGACGACGCTGGAGGAGCGCCTCGGGCGCGTCGAGGAAGACCTGCGCGTGCTGCTCCTCCCGCGCGACCCGAACGACGAGAAGAACGTCATCCTCGAAATCCGCGCCGGCACCGGCGGCGACGAGGCGACGCTCTTCGCCGCCGAGATGCTGCGGATGTACGGCCGCTACGCGGAGCGGCAGGGCTGGAAGATGGAGGTTCTCGACCAGTCGGAGTCGGGCATCGGCGGCTTGAAGGAGGCCATCGTCATGATCGAGGGCGACAAGGTCTACTCCAAGCTCAAGCACGAGTCGGGCGTCCACCGCGTCCAGCGCGTGCCGCAGACCGAGACGAGCGGGCGCATACACACCTCGGCCATCACCGTCGCCGTGCTCCCCGAGGCCGAAGAGGTCGACGTTAAAATCAACCAGAACGACCTGCGCATCGACACCTTCTGCTCTTCAGGGCCCGGCGGCCAGTCGGTCAACACCACCTACTCGGCGGTGCGCATCACGCACACGCCGACCGGCGTCGTCGTCTCGATGCAGGACGAGAAGTCGCAGATAAAGAACCGCGAGAAGGCGATGCGGGTTTTGCGCGCGCGTCTGCAGGAGTTGGAGGAGCAGAAGCAGCACGAGGCGCAGGCCAGCGAGCGCCGCTCGATGGTCGGCAGCGGCGACCGCTCCGAGAAGATACGCACCTACAACTTCAAGGAGAACCGCGTCAGCGACCACCGCATCCAGCTCACCATCCACCAGCTCGACCTCGTCATGGAGGGCGCGCTCGACGAGTTCATCAACGCCCTCGTCGCCCACTACCAGGCCGAGAAGCTCAAGGCCGACACGGTCGCGGCCTGAAGAACTTTGGGGAAAGGGTAAGGGGTGAAGGGTAAAGGAGACGGCTTCCGGCCTCCCCTCCCCCTTCACCCCTTACCCTTTCCCGCGGAACATTCATGGCAGAGTCAACGCGCGTTCTCCTGATAAGGCACGGACAGTCGCAGGGCAACGCCGAGCGGCGCGTCGGCGGCCACTCGCCGACGCCGCTGAGCGAGCTGGGGCACAGGCAGGCGGAGGCGACGGCGCGGGCCCTTGTTAACGAGCGCGTGACGGCCGTCTATTCGAGCGACCTGCTGCGCGCCGTCCAGACCGCCG
>DASWNR010000337.1:0-3847 GCA_036399155.1 Pyrinomonadaceae bacterium
GGGAGATTTGGTTGTGGGATTTCGGGGGGCAGGCCGACCAGCGTTTGATTCATCAGTTGTACATGGACGAGACGGCGCTGGCGGTGCTCGTGTTCGACGGGCAGAAGGAAGATTTGTTCGAGACGCTGGGGCAGTGGGACAGGGATTTGACGCGCGCGTCGAGTAAGGAGTTTACGAAGCTTCTGGTGGCGGGGCGCGTGGACGCGGGGGGGTTGCGCGTCAGCCGGGGCAAGGTGGAGGAGTTCGCGCGGGAGCGCGGCTACACGCAGTTTCTCGAAACCAGCGCGAAGAAGAACGTCCGGTGCGAGGAACTCAAAGAAGCCATCCTCAAAGGCATCCGGTGGGAGAACATCCCTTGGCGCTCGTCGCCGCTCGTCTTCAAGCTGCTCAAGGAGGAGATCGTCCGCCTCAAGGACGAGGGGCGCGTGCTGATGCGCTTCAACGAGTTGCGCGAGACGCTGCAACTGCGCCTGTCGGGCGAGTCCACGCGCTTCACAGACGAGGAGTTGAAGGCCGTCATCGGCCTGCTGGCCGGCCCCGGCGTCGTCTGGGAGTTGAAGTTCGGCAGTTGGGTTCTGCTACAGCCCGAGCGCATTAACGCCTACGCGCAGGCGGTGATTCAGACCATACGCGAGGACAGGTACGAGCGCGGCTGTCTGCCCGAAGAGCGCGTGCTGAACGGCGAGCTGACGTACCAATCTTCTATCGCGCGGCTCGAAGCGGACGAGGAGCGTTTCGTCCTGCTCGCCATGCACCAGACGCTCGTCAAGCGCGGCCTCTGCCTGCGCGAGAACACGGACGAGGGGCCGCTGCTCATCTTCCCCAGCTACTACCGGCGCGAGCGGCCGGAGTTGACGGGGCACCCGGCGGTGCTCGTCAGCTACCGCTTCAACGGCTTCCTCGACGACATCTACGCCACGCTCGTCGTGCGCCTTCACCACACAGAGTCCTTCGAGGCCGACGAGCTTTGGCGCTACGCGGCGGACTTCAAGTCGCTCTCTCAGGGGCGGCGGCTCGGCGTCAAGCTCACGCGGCGCGGCGAGGGCGCGGGCGAGCTGGAAGTCTACTTCGACCCAGACATGCCCGTGGCCGAGAAGATGATCTTCAGCCGCTACGTCCACGAGCACCTTTTGAAGAAGGGGAACGAGGTGGTGCGGCTGCGGCACTACGTCTGCCCGCATTGCGGGACTCCGGTGCGCGACCGCGAGACGGCGATGAAGCGGCTGGCGGACAGGGGGAAGCAGTCGAACATACTCTGCGTGAACTGCGAGCGGCGCGTGCCGCTGTGGGACGACCTGGAAGAACGCTTCGCCGCGCCGGAGGTTCACCAGCGCGTGCTTGAGCTGGACGAGCAGTCGCAGATCGTCCTCGACAACGCGGACAAGGAGCGCACGCTGGTCGGCGAGGTCATCTCCACCGTCTCGCTCGCCGGACAAATCTCCCGCGAGCTGACCGTGAGCGACAACGGCATCGACATGGAGATCGAGTTCAAAACGGACGCGGGCGAGGCCACCGGGCGCAAGCTCTATTTACAACTGAAGTCCGGCGACTCTTACCTCAGGAGGCGTAAGCGCGACGGCGCGGAAATCTTCGCCGTCAAAGACGAGCGCCACGCGCGCTACTGGATGGAGCAGGCTTTCCCCGTGCTGCTCGTGGTCAGAAACTCCGAGGGCGAGGTGCGCTGGATGGAGGTGCGCGACTGGTTGAAGCGCGCCAGCGAGAACGGGGGGAAAGCGGTCAGGCAGATAGTCTTCCAGGGCGAGCGCTTCGACGTGATGAGCGTGCGCCGCTGGCGGGACGCGGTATTGAGTCAAGCGGAACCATGAAGACCATTCGCCATAACTCGACGAAAGCGAAAGGCCGCGCGGACGTGCGCGGCCTTTCGCTTTCAGACTGTGCCCGCGTCGCGTTGCGCGCGCGCCGGGCTCACTTCCGGCGCTTCATCTCTTGCGGGTACTTCTCGAAGGACTCTTTCAGGGTCGGGTCGATTCGGACGGCGGTTCAGACGGTCGCCGGCGGGTCGAAGCTAACGTCCCTGTAAATCTCGGTTAAAGGTAAGTCCAGGCCGAGCGAATCCAGGAGGACTGTCGAGTCCAGGTCGTTAAACTGACTGTGATTCCAAGTGCCGTCGTCTTGTCGGAGGAGCCGCGTGACGTGCGGGCGGTGCTGGGCAACCAGCAGGTATTCGAGAAGGGTTGGGATCGATTGGTAGTGCGTGAACTTGTCGCCCCGGTCGTAGGCTTCCGTCGAGGGCGAGAGGACTTCGACGATGAGTTGCGGGTTTATCAGAGCGTCTACGCCACCTATCTCCTCAAACACGGCCTTGCCACAGAGCGCGGAGAAATCCGCGTAGCGATACGGCGGCGCGCTAGGCACCTTGATTCGGATGTTCCCTATGAAGGCGCGGCAGCCGCGCCCTCTGAGTTGCGGTTTCAGGAAGGCGACTAAGTTCGATTCTATCTCCACGTGCGCCTCGCTGCCGCCGCTCATGCAGAAGACTTCGCCGCCCCAGAACTCAAGACGCTCCTCCGAAGTCCTGTCCAGCTCCAGATACTCTTCCAGCGTGTAGCGTCGCTCGGGGTTCGCGGCCATGTTGGTGTCCCTTTCCACGGCGCTCTTAAGGTACGCCGACTGCTCGCGGTTTTCAATCGTTTCGGCGTGCGCGGCGGCGCTCGTCCGGCGGGTTCGTGGCGTGTCGGCGGGCGTGTATAATGCCACGAATCCACACGCGCAGGAAGGAACTCTCGCCGGAGTCCGGCAGCCCACAGCAGAGATGCCCAGACGCACAGACATCAGCAAGATTTTAATCATCGGCTCGGGGCCCATCGTCATCGGGCAGGCGTGCGAGTTCGACTACTCGGGCACGCAGGCGTGCAAGGCCCTGCGCGCCGAGGGCTTCGAGGTCGTGCTCGTCAACTCGAACCCGGCGACCATCATGACCGACCCCGAGACGGCCGACCGCACCTACGTCGAGCCGCTCACGGTCGAGTCGGTCTCGGCCATCATCCGGCGCGAGCGCCCCGACGCGCTGCTCCCCACCGTCGGCGGGCAGACCGCGCTCAACCTCGCGATGGCGCTCGACGACGCGGGCGTACTCAAGGAGTGCGGCGTCGAGATGATCGGCGCCAAGCGCGAGGCCATCAACGTCGCCGAAGACCGCGAGCTGTTCAAGCGAGCGATGGAGGAGGAGGGCCTGCCGATGCCGCGCGGCGGCTTCGCGCACTCGTGGGCCGAGGCGGAAAGAATGGTCGAGGAGACCGGCTACCCCGCCATCATCCGCCCGTCGTTCACGCTCGGCGGGACGGGCGGCGGCACGGCCTACAACCCCGAGGAGTTCGAGGAGATAGTGCGCGGCGGGCTCGCGGCCTCGCCCGTCAGCCAGGTGCTCATCGAAGAGTCGATACTCGGCTGGAAGGAGTTCGAGCTGGAGGTGATGCGCGACATCAATGACAACGTCGTCATCATCTGCTCCATCGAGAACTTCGACCCGATGGGCGTCCACACCGGCGACTCCATCACGGTCGCGCCGGCGCAGACCCTGACCGACTTTGAATACCAGCGCCTGCGCGACATGGCGATTCAAGTCATACGCAAGGTGGGCGTCGAGACCGGCGGCTCGAACATACAGTTCGCCGTTAGCCCGGAGAACGGCGAGGTGCGCGTCATCGAGATGAACCCGCGCGTCTCGCGCTCGTCCGCCCTGGCGTCGAAGGCGACGGGCTTCCCCATCGCCAAGATCGCGGCCAAGCTCGCCGTCGGCTACACGCTTGACGAGATCGCGAACGACATCACGAAGAAGACGCCCGCCAGCTTCGAGCCGACCATCGACTACGTCGTCGCCAAGATT
>DASWNR010000338.1:0-20582 GCA_036399155.1 Pyrinomonadaceae bacterium
ACACGTTGAGGTAGCCCAGGTGAAGAAGAATCTGCTTCGCCGAAGGCTGGAACGGCACGCCATTGAAACCCGGAGCCAGGGTTGCGAGATAGCCAACAAGCAGGATGAGGGCAATCGATAACAGGTATGGCGGGTCGAGCCGCACGATCCGCTTGTAGAGGAACCGCGGGTAATCATTCAACCGATAACCAGTCCTATAAAGCGAGTAAGGGATAACAAACCCTGATATAACAAAGAACGCCTCCACCCCCAGCCAGCCATGAGCGCCTGAGGCCTTAAGCAGGCCGTCAGATAGAAAATTAGGGTTGCCGTTGGTCAGGTGGAACCAGCACACCGCGAGCGAGGCGAGCCCGCGCATTGCGTCAACAGTGCCGACCCTGCCGCCTTTGTTCATGACCATCTCAGGACGCGGAGTCTTAAACCTCCCTCCTATATCTGTCCAGCTCACCTGCACGTAGGATTCTCCCTCGTGTTACGTGGCACTTTCAGGCCCATGCCTTGTTAGTGCGCAGGGGGCTATCCTTGGGCACGAAGATGAGATCTGCCTGCCACAAAGCGCCGTCGAGCGGCCGCCGGGTTAGACCGCACACGTCGTAGGCAACCCAGCCACGCTCGTCCAGCCACGCTATAACCTCAGAGACCAAGGGAACATTTTTATGGATGTCGAGGAAGTTCAACTCTGCGAGAATAACCTGGAGACTATTGAGAGACTCTTCGGCGCCCTTCAGGACCTCGAGTTCGTACCCCTGAACGTCGAGCTTCAAAAAATCGGGTGGGCTTGCCCCGCGGTCTCTCACAACTCGGTCTACGGTTCGCATTGGGTGACTTTTCACGGGCGCGCTCTGTTGGATGTGCTCCTCCAACACCGAGGATGCCGTCTCCATCTCATGGAAAGGGACCGAGTCACGATCATGAGCCCCCAGCAGACACGTGACCACCTCGACCGAATTGCCGAATTCGGCCATCTTCCGGAGTCGCTCTACCTTATGGTCGAGAACCTCGAAGGCCACGACTTTCGCCTCCGGCCATACGTCAAAGCAAAGGCGCGCGAAATCGCCCTGATAAGCCCCGACGTCAAAAATCTGTTTGGGCTTGAACCCGTTGCGCGAAAGGAGTTGAAGGGAGTTCAAGATATCGGGGGCACCGATCCTCTGGGCGAGGAACTTTTTAACCTTGGCTCTCAACTTGGATACACCTAACACTACCGTAGCAGGCTATCGACAATCTAACGGTTTAGCGGCCTAGCTTCAGGCGCAGGCCTTGCAACCGCCTCACGGCCTTCCAACCGACTACTCCTTTGGCCACTTCGAACCCCCGGCTCCCACTTAGCTTCAAGCTCGCACCGCCGAATGAGTCGACCTTCGCCTCGGCGGATCGGATCAGGTCGGGCGCTTCGGGGTAGACCCAGTGAATGAAGTGCTGCCACAGGTTGGCGCACGCCTGTCGGACTCTTTCCGAATCCTCGAAACGAAGGATGTGTTGCGTACTCATCTCACAAACCGTGTAGAACGATTCGAGAGCAACCCTAGTCCGTCTTCCGCTAAGGCTCACATTGCCAGACCGATAAAAGCTTCGAGCATTAGCGCAAAAGGCAATCTTTCCACTATTGAGGACTATGCGCGTGAAGTATTCGGTATCATCATTCAAACTTAGTGACTCATTCCACGGTCCTGCTAGTTCGACTACCTTCCGCGGAATAAGCCAAGCGACCGGCGGCATCGTGGCCCGCCCGCCCCACTCCTGTATTAACCACTCAATTGGCGACAGGTAGTCCCTGAAATCTGCCTGCTGTGAGAACTCAGCGGTTCGCAAATCGTCGTTGTAGAAACGAGACCAGGAGCACGTAGCTATGGTGTTGGCTGGTTCAGACATAAGACGCTCGACTTGAATGGACAGCTTATCCGGCGCCAATATGTCGTCTGCATCCAGGTACTGCACGTAATCGCCCTGCGACTCCCTTAGCGCCCTATTAACGGTGAACGTCTTTCCTTCATGCTCGTTAGCTACGATTCTTAGGATGGAAGATTCGAATTGATGGGCAACGGTGAGGCTGCCGTCTGTGGAACCATCGTCCACGACAATGATCTCTTTTCTGGGCCACGTCTGCTCGACCGCGGACTGTAAGGTCTCCGAGAGCCATTTCTCTGCGTTGTAGACAGGTATGAGAATGGAGATAAGAGGGTGCATGTCTAAACTATTTCCGGCGCTGCAGTGTGGTTGGTCCGAAGGGTGGGCTTTAGCATCCTGATCAGTTTCTCCCGAATTCGGATTGCGGCGTGAGGGCTCACGCCACACAGTAACCTGAACAAGCGGCCTGAGCCGGCAGGGACTCTACCCGACAGCGAAGTAGCCAGAGAGACGCACGCGTCGGCGTTCTCCCAATCTAGGTAGGACGCCGAGGCCGCGGCAATCTGCCACAGCCGTTTAGCAATCTCATCATTGTAGCGTCCTCCCAGTTCGGCCACCGCTTTACTCATGACGTGGTACTGCGCCCGCGAGCATTTGTACTGGTTGGCCGATGACATCGAATTGGAGCGGCGGTAGTTAATGACCGTGACGGCGTGGTCGGCGGCGAACTTCAAGCCGGCGCGCGCCATCCGGCAGTGCATCGCCACATCTTCGTTGTACAAGACTTCCGGGTGGAGGTCGTACCCCCCTGCCTTAAGGAATAGGTCGCGACGGTAGATTCCGCAGATCGATTGGACCTGCTTCGAGATCGTGTATTCCACGGCGTCTCGCCTCAGTGCCGCGTCGTCGTACGTTCTCTCGTCAGATTTAACTCCCGTTTCGTGATCTCGCTCTTCATAGCCGAAGAGGACTATGTCCGGCGCGTCACCCTGCTCCATCCAGAGGCGCGCCCGCTCAACAAAGGTCGGGTGTAGCGCGTCGTCGGCGTCATGGAAATGGAGCCAGTCGCACGAGGCTTGCTCGGCGAGCGCGTTCCGTCCGGTCGCGCAACCGCGATTAACCTCCCCACGAACCACCCTCGCTCCAAGTTCTTGAGCTACTTTAGCCGTCTGGTCCGTGCTGAAATCGTCGTAGACCCAAACCTCGTCAAACTTCACGGTCTGAGCGTTCACAGACCCCAGTAATCGGGGCAGGAACTCGGCAGCGTTGTACGCAGGGATACAGATGGCGAGCGTGGAACGGGACATGATTCAGTTTAGGATTCGCTTGACTCCGCGGCGCAAAGCGTAACCGGATAGCTCCCGCAGCGGCAGTTTATCGAGGAACGCCAGCGTCTGGTTTAGAGATCCGTGCGGGCGTACCGACTCAGAAATCCAAGGGTGTACCTGACTTGAGGACCTCCCGCGCGCGACCAAGGACTCGTAACGTTTGATTCGCTGCTCGGCCACTGTCATTGGGTTTAACAAAGAAAGAATTACCGACTGTGCCGCGCGCCCCATCTCCTCCTGCTGCTTTTCAGTCATTAACAGGAGCTGCTTGAGTTTCCGGGCCAACTCCTCAGCATTATTGGAGGGGAAAACGAATCCATCCTCGCCGTCATTAATCAGTTCGGAAGCACCTGCCCCCTTCGAGCAAACCACGACCTGACCGCAGCCCATCTCCTCTACGCAGGTAAAGTTGAAAACGTCCCAGAGAGACGGCACCACAGAAAAGGCAGCCCGCGCCTGGCGCTTAGCAACTTCCTCCGGCGCGCAGCGTCCGATTGGGAGTACCTTGACACCCCACACATCCGGGTAGGTCTGCGACAGGTACGTGGACATGGAGGAGCCAATCGCGACGTAATCGGTGTCGCGGCCGACCCAGTCTATGGTCGGCGCAGAGGTACCGAGAAGCCTTAGCGCCTCACAAAGAACAATCGGACCCTTCCAGTATTGAACGCGGCCGACCACCAACCCGTTCTTCGACTTCTCGTCGTGATAATCACCCACAGAGGAGGATTTCCAAGCTGGCGGAATGTAAGTAACCTCGCGCTTCGTAATAGCCCCCCACTCGCCGGCATTTATCGTACTGTACGTTTGCAACTCGTCGGCGAGAGGTAGCACCTGCATCTCAAGCATTCGGGTGACACAGCCGAATAGTTCATCTCCCCGCCTCGGATCGTTGAAGTCAATCTGGCCAACGCTACCGTGCAGTTGCACGACGACTGGCGGCCCTGCCTTCTCTGTGACCCAGGGAGCAAATAAAAGTCCCCAGTCGCTCGTCTCCACCAAATCATAGCCCTCGCCCGCTTCCGCCTGCTCCCGCGCTGTCCATGCCGCGGATAAGTGGCGCTGAAGCTCGGGCAGAGCGCGGAAGCTCTGAAATCTGGACAGGTTTCTGGAAACGGCCTCATGGTCTAAAAAATCCACCTCCACGCCGTCAGCTTCATAGCTCGGCAACTTCGAAGTGAATCCGCTTCCGACGAGAGCCCGTACGTAATGCCCTTGCCTGACCAACTCCGGGAGGAGGGCGCGGTAGAAGGTGACAATCCCCCCGCCGGAATGGGGAGGGTATTCGGGTATGACGAAAAGCAACCGCATCTTGCGTCTAAGGGATGAGACCAACGCTTATGAATTCAGAATCTGCACGCCGGCACCGCCGTCGAGTCCGATGTGCCCGAACCAGCGGTCAAGCTTGCGCCCCCCATAGATGGGTGTCTCTACGACTTCAAAGGGATAAGTGCGGGGAACAAATTCAAACTTGTAGTTCACCAAGTCAACGAGGTGGATCTCTATTTGGTACTCACCGGGTAGCAAGGGGAGGGAGTTAATTTTAAAAGTCACCTCCGCCGAACTCCCTTTAAGTAGTGCTGGGATGGAACAGAAGTCACGACACACCAGTGCGGTCAGTATCTGCCCGTCCAGGGTCAGAATACCCATATAAACGTCCGGCTCGGCGATATCGGTTTTCGCCGTGATACGGATGTTGATTTCGACGGGGTTGAAAGTTTTGACGACCTGCTCGCCTGTTGAACCCACTCGAACGTTGTCCACGACATAACTTTCCGTTTCCACTGTCTCGCCGTCAGCTTGGGAGTTGTTAATTCTGGCAAGGTAGCTGTCAACGACATTGTCTATATCGCCCGAAGCTACTACGCGCCCACGCTCCAATACCAACCCCCGGCTGCAAATATTCCTTATCGCCGCCATGTTATGGCTTACAAGCAGGATCGTTCGGTTGTCTTTGCCGACTTCCTGCATCTTACGAAAACATTTTTTCTGGAATTCGGCGTCGCCGACAGCCAAGACTTCATCAACAATCAACACTTCCGGCTCTAAGTGGACAGCTACCGCAAATGCTAGGCGTACGTACATCCCGGTCGAGTACCTCTTGACGGGAGTATCAATGAACTTTTCAATTTCAGCGAAAGCAACTATTTCGTCGAATTTTCTTTCCACTTCGGCCCGCCGCATGCCGAGGATAGAGCCGTTAAGAAAAACGTTCTCTCGCCCGGTCAGCTCAGGATGAAATCCCGTCCCCACTTCGAGCAAAGAGCCGACCCGCCCTCGGATATCCACTTCGCCTTTCGTAGGGCTTGTAATTCGTGAGAGAACTTTCAGGAGAGTGCTTTTCCCAGCCCCATTGTGGCCGATGATACCAATCACTTCGCCTTGCTTGACTTCAAACGACACATCATCGAGCGCCCAGAAAGAACTCTGACTCTCTCTGGGAACCTTGGGTAACCCCTTAATGGTCGAACGCAAGCGGCGGAAGGGCGCGTACATCGTGTCAGTGATAACGTCACGGATAGCTCTATAGCTCTCGCGCTCACCTATTCTGTACTGCTTGCTTACGCCATCGCAGCGGATAGCAACATTGCTCATGATTCTTGACAGGGTAAGATTAATCTCTTCGGAAGGATCTAAATTATCAAACTACGTCGGCGAAGGTCTGCTCCATCCTGCGGAAATAGTAGAGGCCACCGACTAATATCAGGAAGACAACGACGACAGAGACTACTAGTAGCGCGCCAGGTCCTTCCGTCTTGTCGAGCAAAGCCCAGCGAAACCCCTCGACCACACCAGCCATCGGGTTCAACCCGTAAAGCCAGCGCCAGCGCTCGGGGACGATGCTAGACGGATATGCCACCGGTGTAGCAAAGAGCCAAAACTGCGTCAGGAAACTGATGGTATAACGAACGTCTCGATACTGAACGTTGAGGGCTGAAAGCCACAGGCCGACTCCAAGCGCAGTCATCACGGCAAGCACCAGGAAAAGGGGCAGAGTGATGATCATCAGTGTCGGCGTGATGCTATAGTAAGCCATCATGCCGAGCAGGATTATGAATGCTATAGCGAAATCAACGATCCCGCTAAGTACAGCGGACATCGGCACGATAAGGCGTGGGAAGTAGACCTTCGTAATCAGTCGTTCATTGGAGACGAGGCTGTTGCTTGACTCCAAGAGCGCATGCGCGAAAAGCTGCCACGGGAGTAGGGCACAGAAGGCGAAAATCGGGTACGGGATTCCATCGGACGGCATTCCGCCCAACTTCCCGAAGAATAGGCTAAAGACTACCATCATGAAGAACGGTTGGATGACTGCCCATGTCGCCCCAAGTGCAGTCTGCTTGTAGCGCACCTTGATGTCGCGCCAGGTGAGGAAGTAGAGCAACTCACGATACTCCCACAGCTCGTGCAGCCCGAGCGACGCCCAACCCTTCGACGGGCGGATCTTTAGAATCGGGAGCGACTCGGGTTGTTCCACCTGATTCGCTTCAAGAGCGAGATTACTTTCCATCTGTTTTAGGACTCTCCAGTCAACGCCTTGACCGGGCTGAAGGAGCGCAGCCTGGAGGCTAGGCCGCGGGTCGAAGAACTTCGCACGCTACTATAACGGACGCTGTCCCCGATTAGGGCGGCGGGCATCTCTCTCGTAAAGCTTCTCGCCTGGCGCGTGCCCATCCTGCCGGACAACTCTTTGTGAGTGCTACTAAGGGAATGTCTCTGGTGATAACTCCGGCGCGCATTCGAGGCGACGACGGCGTGACCCTCAAACTTCCGTATGCATTCGAGGGCAAAGCGCTGCACCTCGCGCCCGTGCGTGCCAAGCACGCTGGCGGCATCTACTTGGAGTGTCATTCCTCCCGAAACCCAGCGCGTGAGCCGGATGGGATCCCGTCTGAGCACGGTATTACATTCCGGATGAGATAGGACGACAGAGACGCCGCCGCGCGCGAGGGATTTCCACACCCCTTCAACCTCTGTCGGGAGTTCTACCGAAGGCAGAGAGACAAGTAGGTGTCGCTTGCCTGCGAGCGTAAGTATTGAGCCATGACGCTCGACCAGACCAGGGAGCTCGGGACTGAACTGTAGGGCGAAGCCGAGTTTTAAGGAGAGCGCTCCGTGCGTCTCCGCCGCTAGGCGCTTGAGCTTGCACAGGCATTCGTCGAAGGGGAGCGGCGGCTCAGCGCAGCCTGCCTCCCAGCGCGGGGTGGCGACGATCGTCTTCACGCCGTCGGCAATGGCTAGGCGGCACATCTCCAGCGATTCGGCGAATGAGTCGGGGCCGCAGGGCGTTCCATCCAGAATGTGGCTGCGTATGTCGATCATGATGATGCAACCTTTCTGAGCGAAAGGATTCTGGTCGCGGCCTCTATTCTTTCTTTGCTAGCTCAGGCCACCTCTTCTGCGGCGCCGGCGTCATTGTTGTAGTAGGACTGCGAGTAGTAGCTGCGGTAGTAGTAGTAGTCGTGCTCGCGGAGGTTAACGTTATTCAGGATAACGCCGAAGATCTTGGCGCCAACGTCCTGAAGGAGCTGCTTGGTGCGACGGGCGACGCCGCGGGAGGTCTTCCCGCTGTGGACGACGAGGAGCACGCCGTCGACGAGCGTCGAGGCGAGCACGCCGTCGGTGAAGGAGCCGACGGGAGGGGTGTCAATCACGATGTGGGTGAAGGTGCCCTCGAGCGTTCTAATGAGCGCGCGCATCTGCTCGGAGCCGATCAGCTCGGCCGGGTTCGGCGGGATGGCACCCGAGGTCAGGATGTTTAAGCCCGTCCCCTCCTGCTGGTGGATCATCGAGAGCACCTCAGCCTCGCTCATGTCGTTCGAGAGGATCGTGCTCAAGCCACGCCCGTTGCTCAACTCGAAAATCGAGTGGAGGCGCGGACGGCGCATGTCGGCATCGATGATGAGGACGCTGGCACCAGTCTGGGCGAGCGAAAGCGCGGTGTTGACGGCGGTCGTCGTCTTCCCCTCAGAGGGGACACTCGACGTAACGAGGAGCGTCTTGGGCGCGCGGCCGGGCGTAGAGAGCAACACCGAGGTTCTAAGGTGCCGGTAGGCTTCGGCAAGGGCGGAGCGGGTCTCGGCGTTGATGAGCAGCTCGGGCGATTCTTGCCCGTTGCCATTGCGGCGAGCAAGCGCGGTCGACGGAAAAAGGCGCTTCTTAGTGAAGCTGCCGACTGCGGGGATAACACCCATTGAAGGTAGGCGCAACCAGCGGTCGACGTCCTCGGTCGAGCGGACAGAGTCGTTCATGTACTCGAGGAAGATCGCGAGGCCTACGCCCCCGGCGAACGAGAGAAAGAGCGCCATCATGACGCCGCGCAGGCGCTGCGGGCCAACGGGGTAGTCGGGCACGATGGCGTAGTCGGCGACGAAAATGTTGTTGGGAGTGCCGGCGAGCACCACGTCGTTCTCCTTCGAACGCTGGAGCAGTCCGTCCAAGAGCTGTTTGTTGGTTGCGATCTCCTGCTGGATGATGCGGTAGTTGATGGCCGACTCGTTCTGCGTCACGGTCTCGCCGCGCTGGCGGTTGAAGTCGGCGCGGACCGCCTGCTCGCGGCTCAATGCCTGACGGTAGCGCGTCTCGAGGTTGGTGGTCACGACCGTGGTCGCGCGCATCTTCGTCTCGCTAACCTGCTTTTCGAGCGTCGCGATTTGCTGATTGATCTCCTTAACCTCGGGCCACTCCTCGGTGTTGCTTACGAGGAGCTGTGAGCGACGCTCCCTGAGCGCCGCTAGCTTCGACTCCGCGTCCTCTTTGGACTTGCTGTCCTTCTCAGCGAGGGCACTGGCGGCGCCAGGCGCCAGCGCCGCACGGTAAGCGGCCTCGGCGTCCTTGCGCTCGTTCTCGGCCTGGAGGAGCTGCTGGTTGAGGCCGGCGAGGCGCTCGACCACCGTGTTCTGGCTGCCATCCAGGGAGAGGATCTGGTGGGTCTTGGCGTAGTTGACGAGGCGCTCCTCGTCGTTGCGGATGTTCGACTGGAGCTCGGCCACGCGCTTCTGGAGGAAGTCCCCGGCGGTGGCGTTCGTCTCCGTCTTCTTCTCGAGGTTCGAGAGCGCGAAGGTGTCGGCGATGGCGTTGACGACCTTCGCCGCGACCTGCGGGTCACCGTGCGTGAATTTGATGTCGATGAGGCGCGTGTCCTTGTTGTAGGAGCTGGTGCGCGTCTCTCTGACGGGCTCAATCTTCAGGCCGCCCTGGAGTATACCTACGAAGGGCGCGAGCTTCTTGGCCTCCACCAAGTCTTCGCGGGCAGTGGCGGGCGCTACCGCGCCGGTGAGCGGCAGCTCGTATGTATCCTTCCCCTTCTGTTCTTGGGGAGTCACCTTCCGGAGGCCTGCCATGCGAAGAAGATTCTGCCAGGTGGTGCGCTCCTTCCCAGCCGAGGGGCGCAGGAACGCCTGGTTGTGCTCAAGGTCTAGCGTCTTCACAACGCGGCGGAGGAGCCCCGCGCTCGAAAGATTCTGGAGCTGCGTGTTGAAGTAGGCGGGATCGGTCGTCTGCGAGTTGATGACCACAGTCCCGCTCTTAGATGCCGCGCCGCTCGCGGGGTTGCTCTCGAGGTCAACTTGCACGCGCGTCTGGGCGGTGTAGATGTCGGGCTTTTGCGCGACGTAGACGGCGGCGGCGGCCGTGGCCAAGAGGGTGATGCCCACTATCAGCCATAGGTGCTTGCGTACGGCGCGGAGGTACTCGCGGAAGTGGTTCTCCTCTGCCCCCTCCATGTCAGCGTAGCTGGCGTGGCTCGTGTAAGGGTTGAGCGCCGAAGCAGGCGCCGCGGCGGCCTGCGGCCTGTCGAGGTCCGTCGGCTCGGGGAGGGCGTAGGGATGACCGTTAATTTCCTTCATGAGACTCTCTCGCTTACTTCTGAGGGGGCAAGGGCACGCCCGCCCGGCTGCTTGGCCGGGCGTCTACTTCACGACTTCTACCTGATGACCTGCACGGGGAGCTGGCCGATCGAGGGGACGACGACCCCGATGAGGCTCTTGAGGAGCCTTTTGCCGCCGGCGACGGGGACCTCGATGATGTCGTTCGGGAGGACGGCGACGTCCTCGGCCTTGTGGTTCCTGATGGCCTCGAGGTCGACGAAGAACTCGCGGGTGGAGGCGCCGCCCGCCTCTTGGCGGACGATGCGCACCTTCTCCTTCTTCGAGTCGGGCATGTGGCCGCCGACCATGGCGATGGCGCGCGAGACCGTCAGGTGGTCATCCCTCAAGAAGATTGGGCCGGGGCGCAGGACGTTGCCGACGACGTAGGCCTCCTTGGCCTCGGGGAGCGTGATGACGTCGCCCGGCTGGAGGAAGGGGTTCGCGCGCTCGTCGCCCTTCTGCGTGTCTTCGAGCTTAAAGCTGAGGAAGATCGGGACGGAGGCGTCGTCTATCACCGCCGCCGCCTGCGCGCCCGGCGCGGCGGCCTCGGGCTTCGCCTCGCACATCGCGAGAGCCGGCATGCGCGCGATCTGGACGCGCCCGCCCGATTTCTCGGTCGCGCCGCCGGCGTAGAACTGTAGGAGTTCGAGGAGGCGGACGGGGCGTCGGAGTTGGAACTGTCCGGGGCGGACCACGGCGCCGTTGATGGCGACGGGCTGCGAGTTGTACTCGCGGACTTTGACGACTACCTGCGGGTTCCTCTTGTACTTGGTGTAGAACTGGCGGAGGTGCTCCTGCAGCTCGTTCGTCGTCATCCCGGCCGCCCTGACCTCATTCCGCTCCTCGTTCTGGACGGAGAGCAGTGGGATCATTCCGCACTCGTTGACTTCCATCGCCTCGGCCGAGAACTGCGGGATGATGTCGGGGGCGGTGACGCGGATCGTGAGCACGTCGCGAGCGCCGATGCGGTAACGGTCGCCGGCCGCGGCGCGCTGGCCGTCGGCCGAAGCCTCGGCGGGAGCGGCGGGAGCGGCGGCAGTAGTCGCGGCCTGATCCTGCGCCGCGGCAGCGACTGCGGCCGCGAAGCAGAGCGCGGCCACGAGGCCGAAGCGGCGCGCACTAGCGAAGAGATTTCTGTTCATAACTTTTACCGCTCGCTTGCCGCGGCGTGTGTCGCGCCGCGTTTGAAGAGACTCATTTCGCGGCCAGTCCGATCCGGCGGGAGAGCAGCGCCTCGCGCAGGTGGTTAGGGCGCGAGAGGTTGAGGACGGTGTTGCCGAGGACGACGTTCAGCTCTTCGGCCTCGTGCACGAATTTGCCCTCTAGGGGCTTGTCGCCCGTCTTCAACATGACGCCGTCGCGCACCCACTGCCAGAACTGCGCCTGCGTCGTCCAGAAGGACTTGCCGTCGTGGCAGACGACCCGCGCCGTACGCTTAGCCTTCCTCTTCTCGGCCTTCCTCTTCGCGCTGCTCATGTCATCTCAGAGTTCCAAGTTTCAAGTTCAAAGTTCAAAGTTGAAGACCGGTGCTCTTAACTTTGAACTTTGAACTTTCAAACTTTGAACTATCCTTTCGAACACACCCCCGCCGTCACATGGCCTTAAGTGTTTCGCCCCCCGCGGGAGCTACTAACCCGTCACGTCGTACCCCCCGCGGGGGGAAGCCTCAAAGCGAGGCACTTAAATTTTTAGCGCGCTCGCCCGTTTTCGAGTTCGGACGCGCCGAAGTGGTCGGCCTGCCGGCCCGACCCGTTGCCCAAGCCGGCGCCGTCCTCGTGACGGAGCAGCCGCGAGATGAGTTCCCCGCGGCGGCGTACGCCGAGCTTGATAAAAAGATGGCGCATGTGGAACTTCACGGTCTGCTCGGTGATGCAAAGGCGGTCGCCGATCTCCGCGTTCGTCATCCCCTCTGCGCAGCAGAGCGCGACCTGCGCCTCGCGGCGGCTGAGGTCGTAGCCGCTGACGACCCTCTCCAGCGCCGAGACGTAGCCCACGCCGCGCGCGTGGCTCCGGTACTCCTTCGGGTAGGGCTCTAACCCGGCCGCGCGCCTGCGCTCGAAGATCTCCTCGGGGGCGTAGACGAGGTAGAAACTCCCCGCGTGCTCCTCTCCGCGGCCGTCGTCCGAGGCCGCGCGCTTGCAGTCGATGGAGAGTTTGGCGACTAGGCCCGCGCGCGCGCGCCTCAAGGTCGTGTAACTCCCCATGCCGGTCAGCTCCAGCAGCCGGCGCAGGCTGAGGCTCCCGACGCACGACGCGGTCTCGCCGCCCGTCGCCGCGCGCAGCGCCTCGTAGAGCGCCTGCTCGACGGGCGAGTGGCTTAAGGCCAGGAGTGCCGTCGCGCTTTCGGAGGTGATTTCCATCGAATCTCTCGGCGGTCTTCTAAAGGGGTAAGGCCGGAAGCGGCGGGCTTAAACGCAAACGCGTGCGCGCGGCTTTGGAGTCGAACACTCCCGGCATCTTCTACGGGGAATCTAAGCCGTCAAACCCTTTGTGTCGGCTTGAATGCCGTCGCGGCCCGTCGGCGAGAGTGCGCCGGGCGACGCGGTCACAAGGTTTCTCGGAAGTTATCGCGGCGTGAGACCGTCGGTCGGGGCGGCGGCGTCAAACGGCGGGGCGCACGCGCCCGGTCCGTATCGTAGTGGGCCATTAAAACAGGACCCACATAGTAGACGATGCGCGTCCGTCCATCCGTGCGATATCACACATACGATACCTACGGCGTAACATTTGCTTGGCGACCGGGGCCTTCGGGCGGCGCCGCCGACACCGGCATGTGCGCCGCGTTCTGGCCCCGCCCGGGCTTCTACTTCAAAGGGAGCACGTCTTCAAAACAGTTGTCCCGATTGAAAATTCCTCTCGCGTGGTTCGCGAAAGCGGCGCCGGACGGCGCTGTCGAATGTTTCGAGCCGGTGTGGCGTGAGACCGGTCGGGCGTCGAGGTTCCGAAACACGGGTCGAGGCCGCGCGCGGTCTATTAGAGTGTTAGGGGCATAATCTTCTTAGAGTGTTAGGGGCATATTAGAGTGTTAGGGGCATAATCTTCTGTCCTGAGGTGCCGCGCCCCACCACGTAGAGCCCGGCTGACGACGGGCGCGTCGACTCTCGTCCCTGTGAGGTGCTAAAAAACTAACCTCAGGGAGAGCGGGGGTCAGGAACTTTCAAATCGGCCGGGCGTGGATGTCGAGGGCACCCACGGACGACGGAATAAAACTACTGTTCTGAACCGGCCGAAGGTGCTTCCCACTCACCGGTTCAGGCGAGGACTTCCACGTCAACCCGTCTTGAAGGAGCCGGAATATTAACAAAATATTCACTAATGTCAACTTATAAGTCCGCATTCAGGTGGTGAAAATATTTAATGACTGGCGGGGAAAATCACCCTAAAGGAGATGCGTCTTAACCGCCGCCGGGTCGGGAAGGCAGTCCACATGCGTACACACCGGCCGGCACGAACGTAGACAAAGGGCGTCACCGGATGGGCTAACCATGAAATAATTACCGAGATTCTCAAGCAAGATGGCGCGAAAAATACGAGATAACAAAACCGTGCGCCGCGAAATCCGTCAGGCGTCGCGGCGCACTAGTCGTCTCGGGGGAGCCGCTTGCGCCGAAGAGGACTTGTCAGGAAGTCGGCGGTTCGAACCGAGTAGAAGGCGATTTGACTCGGCAGCCTCGGGCCGTCGCCGAAAGGCAGCCGCAGGCCGACGGCGGCGCGGATGGGGTCGGGCCACCTGGCGAGCAGGGCGGGCAGCGCCCGCGAAGGGCGGCCGAGCGATACGGTCATCAACTCCCGCGGCAGGTGGTCTACTGTGCAGGGGCGCTCCCACTGGCGTAGCACCTCCGCGACCAGCCAGGCCGGGGCACGCGTGGCGCACGCCTCTTCGGGCAGGTCTTCGCGCCGCGCGCCGAGGAGTCGGCGGGCGAGGTTTAAGGCGCAGGCGACCCAGTTGCGCTCGGTCGCATCGCTGCCGAGTGCGACGCCCCAGGCGAAGTCCGCAGGCGCCGATTCGAGCGCGGCGGCCACGTCGCAGAGCCAGACGGGGCGGTAGGCGCTGTGCCGCAGCAGGTGGAGGCAGAGGAAGCGCAACTGGTCTTCGCGCCCGAGGACGCGAATCCGCGAACCGTTAAGGGGCACGAGGAGAGAGCGGGCGTACAGGCCGTCCCACCCGGCGTGGCCGAGGCGTGCGAACTCTTTGTGATTCAGGTCGGTGAGCGCGGTGCCCTTGCGCTCGGGGCCCCACAGCGCGGCCTTCGCGGCCTCGTACTGCCCGGGACGTATGCAGAGGTCTATGTCGCCGGGGGGACGAAGGCCACGCTCAGGGTAGAGGCCGGCCGCGGCCCAGCCCTTGAGCAGGACGGGCTCGACGCCCGCGGAGCGGAGCAGGGAGAAGACGTGTTCGATCTCCCGCTCCTGGAGTGCGGACTGTAGAGCCTGTGCGTGGTAAGCCTCCCTGAGCGCGTCGGCCGCCGCGCAGTCTCGCAAAGAAGAACGGCGGACTTTCCACCAGGCGCGCGCCGCCCCGCCCGCGCCGACGAGCAGCGGGACGATTCGCGCGAGTTCGTCGGCCGCGAGCGCGGGCGCGGGCGGCGAGTCGCGCCACGAGCCTGCGAGCGCCGCCGCCAGCAGGGCGGGCGCGGCCTTCCGGTTCGCCTCGCGCACGGCCGGCCTCAGACCCCGTCGGGCTCGCAGACGCCCGCCTGACACGTCGTCCCCGGCGGGCAGCTCGTCTCGTTGCAGGGGCTCTGCGCCATCGCCGGGGTCGGGGAGATGATCGACGTGACGAGCGGCAGCGCGACCGCGGCCGCAAGCCCGAGGCGGCGGATCATCGCGCGGCGCGAGACGGGGTTCGCCATCGCGGGACGCGGGTCGCCCGGCGCGAGGAGGCCGCGGTCGGCCAACTGGTCGAGCGCGAGGCGAACCAACTCGTCGGGGACGCGCGCGGACAGGCGCTCGCCCATCTTCTCGGCTATTCGGGAGACCGTGTTCTCGCCGTCACAGAGCCCCCACACCAGCGCCGCCGTGGGGTTCAGGCAGTGTGCGCGATGCCCCTCAACGTCGTAGACGAGCGTCTCGTCGGCCAGTTCGCGCACCACGAGCTTGGACCTCCTCGCGTGCGGCATGTAATGTTCCGCCATCCTTCTCCCCTCCGATTCGTGACCTACGACACCAGACTTCTCAGGATTGCTTCGGCGACGGCCGCCGCCCCACCGCGCGGGCCGGCGAGGACGGTCGCCCCCGCGGCCGCCTTCGTCAGCGCTCTCAAGGCGCGGCCGGGGCTTCTGCGCGCCGGGACCGTGTTGGAGAGCAACTCCAGCACGCACTCGCCCGCAGTGAGACGGCGCGGGCGCCAGACGGCGCCGCGCTCGTAGCGGGTGACAACGACCAGCCCGACCGGCAGAGGCCCCTCGCCGGCGCGCCCGCCGAACTCCTCGACCGCCCGCCGCGTCTGCTCTAACCCCACGCCCTCGCGCACCGCGAGCGGCCGCGC
Source organism: Pyrinomonadaceae bacterium (assembly GCA_036399155.1). GTDB lineage: Bacteria > Acidobacteriota > Blastocatellia > Pyrinomonadales > Pyrinomonadaceae > QHXN01. Next base: position 15,534 of record DASWNR010000338.1, read on the forward strand.
GTAAGGGTGGACTCTGCCCGCGGCATCGAAGACCGCGTACTCGTCCGAGTAGTATTCGGCCCCCGCCCTGACCAACTCGGCGACGAGCGTGGTCTTGCCGCTCAGACTCGATCCAGGAATGACAACCGCCCGGCCGCGCCAGCCGACGACGCCCGCGTGGACGAAGACGCGGCGCGGCGAGCGCTCGGCCACGTAGAGCTGCAAGTCGGATTCGAGCCGCCCGAAGACGGCCTCCGCGTCGAGCGTGCGCGCGAGCAAGGTCGCCCCCGCGTAGAGCAGATGGAAGCGGCGGAAGCCTCGGCCGCCCCCTCCCGAGATTAAAGAGTAGAGCCTCGTCACCGACGGCGAGACGGAGCGCCTCCAACCGGGCGGGAGCCGCCCCGCGACGGCGTCGAGCGCCGCGCGGTCGCTCACCCTGACGCCGACCTTTACGCCGTACGCCGTGAACGTTATCCCTGCCGCCCACACGAGGCGATCAAGTTTAGCCATTCAGGCGGAGGTGGATTCCAGGCGCGGCATCACGGCCGCGCCCACGCAATTCGTTACACGTAATCGTCCGTCGGTAAGACGGCTCACGGCGCGGCCTCCACGACGAGGATGAACTGGTAGGAGCCGCCCTTCATCACGCCGAGCAGGAACTCCACGTCCACGCTCTGCCCGTTCTGCAAGGGCTGTGTGAGCGTGAGCGAGCCGCCGATTACGAGCGACGTGTTGACGCCGCCCCCGAGCGGGTGTGTGGGCGCCGCCTCCACGGTAGCCGCCTTGAGCCCCGTCCCCGAAAGCCCCGTGAGCTGCGCGTCGAGCAGCCTCAGCTCCGCCTGTGTGCCGTAGATGAGCCTGCCCCGGAAGGTCTGCACGTCCGTTACCCTGAAGCGCAGTCTGTTAAGCGCCTGCCCGGTGTTGTTCGTGAACCTGCGCCGCAGGGAGAGCGTGCCGAGGTCGCCGTTGGTCACGGCGGGGCTCGCGGCGCGCAGGCTCGACGCGACGCCCGGCGGGACTGCGACCGTGAACTTCGAGTTGCGCGAGACGGGCCCCGTGCGGTTCTCTGGGCCGGGCGCGCCGAGGGTGGCCGTGCCGTCGGTGATGAGGGCGGGGTCGTTCGAGACGAGGGTGAAGTCGGCGCGGTTGTCACCCGTGTCGGCGGGGCGTCCCGAGCCCTGGTTGCGCACGAAGGCGTGCTCGGCGTCGGCCGTCACGCCGTCGGCTGGCAACAGCCCCGTGCCCTCGCGGAAGGCCGCGCCGACCCCGTCAAAGCCGACCGCGTCGAAGGCGTTCGCCTGCGTGAACTGCGCCCTGTCCGCCGTCTTGTAGAGCGCGAGGCCGGTGAAGTCCGCGTCGCCGTAGCCGGGCGGGTCGTAGGTCAGGTCGGGCGAGGCAAGCGCCGACAGGCTGTAGCCCGTCCCGGCCGCGAGGTAGTGCCCGCGCGCCGGGATAATAGTCCCAACGGGGACGACGAAGCGCGGGATCGGAGTGGTCGAGGCCGCGCCCTGCAAGTCCAACAGCGCCCAGCCGCAGGGCGTTGTCGGCCCCGCGGTTATCAGTTGTAAGGAGCAAGCCGGGAAGTTCGCGTCGGTGACGGTGATGTCCGTGTCAGTGTTGTTGTAAATCTCGACGAACTCGTCGCCCGCGCCTTCGGGGCCGCGCAGGCGGAACTCGCTGATGACGACCGTCCCGGCCGCGGACGGCGCGGTGATGGTGGCGACGCCCGCGGCGTCCGCGACGGCTGCGCCCGAGGGGGCGCTCAAGGTGAGGCTGAAGGTCTCGGGGCTCTCGGAGAGCGCGTCGGACTTGACGGCGACGGCCACCGTCTTTCGCGTCTCTCCCGGCGCGAACGTCAACGTGCCCGACAGCGCCGTGTAGTCGCCGGGGACTGAGGCCGTGCCGTCCGCGGTCGCGTAGGAGACGGTCACGCTCACGGCCATGACCTCGGAGAGCGTCACCGGGAACTGTGCGTAGCTGAGCGTCGTGCCGCCCGCGGGCGCGGCCGGCTCGGGCAGCGTCACGTCGCCGACGGATACGGCCGGCGCGACGCGCAGTATCAACTGCTGTCCCGTGATGAGGAGCGAGGCGGCCGCGCCGGCCGCGACCCCGTCGCCGCCGATTGTGAGCGACGCCGGGACGGTGCCGGCCACGCCGCCCGAGCCCGCGCCCTTCGCGATCAAAGTGTAGTCGCCCGCCCCGAGCGGGGAGCCGCCGTTAGAGACTGTCACGGCGACAGGGTTGGTGCCGGAGAGGGTGACGGCGCCCGCCCCCGTGACGGTCAGAGGCGGCGTCACCCCGCCGAACGCGGTGAACTGTAACGGGCTGTCGGGGGCCGTGTTGAGACCTTTGCCCGCCGCCGTCGCGACCGTGGCCGCCTGCGTAGTGCCGCCGGCCTTGAGCGCCTGACCGCTTGATAAAGTCAAAGCCGTCGTCAGGCCCGACACGTCGAAGATGGAGCCGCCCGCAAGCTCTACGGCCGACGAGTTGGCGATGGAGCCCGAGCCGACGAGCGCCAGCGTGCCGCCGCCGACGGTCGTCTGCCCGGTGTAGGTGTTCGCGCCCGAGAGGACGAGTCGGCCGGTCGCGTTGGGGAGTCTGGCGACGGTCAGGCCGACGCCGGAACCGCCCGAGACGACGCCGCCCAGCGTGTAAGTGCCGTTCGCGCCGACGGTCACGGTGCGGGTCGCCGCGCCCAGCGCGACGCTACTGTTAAAGGTAAGGTTCGCCGCGTCGGACGAGACGGGGACGGCCGAGGCGGGCACGCCGAGTTGGAAGTCGCCGCCGAGATTGATGGCCGAATACTTGTCCGAGAAATCACGGCTCAGGCTGGCCCCGACGGCACCGCCGTTGACGTTCAAGGGCCCGGGCGAGGCGACGTTCCCGCCGAACGCGTTGACCCCTCGGGCGATGACCGTGCCGGAATTTAAAGTGAAGCCGCCGCCGTATGTGCCGCCCGCGAAGGCCAGCACGCCCGCGCCGTTCTTCACGTAGCCCGCGGCGGCGGACGAGGTGAAGACCTGTGCGCCGAAGTCGAGCGTCTTGCCCGCGGAGACGCCGACGGGGACGACGCCGTTGCCCTGGTTGCTGACGGTGCCGCCGGCGGCCGTCAGCGTGAAGTTCTCGGTGGCGTTGACGCCGCCGACCGTGATGGACGCGCCCGTCCCCGTGCCGTTAGGGGCTGCGAAGTTGGCGACCCCGCCGCTCGTAAACGCGCCGGTGAAGGGCCCGGCGGCGGTCGCGCCCCAACGGGAGGCGTTGAGCGCGCTGCCGTCGCCGGCGAAGAACTGGTCGGCCGCCAGCACCGCTACGACGCCCGCGGCCGACAGGGCGACGAGGGAGGCGGCGAGGGCGAGGCACACGCTCTTTAATGAGCCGGGGTTTCTGCGGGCGGAGGGCGAGACGGCTGCTTTCATCGACTTACTCCTTGAGAGAGGTACCGCGGCCCCTTACAAAGACACTCCCGCCGTGAAGGCGCGGGCCGTCAACGCCGACGGCACACCTGCGGCGCAAGCCCGAGGGGGCTGTCGGTCGGGTTTTTGGTCGGGTGGTTTTATCGGTCTTCGCTCCCGGCCCGTGTCGGCGGGCGGCCGGGATGAAAAAGGCTGGCGGGCCTGTTCGGGTTAAAGGAGGCTGGCGGGCCCGTCTCGGTCTTCGTCTCCCCCTCGTAAGGCGGCGGGGGAAGACGCTTCAGCGGTCGCTGGTACCAAGAGTGGCGCGGACTTTAACACCACTCCCGCCTTCGGTCAAACAAAATAATTTCGGGGCCGCGGCCGCGGCCCGCACGACCTGAAAAGAGAGGGGCGGCATGCGGGGCGGACGTGGTGAGGGCGGCGGCGAAGGGAGCCGCCGCCCTCGTGGTGAGGCGTCTGCCCTCTTATGAGTAACGGGCGCGAAACGTTACAGGGGACGGGAGAGGGGCGGAAAGTTCGGGGCGCTCGACAACCCGGCACCGACGTTGTTAATTTCTGCCCGCGAGCCGGGCGTGCGGCCCGTCGCGAGCCCGGACAAAAGTATTTCTATTAACCGGGACGGCTCCCGGCCGAGACTAAACCCCGGTCACACACGCACCGGCTATGGAGGACGCCCGCGATGGATCGTCGCCTTTTTCTGAGCCGCATGGCCGCCGCCGCCGCGGGCGGGGCGTACCTCGCCGGCCCCGCCCCCGCGGCCCCCGCCGTGGGTCGGGCGAGACTGTCGAAAGTCGGCGCGCAGCTCTACACGGTGCGGAGGGAGTTGGAGAGGGATTTCGCGGGGACGCTTGCCGCGGTCGCCGCGCTCGGCTACCGGGAGGTCGAGTTCGCCGGCTACTTCGGCCGCACGCCCGCGGAGGTAAAGGCGGCGCTCGCCCGCAGCGACCTCGCCGCGCCGGCCGCGCACGTCCCGCTCGCGGCGCTCCGCGGCGGAGCCCTCGGCCGGGCGCTCGAAGCGGCGCACCTCGTCGGCCACAAGTACCTCGTCGTCGCGTACCTCGCGCCCGCAGAGCGCGGGACTCTCGACGACTACAGGCGGCTCGCCGACCTCTTTAACGAGGCGGGCGGGGCGGGAGGGCGTGGCGTTCGCCTACCACAACCACGACTTCGAGTTCGCGCCCCTCGGCGGGCGCGTCCCTTACGACCTGTTGCTCGAACGCACCGACCCGCGGGCGGTGAAGTTTGAAATGGACCTCTACTGGACGGTCAAGGGCGGCGCGAGCCCGCTCGTCTATTTTGAAAAGCACCCGGGGCGCTTCCACCTCCTGCACGTCAAGGACATGGAAGCCGGCCCCGCGCGCCGCTTCACAGAGGTCGGCCGCGGCCGCATCGACTTCGGGGCCGTCTTCGCGCGGGCGCGCGGGGCCGGCGTCCGCCACTACTTCGTCGAGCAGGACGAGACGCCCGGCTCCCCCTTCGAGAGCCTCAAGGTAAGCATCGACTACCTGAGGCGGCTCTCGTTCTGAAACGGCCGGGCCCCGGCCGGGAGTCTCGCGCCCGCGCGGCGCGCGCCCTAGCGCCCCACGTAGGAGACGCGCCAGATCGTGTTCGAGCCGTCGTCCGAGACGAAGAGCGCGCCGTCGCGCGCGACCGCCAC
>DASWNR010000339.1:0-17149 GCA_036399155.1 Pyrinomonadaceae bacterium
ACCTCGCCGTAGACCCTCAGGCGCGCGACGCCGCCGTCCGGGTAAATCTTGAAACGCAGGTGCGTGAACCTCCCGTCGGAGGTGACGGCGAAGGGGTTCAGCGAGTCGCCTTCGAGACGCGACTGCGGAAGAATCTCTACCCACTCGGTCTGTTCGCCGCTTAAAGCCTCGGCGTCGGCGTTCGGCGGCGCGGCGCAGGCTTCGAGCGAACAGCCCTCGGGGAAGTTACCCCGGAAGAAGCTCGTGTCCACGACGACGCCCCGGACGCGGCCGGCGAGCCCGAGGCGGACGAGGCACCAGTCGAAGCCGGGCGTGCGTCGCCGGCGCGACTCCCAGCCGTCCATCCACTTGCCGCGCTCGGTGTAGACGCCCTCGCGCCAGACGGGCGGAGAGGCTTTGAGCAGATTCTCCTTCGGCGCGAAGAAGTCGTCGTTGGCGTGGAGCACCGCGCCGCCCAGGCGCTCCGCGGCGAGGTCTACGAGGTTTGTGAAATCGGTCTTCATCGTCTGTCGGTCGGGCCCGGAAGTCTCTTAGAAGTCGTCGTCGTCGTCCCACATGGACGGCTGCGGGGGCGGCGGCTCGCGCAAAAGGAGTGTGCCCGTGGGCTCGGGCGCGAACGTGCCGCGCTCGTAGATTTTCTCGCCGCGCAGGTAGGTCGCGACGACCGCGCCCTTGAGTTCCATCCCTTCGTAGGGCGTGAGCTTGTGCCGGTGCTCGTTCGTCTCAGCCGAGACGCGCGTCGTCGCGTCGGGGTCGAAGATGACGAGGTCGGCGTCGCGGCCGGGCGTGAGCGCGCCCTTGCGTCCGAAGAGCCCGGCGAGCCGCGCCGGCTCGCGCGAGAGCCAGCGCGCGAGGTCGTGGAAGGTGTGGCCGCGCCGGCTCGCCTCCGTCCACACGGCGGGCAGGCGGAACTGCAAAGACGAGATGCCGCCCCACGCCTTCATGAAGTCGCCCTCGGGCCTCCGCTTCATCTCGGGCGGGCAGGGCGAGTGGTCGGAGACGACCATGTCGATGGTGCCTTCGGCGAGCGCGCCCCAGAGCCGCTCGCGGTTCTCGCGCCCGCGGATGGGCGGGCAGCACTTGAACTCGGTCGCGCCGTCGGGCACGTCTTCGGCGGCGAAGGTCAGGTAGTGCGGGCAAGTCTCGACGGTGAAGTTGAGCCCGGACTGTTTCGCCTCGCGCAGCAGCGGGAGCGAGTCGGCCGATGACTGGTGGACGACGTGGACGCGCGCGCCCGTCTCGCGGCAGAGCCGGACGAGCATGGCGACCGCCTCGTCCTCCGCCGCCGCGGGGCGCGAGCGCAGGAACGTCTCGTACCTGCGCGGGTCGCCCGCCGACACCTCGGCGGTGCGCGATGCGTCTTCGACGGGGCCGGGCAGCTCGGCGTGGACGACGAGCGTCGCGTCGAGCCGCGCCAGCTCGAACATCGCCGCGTGCAGCTCGCCCTCCGAGACGTGCGGGAACTCCTGCACGCCGGAGTCGATGAGGAAGCATTTGAAGCCGACGACGCCGCCGGCGTGGAGCGCGGCGAGCAGGCCGAGGTTGCCGGGGATGAGCCCGCCCCAGAACCCGACGTCCACGCGGCACTGGGCGCGCGCGGCCTCTATCTTCTCGGCGAGCGCGTCGGGCGTGGTCGTCGGCGGGACGCTGTTGAGCGGCATGTCGACAATCGTCGTCACGCCGCCGGCGGCCGCCGCGCGCGTCGCGTTGGCGAAGCCCTCCCAGCGCGTCCGCCCCGGCTCGTTGACGTGGACGTGCGAGTCCACGAGCCCGGGCAGCACGACGAGGTCGCCCGCCTCGACGACGGGGCAGCCCTCGGGCACCTCGTCGAAGTCGGTCACGTCGGCGACGCGGCCGCCGCTCAGGTGGACGGCGGCCGGGCCGCCCGACTCAGGTGTGATGACGCGTTGACCCCGGATGCACAGGTCGGGTGAAGGCATGTCGAAGACTTAAAACATAAGTCGGGGAGTTTGGCAACGTAATCGGTGAAGATTGACCGCGGAGACGCGGGGGCTTGCGAATTTCAAATCCCGAATCTGAAATTTCAAATCAATCTCCGTGTCTCCGTGGCGACTCCCGCCTTCGTAGACTTCGGCGCGATTACTTCACCTCGCGCTTGAGCCAGGCGAAGACGGGGTGCTCGACCTCCCGCATGTGTCTGGTGGAGAAGACGTGATCGACGTGGCCGTAGTCCTCCCTGTAGTCCACCGTGACGCCCGCGTTCGTCAAGAGCGCCTTCGTGTCCAGCATCTCGGGGCCGAAGCCGCGCCCGCCGGCGAGCATCAGGACGGGCCCCGTAAAGCTGTGGAGGTTGTTCGTGTAGGTCGTCTCGCCCGCGAGGCCGCAGCTCACGTCGCGAATCGTCCGCGTCGCCACGTAGTCGACGAAGCCGCGTATGTTGGCGTGCACCAGTGCCTCGTCGGCGTATGTGAACCTGTCGCCCTCGACGCTCCCGGCGAGGAAGGCGTAGCCCGGGCGCGGCGTCGTCGGGCTGACGGGCGGCGCGACCATCGCCGCCACCCAAGCGCGGTGGTTGGTGAAGCCCGGCGGGAAGCCCGGGAGCGGCGTCGGGTCGTCGGGCGCGACTTCGGCGAGGTGGCTGAGCAGCTTGAAGCCGGGCGTGTTCTGGCCGTCGTAGTAGACGCCGGCGGCCAGCAGGCCGTCGAACAGCGAGCAGAAGCCGGCGTTGATGGCGCGCGTCTCGGGGTTCGCGGTGTAGAGCGAGCCCTCGATGAGAATGGCGCCGGCGTAGTCCTGCGGCGCCGCGTCGATGACGGCGATGGAGGCGATGCTGCCGAGCGAGAGCCCGCCGACGACCGGCTTCTCGCCGGGCCGCCCCGTCTCGATCTGCCCTCGGATGAAGGCCACGTCGTCGAGGATGGCCTGCATCCCCCACGCGGCCATCGCCGAACAGTCGGCCGCGCCCGACTCGCACGTCCCCGCCGTCAAGCCCTGCACGCGCTGCGAGTAGCCCCACACGTCGAAGCCGCGCCGCGCGAAGAAGCCGGCGAACGACTTGTCGTAATCTCCGCCGTCGCCGACCTCGTAATTCTGGAAGCCGCTCCCCAGGGGCGGCAGAAGCAGCAGCGTGCCCTTGTGCGAGTTGCCGTGCTCCTTGCGGACGCGGCTTATGAGAAAGCGGTCGAGGGGGTTCGCGCCCACCCGGACGGTGGTCACGGTCTTCTTCAGGCCGGGCGCGACCGTCGTGGTTTGGCTTCCGACGACCTGATAGGTCTGCGCGTAGGCCGCGGGGGCGCAGCACGACAGCGCGAGAAGGAACAGGGTCTTCAAAGTGAGCTTCATCTTCTGGCCTCCTTACGGGCCGGGGGGGTTGAGGGTCTTGGGTCGAGAGGTGAAAGGGCTGAAGGCCGGGCGCGAGGCGAGGGCTAAAGCATTCATCCCGTCGGGTGCGCGGGGACGATATTCCAAACCCGCCGCGGAGTCAACCCGGAAGAAGACCTCGCGCGGCCGCGACGCGCTGCGTTAGAATGCTGCGTCCCCGAGACGAGAGGAGCAGCATGAAGACGACGCTTTCGATTGACGCGACGCGGGAGATTTCCGCGCGCCTGAGTGAGGCCAACCGCGAGTTCGCCGCGCGCTACCCCGGCGAGTCGTTCCGCCGCCAGCCGGTTCACACCGTCTACGGCGGCGCGCACCTCTTCAAGTCTGACACGACCGTCAGACTCGGCGCGCTCGCACGCCGCGCGCTCGACGCCTACGCGCCCAACTTCGCGGCCTTCGCGCGCGCGCTTGAGCTGCCCGGCTCGGACGAGCTGCCCGACTCGGTCGCGGACGACTCTTCGGTGCGCGCCGCGCTCGAAGGCGGCGAGGCGGCCTTCCGCGCCGACCGCCCCGGCACGTGGCTCGCGCACAAGGTCTACACGCGCGTCGCCGAGAAGCTCACGCGCGAGCCGGTCGAAGACTTCCGCATCGACTTCGAGGACGGCTACGGCAACCGCCCCGACGCGGAGGAGGACGGCCACGCCGCCTTGGCCGCCCGCGAGGTCGCCGCCGGGATCGAGGCCGGCACGCTCCCGCCCTTCATCGGCATCCGCATCAAGCCCTTCACGGAGGAGTTATACGCGCGCTCCTCGCGCACGCTCGACGGCTTCCTCTCGTCCCTGCTCGAAGGCTCGTCGGGCCGGCTCCCCGAGAACTTCGTCGTCACGCTCCCCAAAGTCACCGTGCCCGAGCAGGTGGCGGCGCTCGCAGACCTCTTCGACCTCTTCGAGCGCGCTTCGGGGCTCGCCGAAGGCTCCCTGAAGATGGAGCTGATGGTCGAGACGACCCAGTCCGTCATCAACCACAGGGGCGAGTGCGCGCTGCCCGTTCTCGTCGAGGCCGCGCGGGGGCGCTGCGTCGCCGCGCACTTCGGCACGTACGACTACACCGCGAGCTGCCAGATAACGGCCGCGCACCAGCACATGACGCACCCCGCGTGCGACCACGCGCGCCACGCGATGCAGGTCGCGCTGGGCGGCACAGGCGTCTGGCTCTCCGACGGCGCGACCAACATCATGCCCGTCCCTGCGCACCGCGCGCCCGAGGGCGGCTCGCTCACCGCGGAGCAGGAGGCCGAGAATCTGCGCACCGTCCACCGCGCGTGGCGGCTGCACTACGCGCACATACAGCACTCGCTGACGAACGCCTTCTATCAGGGCTGGGACTTGCACCCGGCGCAACTGCCGACGCGCTACGCCGCCGTCTACACCTTCTTCCTCGAAAGCCTCGGCCCGGCCTCCGAGCGCCTGAGCAACTTCGTCGAGAAGGCAGCGCGCGCCACGCTCGTCGGCGACGTTTTCGACGACGCGGCGACGGGGCAGGGACTTCTCAACTACTTCCTACGCGCGGTCAACTGCGGCGCTCTCTCGGAGGAAGAGGCCACGCGCCTGAGCGGCCTCACCACCGACGAGCTGCGCTCCGGCTCCTTCGTCAAGATTCTCAAGAGCCGCCGGCAAATCTGAGAAGGGAAGTAGACGGTAGACAGTAGACAGTAGTTAAGAAGGCGGCTCGTCCCGGCTGATGGCCGAAGACGCGCCGCCTTCTGTTTTTCTACTGACTACCGTCTACCGTCTACCGCCTACTATTGAAAGTTTCTGTCGCTGACGCCGATGCGCCTGCGGACAAGCTCCTCGATTTCGAGCGGCACGCCGTCGGCCTTCGCGCGGCGGATGAAGGCTGAGTCGATCTTGAATATCTTCAGCTTGACGAGGTCTTCGATGGAGAGGTCGCCCAGCCCCTCGCCGCGCGTCTCGGCGATGAACTCGGGCGTCACCTTGAAGATGCGCAGCTTGACCAGGCTCTCCATCGGCTGCCCGGCGAAGCCCATCCGCGCCACCTCGGAGACGAACGCGGCGTCCACCTTGAAGATGCGCGCCTTGACCAGGTCTTCCATTTTGAGGTCGGGGAAGCCGGCCGCCTTCATCTCGCGCGCGAACCTTGAATCGACCTTGAAGATGGCCGCCTTGAAAAGGTCATCCACGTCGAGCCGCCCGAAGCCGGCCGATTGCAGGTCGTCCGCCAGCGCCGTCGTGACGCCCAGCACCGCCGCCGCGAAGAGCCTGTTCTCGTGTTCGCGCCTGCCGGCCGCGACCTCCGCGTGCTCCTCGAAGTCGAACCCGCGCGACTTCATCGACGCGACGAAACTCTGGCTGCCCGTGAAGCGGAAGGCGCCCGAGCCTTTGCCGTCGCGGAAGCCGCCCTCGCACTCGATCGTCCCGGCCTCGCGCACGAGGCTGAACCTGACCGCGCCGCCGCGCGTGACCTGCTCGCGCGTCAGCCCCTGCAACTCTGCGAAGTCGTAGCTCTGACCCATCTGGCTCCGGCCGCGCTTATCCGTGAGGCGTTCCAGAGTGAGCTGGAGCTTGTCGGACTCGTCCGACTTGATGGACGCCGTCCATTCCCCCGTCAGCACGCTCTGCGCGGCGGCGGGCGAAGGCCACGCCGCGGTGCCGGCGGCGGCCAGAAACAGAAGAGCAAGACCTAGAAAGGGACGCAAAAATGCTCGGACGTACGTTGTCATGGACAGCCTCCTCAAAGCCCTGTGTTTGGTGTCGGTCACATCAGTAACATCGGTGACAAAGGGTAAACACCGCGGGGCCGAGATTCGTGGCAGAAAATTTTTTGAGGAGGGCTCGGGGGGGCGTCTGCCGCTACAGCGCCCTGACGACGCGGCAGGGGTTGCCGGCGGCGAGCACGCGCCCGGGGATGTCGCGTGTGACGACGCTGCCCGCGCCGATGGTCGTGCCACGCCCGATGGTCACGCCGGGGCAGATGATGGCGCCGCCGCCTATCCACACGTCGTCGCCGATGCTGACGGGCGAGGCCATCTCGATCAAAGTCCTGCGCACCTCGGGCTCCAGTGGGTGGTGCGCGGTGTAAATCTGCACCTTCGGCCCCAACATGACGTTGTCGCCGATGCGGACGACGTTGCAGTCGAGGACGACGCAGTCGTAGTTGATGAAGAGGTTGTCGCCGGCGTATATGTTCGAGCCGTAGTCGCAGAAGAAAGGCTGCTTGACCTCGAAGCCCGTGCCGACCGCCCCGAAGAGGCTCCTGATGATCTCGCGCCGCCGCACGACCTCCGGCGGCGCGGACGAGTTGAAGGCGTGAAGCAAGGTCTGCGCCCTCAAATTCATCTCGCCCAGCTCGGCGTCCGCCGCCACGTACGGCTCGCCCGCCAGCATCTTCTCCCTCTCCGATTTCACCGCCGCCAAAACTCCGTTATGAGTCATCCTCTAATGTTTGGGCGCGGGGAGAGGAGCTTCCATTGCCCGTCGCCAATCACGGGCAGCCTCCTTCACGGGCTTCAGTGATGTGGTCAACGGGTTGATCACGTTCGCATAGTGCTCCGCGCGAGTCCTCTCGGCCGTCGATTTAGGGTCGGGGTCGCAGCAGCCCCTGCTCACGGGGAACTCGCGCCTTAGTCCTATCGCCCCGTCCCCCCACCACCAGACCGACCGGTCGATGGGGCCATAAGGCGTGTGCGCCGACCGTCTCAACAACACCGCGGTTGTTATCTGCGACGCCCGCGCGCTGACGATTTTGTCGGGCTGCGACTCCGCATACGAGATAAATGCGCCCGCCCTTTCGACGTAGATTTTGGCCCAACTGGATTCGTTGGGGTCCTTAACCGTCTGGTCGCTCAACGCGCGCTCCTGTAGAAGAGCGAGGTGCAGACCGCCCGCCGTCAGGAATGGGCCCAGCCCTGCCACGGGGAATTGCAGGAGTTTGCTCGTCACTAGTACCGAACGGTTCCACGCCTGTGTGATGTCCTGTTGCGCGGCGTCGCGGTTGCCCGCCAGCATGTGTTGCGCATACGCGGACATGTGGGCCTGGACGGCGCCGACCTCGCCCACGAGGAGCTTTATCGTATTCTCCTCGATCTCTTGTTTAACGATCTTCCGGAATTCCTCATAGACCTGCTCGAAATAGGGCGGTACTCCGGGTGGGAAAAACTTGGCGAAGATGGCCGAGCCGATTTTGCCGGCGATAGCGCCCAGAAGCGACTTCGCGATGTCCAGTCCCAGTGTGGAGAATGTTTTGCTAATTGAAAAAATGATTGTCTTGACCAATCTAACCCTGTACTACCGCACTATTCCTTAAGTTTGGAATCTCCTGCCAACAACTAATTTCAACTGTAAAGTCCAGTATGTAATTCTACAAAAAAGATTGGATGAAGCGGCTGGCAGCTACCGGCGGTAGCATACTGCTCCGAACATTCTGCGGTATCAACCGCGAAGCAAAGGAGAGTCAGCTATGGACTTCATCGGATTCGATCTTGGTAAAGTCTCCAGTCAGGTCTGCGTCATCACCGAAGACGGCGAGCTGATAGAGCGCCGCATCAAGACCGACCGCGAACACATCTCCGAACTACTCGGCAGCCGTCCGCTTGCTCGCATCCTGATCGAGTCGGGCACGGAGAGCGAATGGGTCGCCCGCCACCTCGAAGCGCTCGGCCACGAAGTCGTCGTCGCCGACCCGAACTTCGCCGCTATGTACGCCACCCGCAGCCGCAAGGTCAAGACCGACAAGCGGGACGCGCGCACGCTCGCCGAGGCGTGCCGACTCGGAGCGTACCGCCCGGCTCACCGCACCTCGGACAGGCAGCGGCACGTGCGCGCGCAACTGGGAGTGCGCGAGGCAATGGTGCGTACCCGCTCGCGTTACATCTCGCTCATCTCGACGCTTTTGCGGCGCGACGGGCTGCGCATCCACAACAGCGGCTACTCGCCCACTTTCCTCAAGCGTCTGGCGCAGCTCGAACTGCCCGATGCACTGCGGGTGGAGATTGCCCCGTTGGTGCTCCTACTGCAAAGTCTGAATGAGCAGATCAAGCGGGCCGACCAACAACTGGCCGCTCTCGCCGAAGGCGACGAGGTGCTGGCGCGGCTGCGCACTGTGCCGGGAGTGGGCGTGGTGACGGCCACGAGCTTCGTCTCCACGCTCGACGACGCTACGCGCTTCGCCGGCCCTAAACAGGCGCGCGCCTACCTCGGTCTGGTGCCTTCGGAGCGCAGCTCGGGGGAGCGCCAGCGGCGCGGGCACATCTCGAAAGCGGGACCCGGTAGAGCACGCCACATGCTGGTCGAGGCGGCGTGGACCATCCTGCGGCGACGTAGCCCTTCCGACGCGGCGCTGCACGACTGGGCCGCTGCGATAGCCGCACGGCGCGGGTCGAGGGTGGCGGTCGTAGCGCCGGCGCGGAAACTGGCCGGCATCCTCTACGCGATGTGGAGGGACGGCGCGAGCTTCGAGGCTCGCGCCCCGAAGTCCGGAGATTCGGCCGCCGTGGCCGTGGCAGCCTAGAGACAGGCGCCCAATGACACTTCTCCTTCAGCAAGTTCTAGAGCACGGCACGGCGAGCACGGTATTGAACCTGGCCGCAGTATGAGGCCGTCAAAAAGATGGTGCCGCCTCTGCCTCCGAACCCAACGATGCGGCGGGCGTGAATCTACGCCCACCATAGAGCGCGGACAGAAGGCTGACATGGAACTCGCTGAACGGTGAAGGTGTGCCTGAGCAGAGAAGGCTCAGGCTAAAATAAATCGCTTGACACGAACCGCCGCTTCACAGAGGTTCTTCTGTGGAATTCGTAGGGGTTCTGCAAAAACTGTTGCATTCTATGGCGCGCGGGTTTACTCTCCCGCCTGTGAGCGTCACCTCCGCTTTCCGCCGCTCACACTATAAGCACACTTACCCCTAGCCGCCGCAGGGCAGCTTGTAACTGTCCGGCGTGCGTGCGGGTTTAGAGTAGAGGCAGCACGCTTGAGACTATTTCGAGCGCGAGCTGCGTTAGAATCTCTGTCGCCCCGTTAGAATCCTCATCGGTAGTTGTCGGCTCTGGTGCGGTAGTCGGCTCTTGCACGGCGCTCATTGGCGTCGGCTGTGGCGCGGGAGGGATATGCACCTCGCCCGCGAACGCTGGGCAGCTTAGGGCGAACACCAGCGCGGCCGTCATCAGGGTCTTACGCATCGTTCCTTCTCTCTTTTGGTGATGAGTTGTCGAATGGTTAAACCGTCCGCCCGGCTAGGGTGTGACGGTTTTTTCGTAGTAGTCGAAAACTCGACTACTACAGGAAGGCTTTGCCTCACATGAATTTAGCAGACGAACGTCTGAAGGAACTAGATAACCCCACGCTGACTGAGAATGAGCGGGCCTTACTGCGCAGCCAAGTGGCGGCAGACCTCATCCACAAGGGGCAATACGAGGCCGCGCGCGCGGCTTTAGGCGAATACTGGCGCGGGACGGGCGAGCGCCCGAGCGTGGAAGGGCTAGGGGACAGGGCGGCGGCCGAAGTGCTGTTACAGGCGGGCGTTTTGTCGGGCTGGCTCGGCAAAGCGAAGGGGGCGCAGGATGCCGCGAAAGACCTTATCAGCGAGAGCGCCGCGCTCTTTGAAAAGTTAGGCGAGGCACAGAGGGCGGCGGGCGCTCGCGCGGACTTGTCTATCTGCTATTGGCGGGAGGGCGCGTATGCGGACGCGCGGGCCGTGCTGGAAAGCACCGCCGCGCTTATCGAGGAGAGCGCGGAGCTAAAGGCGAAGACCGTCCTATGCTTCACCGTGGTCGAGTCTTCGGCAGGTCGGTACAGTGACGCGCTCCACCTTCTGACCGAATCCGCGCCGCTCTTCGGGGAGGGTGTGAGTCACCGCCTACGCGGAATCTTCCACAATGAACTAGCAATCGCATTGAGGAGGTTGGGCACGGCGGAGCGCCGCCAAGATTACCCCGACTGCGCCATAATCGAATACACGGCAGCCGCCTACCACTTCGAGCAGGCTCGGCTCGAAAGAAACGTCGGGCTCATAGAAAATAATCTGGCCTTTCTTCTATATAAGCTCGGCCGCTACCGCGAAGCGCACGGACACCTTGACCGGGCGCAAAGTGTCTTTACGCGGCTGAGGGACGCGGGGAGTCTCGCGCACGTGGACGAGACGAGGGCGCGCGTGCTGGTCGCGGAGGGCAGGTACAGAGACGCGGAGCGCACGCTGGCTGGGGTGCTCAAGACCTTAGAGCAGGGCGACGAGTCGGCCTTACTCGCGGACGCGTTGACCGTGCAGGGCATCATCTGGGCGCGTCTCTGGGAATACCAAAGCTCAATCAACGTCCTGCGGCGCGCCGCAGAAGTGGCCGAACGCGCGGGGGCGCTCCCTAACGCCGGTCAAGCCGTGCTCTCCCTCATCGAAGAGCACGGCTTGTCGAGGTTGCTGCCCCCGGCCGAAGTCTACGCCGCATACGTGAGGGCGGACAGGCTTCTAAAAGATACGCAAGACGCTGAAGACGTGGCGAGACTGCGGGCGTGCGCGCGCGTCGCCATGCGGCCGCTCTCCGAGACACCCCTTCACGAAAAGAACTTCAGCCTGTACGGGGCGGTTCACGAGTTCGAGGCGAAGTTGATCGGACAGGCGCTAGAGGATTCGGGCGGGAGCGTAACGAAGGCGGCGCGGCTGTTGGGTCTGTCTCACCAGACCCTTATTTCAATAATGAACACCCGGCATAAGGGGCTCACAGGGAAAAGGAAGCCCGCGCTGAAGCGGCTGAAAAGCATTATCAAAAAAAACGAAAAGTAATTTTGCCTGCCAATTCTATTTTCAGGCTGAGACTTGGCACACTATAGGCACACAAAACGGGCGGCCCTAAATTAGGGCCGCCCGTATGTTGTTGCCTTAGTTGAACTGGGAGGCAGGGACTCGAACCCCGATAGCCAGATCCAGAGTCTGGAGTCCTACCATTGGACGACCTCCCAACGACCGACGGGATTAAATTTACAAACGGGGCGGGGCGGTTGTCAAATGCCGCGCGCCGGCCGCCCCTTGCCTCCGGGCGGGGGCGGGGCGCACAATGCCCGGGAGGGCGCGACCCCACCCCGCGAGATGCACTGGCGCGGCGCCCGAAGTCATGACGGCCCCCGCGCCTCCCGACCGCCAACTACTGGGGAAGTCTTTAAAGCGATGAGCGAAAACGAAGTGCGTTCGTCCGAGCCGGCCGCGAGGGGCGACGAGCACCTGCGCCGCGTCGTCGAGGAGTGCGAGGCGAGGCTCAGGGAGTTCGCGGAGCTGGCCGCGCACGTCCGGCACGAGATCAACAACCCCCTGACCGGGCTCATAGGTCAGTCCCAACTCCTCCTGCGCGAGGAACTGAGCGACACCGCGCGCCGGCGCGTCCAGACCATCGAGCAACTCGCTAACCGCATACGCGACACGGTCGCCAGCCTTCGCGAGATTCAGACGCCGCAGCCCGCCGCGCGCGCCCCCGCGCTCGAAGGCTCGAACAACGACCCGCCGCGCCACTGAAAAGCGCGGCCCAACGGCCGCCGCGCTCTCCCCTCCGGAGGGCGGCACGCGCGCACGCCTCCCGCCGTAAACTCTCCGCTCAGTGCCGCGCAGTGACGTGAACGGTCGCGGGCGCGAAGACCGTCGCGTCCACGCGCTTGCCCTCCGGGACGACCGCGTTCTCGCCGCGCTTGAAGCCGTGGAAGAGGACGACGGGCGCGATGGGCCACATCAGCGCCCCCATCACGACCATCTGCGTCGCCACCTTCGCCCCCTTGCTGTCGCCGACGGTGCGGCCCGAGAACTGGACGGGGATGCGCGAGCCGTCGGCGGCCGTGACCTCCTTCAGCATCCACGCGATGCGGCCCGCGCGCCCGAAGTGGCCGCCGCGCTCGGCCTTCGTCACGATGGCGGTCGCCACCGCGCCCTTCTCGACGACGACCTGCCCGTCCACGATGACCGGGTTGACGACGCGGAAGCTGACGGCGTCTCCCTTGCGCGTGAGCTGCGAGTCGAAGGTGTAGGCCGTCTCCAGCTCGACCAGCGTCCCGGCGGGGACGCCGACGGCGACGCGGCGCGGGGGCGCGGGCGGCGGCGGGTCGCACTTCGGCGACATCACCATCACGAGCAGCAGCGCGTCGGGGACGCCGGCCCCTTTCAGGGCGGCGAGTGCCGCCGGCGAGGTGTCGAAGTCGCAGGGCGACGCCTTTATCTTCTCGACGACGACCTCGGTCGCGAGCTTCGCCTCGACCATCTTGAGCACGTCGGCGTTGGTGAGCGTGCGCGCCACGCGGGACGAGTCCTGCGCCGGTTGGTGCTGCGCCCGGACGGACGGTTGGACAAAATTCGCTGCGTCCTGCGCGCGCGCCGCGGCCGCCTGAAGGGTCAGAAGTAGCGTTAAGAGTGTGGAAAGCGTTCTTCTCATCGTCTGCGCTCCTTGAGGAAGTTGCTAAAGAGAAAAAGGGCGCGGCAAATCGAATGCCGCGCCCTTTCTACTTCGGGCGTGCGCGCGTGGCGCGCGCTCTTGTGCTACTTCTCAGGGTGTCATAAGGCGGGACGGATAAAAATTTCGCGGCGCCGAAGAATCAAGTCTTCGGCGCCGCGAAAGTCGCGCTACAAATTCGGAGCCCCGACGGGGACTTAAGAGACGGTAGCAGCCTCTTCCTCTTCGACGAGGTAGGGCGTGGCGGCGGCGCGCGCGGCGGCGTCTTCGTCTTCGGCGAGGATGGCCTGGACGATGGGCAGGCTCAAAGAGCGCGCCTTCTGGATGCCGGGGACGGGCTTGCCCTTGGCGTAGACGGCGTGGCGGCCGTGCTCCTTGTACCACTCGGCGAGCCCCGCCGTCTTGTGCATGTTCTCGATGATCTGCCGCCAGCCGACCCCCGTGTTGTAGGCGCAGAAGGAGATCTCGCCCTCCTGCGTGCCGTAGGGGATGACGCACATCTCGGTGCGGCGGAAGTCGTAGTTGAACAAGTCCTGGAACCACATGCCCTCGACGCAGAGCACCCGCCACACGTCGGCCGAGTCGTCCGACTGCTGCTTCATGCGGTCGTTACGGTCGCTGTTCGAGCTGGTCGAGGAGGGCTTGAACAGGTTGATGATCTGCGAGACGGGGAAGCCCTCGGGCGCGCGCTCGGGCTTGAAGTTGCGCATGATGGCCATGCCGAGCTGCGCCATCGTCAGCTTCTTGCCGCGCGCCGTGTCGGTGATGACCGACACGTCCTTCATGAACTGCTCGTAGTCGAAGAAGTCGAAGAGCGACGCGAACTCGCCGGTGTGGCGGTTGACGACCGCGAGCGTGAAGATGCCGCAGTTCGGGTGGCAGTTACAAGAAGACCAGCCCCACGGCGCGTCCGCGCCTTGCAGCATGTCCATCACGGACGTGAACGCCGAATAGGACGAGAGCGGGAACCAGTCGCGCAGCGCCTTCATCCGGCCGCCGAGCTGCTGTTCGAGGTCTGTGGCCATGCCGGCGAGCGTGTAGCGCTGCTGCTCGCGTACGGCGTCGGGCACGTCCTCGTCGCGGCCGGTGAAGGAGACGGGCTGGAAGGCGATGGTCTGCACCTTGTCGATGTTCTTCGCGGCGAACTCGACGATGCGGCCGATGTCGTCGTTGTTGATGGTGTTGACGATGGTCGTGACCAGCGTCACCTTGATGCCGACCGACGCGAGGTTCTCGATCGCGCGCAGCTTCACGTCGAAGAGGTTGCCGACGCCGCGGTGCTTGTTCTTCTCCTCGCTCACGCCGTCGAACTGCAAGTAGACGCCGTGCTGGCCGGCCTCCTTGGCCGCCTTACAAAATTCGATGTCCTCGGCGTAGCGGATGCCGTTGGTGGCCGCGAGGATGCGGTAGAAGCCGACCTTCCTGGCGTAGGCGACGGCGTCGAGGAAGTAGGGCGACAAGGTAGGCTCGCCGCCCGAGAAGAGGATGATGATCTGGCGGCGCGGCTTGAAGGAGACGGCGCGGTCGAGGATGGCCTTGGTGTCCTCGTACGTCGGCTCGTGGACGTAGCCGACCTGGTTGGCGTCCATGAAGCACGGGTTGCACATCATGTTACAGCGGTTCGTCAAATCAACCGTCAGAACCGCGCCGCGCCCGAACTGGATGTTCGACGTGCCGTGCTTGTGTACGTGCGTGTCCTCGGCCGAGCGGAAGTCGCGGCCGTAGAAGAGCGACTCGATGCGTTCGAGGAAGCGCGCGTCGGTCGCCATCAGGTCCTTGAACTCGCCGTGCTTCGGGCAGGTCTTGGTCATGAAGACCTGCCCGCCCTCCTCGAAGATTTGCGCCTTGATCTCGCCCGGGTGCTCGTTCATCAGCGATTCGAGCGGCGTCTCGCCGGAGATGACGCTCTCGCGCACCTCCTTGACGCAGCGCGGGCACAGGCTATCGGTCTCGCGCGGGAAGCCGAGCGGCGGCGCCGTCCGCTCGTAGGACTTCAGCAGCGGCCCCGGCGCCCACGTGGGGCGCACGGCCTCGCCCTCGGGCAGGCGCGTGTTGACGGACTGGAAAGCCTTCCACGCCACGCCCGACAGGCTCGAAACCAGCTTCGATCTCTTCACGCCGCTGAAGCGGCTCTTCCCGGACTCGCCGCGGCGGAAATTATCGCTGAACAAGGCTCTTTCTCTCCTTAAACGAGGACGGCGCGCGGGGCGGAGGCGCGCGCGGGTAAACAGTTATAAGCGCCCCGAAGCACGACCCGGCGTCGGACACGCGACGACGGGGGCACTCCCAAAAGTCCGTCACATGATAAAGGCATCTGTCTGTAAACACAAGACGTTAGCAGCCTTCCGCGCGCCGCCTCTTGCCTTTTGCGGGGCTGTGCCCGTACCATCGTCCTCAAGTCTTTACTTCAACCCCGCGCTTTTAACTCTTATGGAAATACACCCCACAGCAGTCGTCAGCCCGCGCGCGGAGCTGGCCGCGGACGTGCGCGTCGGCCCTTACGCCGTCGTCGAGGACGATGTCGTCATCAAGAGCGGCTGCGAGATAGGCGCGCACGCCGTCGTCAAGAGGTTCACGACCCTGGGCGAGCGCAACCGCGTCTACGAGCACGCGACGCTCGGCGGCGAGCCGCAGGACGTGAAGTTTCGCGGCGAGCCGAGCCGGCTCGTCATCGGCGACGACAACCTGATGCGCGAGTACGTGACGATTCACAGGGCGAGCGGCGAGGGCGAGGCGACGGTGATGGGAAGCCGCAACTTCCTGATGGTCGGCGTCCACGTCGCGCACAACTGCGTGCTCGGCGACGACAACACGCTGGCCAACGGCGCGGCGCTCGCCGGCCACATCCGGGTCGAAGACCACGTCTTCTTTTCGTCGAACGTCGGCGCGCACCAGTTCGTACGCTTCGGGCGCTACGCGATGGTGGGCGGCAAGTCGAAGGTCGTGCAGGACGTGCTGCCGTTCTTCACGACCGACGGCAACCCGCCGCGCGTGCGCGGGCTGAACACCATCGGGCTGCGGCGCGGCGGCTTCGCGCCTGAGTCGCGCGCGGCGCTCAAGCGCGCCTACCAGATCCTTTTCCGCGCGCGGCTGCCGCTCCAGACCGCGCTCTCGGCGCTGGACGAGTCGGGCGACGAGCACGTCCGGCACCTCGCGCACTTCATACGCGACACGCGCCGCGGCTTCACGCGCGAGGATCGAGAGACGACCGTCTCGACCGAGCGCGAGCTGCTCTTCAAAGTCTCGCGATAAAACTTTAAAGGTGCGGCCCCCGGGGCGCGACCCTTCTCCTTAGCTATGAGCGAACGTGAACAGGGAATGACCGTCGCGGAGCTGGCGGCGCTCGTCGGCGGGCGCGCCGTCGGCGAGGCGTGGGCGCGCGTGCGCGGCGTGGCGTCTCTCGGGGCGGCGGGCGAGGGCGACGTTGCGTTCGTCGAGGAAGAGAAGCTGTTCGAGGCGGCGCGCGCGTGCCGCGCGTCGTGCGTGATCGCGCCGGAGGGCGCGGCGCAGAAGCTGGAGGGGTTGAGGAGTCTCATCGAGGCGGCGCGGCCGAAGCTGGCCTTCGCGCTCGCGGCGGAAGTGCTGCACCCGCGCCCGAGACTTACGGAGTATGTTCACCCGACGGCCGCCGTCGCGGAGGACGCGCGCCTGGCGGAAGGCGTGTACGTCGGCGCGGGCGCGGTCGTGGGGGGAGGCGCGGAGCTGGGCGCGGGGACGCAGGTTCACCCGAACTGCGTCGTCGGGCGCGGCGTGACTGTCGGGCGAGACTGCGTGCTGCGGCCCAACGTGGTGCTCTACGGGGGCGTCAGCTTAGGCGACCGCGTCGTGCTGCACGCGGGCGTCGTGGTCGGCGCGGACGGGTTCGGTTACGTGCGCGACGCGGAGGGCGTCTACCACAAGTTCCCGCAGGTGGGGACGGTCGTCATCGAAGACGACGTGGAGGTGGGCGCGAACTCCTGCATCGACCGGGGCGCGCTCGGTGAGACGCGCGTCGGGCGCGGCTCGAAGATAGACAACATGGTTCAGGTCGGGCACAACGTCCGGATAGGCGAGCGCGTCGTCATCGCGGCGCAGACCGGCATCTCGGGCAGCACGGTCATCGAGTCGGACGCGGTCATCGGCGGGCAAGTCGGCTTCGGCGACCACGCGCGCGTGATGTCGGGCGCGGTCATCGGCTCGCAGGCCGGCGTGCTGCCGGGCAAGATCGTGCGTCCGGGCGTCTGGTGGGGCACGCCCGTCCAGCCGCTCGAAGAGTACAAGCGTCTCAACGCGCTCTGGGGCCGGCTCCCGCGCATGCGCGAGGAGATACAGGAGCTGAAGCGGCAGGTGAAGGAACTGCTGGCGCGGCCCGGCGAGAAGCCTTGACGCCCATTTGAAGTTTCAAGTTTGAAATTTCAAAGTACTCCAGAAAGTTGAAGCGGGCGCGACTCTCAA
>DASWNR010000340.1:0-25496 GCA_036399155.1 Pyrinomonadaceae bacterium
GCTGCGCGGCATGATCCTCGTCGCCATATCCACACACGAGGCGACGCAGGGGGTGACGGACGAACATGGCACGCGTTACAGAGTCGACTTTGAAGCCCAGGGTTTGCGTGATTCGGTGACGATTCGCACGGCCTGGCACATCGACGCTGGTGAAACCGTCCCGCGCCTTGTCAGTTGCTATGTAAAGAGGAAGTAAAGCGATGGAGGAAATCAAAGTTCTCGACGTGGTGGCACTAACGGAACACGCGCCCGAACACGGCTTGCGGCGTGGTGAGGTTGGAACGGTTGTTGACCAATGGAAGGACGGGGTGTTCGAAGTCGAATTCAGCGACGACACCACCGGCGAAGCCTACGCCTTCGCGGCCTTACCCGCCGACAAACTGATGAAACTTTATTTCCGCAAAGACGAGGCCGCGTGAGGCGACGACGCGCGGGCGTGCATTCATAAGAGCATAAGGATTGAGTTAAGCCGTTATGATGAGACTTCCGAAGTTCGCGTACCTCGTGCCTAAGACGATGGGCGAGGCGGTGAGGATGATGGGCGAGGCGGGGCCGTCGGGGCAGTTCGTCGCGGGCGGCACCGACCTTTACCCGAACATGAAGCGCCGGCAGCAGACGCCGCGCACGGTCATTTCGGTGGGGCGCATCACCGAGCTGCGACGCATCGAGGGCGACGGGCGCGAGGGGCTGCGGATCGGCGCGGGCGTGTCGCTCACGGAAATAATCGAGCACCCGGTCGTCAACCGCGACTACCCGTCGGTGGCGCGCGCGGCGCGGCTCATCTCGACGCCGACGCTGAGGAACATGGGCACCGTGGGAGGCAACCTCCTCCTCGACACGCGCTGCAACTACTACGACCAGAACTACGAGTGGCGCAAAGGCATCAACTTCTGTTTGAAGAAGGACGGCGACGTGTGTTGGGTCGCGCCGGGCAGCGCGAAGTGCTGGGCCGTGCAGTCCTCCGACCTCGTGCCGCTGATGGTCGCCATCGGCGCGCGGCTCCGCCTCGTCTCGACCGTGGGCGACCGGCTGGTTGAGGCGCGCGGCTTCTACAACGACGACGGCATCGACTACCTGCACAAGCGCCCCGACGAGCTGCTCGCCGAGATACACCTGCCGCCCTCCGCGGGCTGGCGCGCGGTCTACAAGAAGCTACGAAGGCGCGGCGCGTTCGACTTCCCCGTGCTCGGCGTCGCGGCGCGGCTCGACGCCGAAGAGGGCGGGACGGTCACGCAGGCGCGCGTCGTCCTCGGCGGCATCTCGCCCGCGCCGCTCGAAGTCGAGGCCGCGGGACGCGCGCTCGCCGGCTCGCCGCTCGGCGACGAGACGATGCGCGCGGCGGCCGAAGCCTGCTACCTGCGCGCGCGCCCGCTCGACAACACAGACCACCTGATGAACTACCGCAAGCAGATGGCGCGACCCTTCGTGCTGCGCGCGCTGCGCGAGCTGGCGGCAGACAATCTCACTTGAGCGACACGGCCGCGATACTCCTCGCCGCGGGGCGCTCGCGGCGGATGGGGGCTTTCAAGCCGCTGCTGCCGTTCGGGGGCGTGACGGTCGTGGAGGCTTGCGTCAAGGCTCTGCGCGAGGCCGGGGCCGGCGAGGTCGTCGTCGTCGTGGGGTACCGCGGCGAAGAGGTGCGCGCCGCGCTTGAGCACGCCCGCGGCGTGCGGTTCGCGGTCAACGACGCGGCGGGGAGCGAGATGGGCGTTTCGGTGGCGCGCGGCGTCGGGGCGCTTTCTGGCGAGACGTGCGCGGCGCTCGTGGCGCTGGTCGACCACCCGGCCGTGCCGCCCGACGAGATAAGGAAGCTGGTCGAGGCGAGGCGGCGCACGGGCGCGCGGCTCGTCGTGCCCGAGTGGGAGGGGCGCGGCGGCCACCCCGTCCTCGTCGACCTCGCGTACCGCGAGGAGCTTTTGACGCTCGTCCCCGAGAAGGGTCTGCGCGCGCTCTTCGACGCGCGCCGCGCGGAGGTCTTGCGCCTCCCAGCCGGCTCTCCCTACGTCACGCGCGACATGGACACGCGCGACGAATACCTCGCGCTCCACACCGAGGTCTTCGGCGTGCCGCCGGGGTGATCGGGTGTAGACTTCGCCGCGCCGTCGGTTTAACGCGGCGGCCGGCGTTGTGAAACCAACCATTCGATTTGACCGCACATCAAATGTCCGGCATGATTGCCCGCGCATTACGAAGGCGCGCACGCGACTTAGGCCGAAAGAACTCGGCTCGCGTGCGCGGCCGGCGCGGCGCAAAAGGAGACTAAGATGTCACGCAAACTTCGGCGTTCGGTCACCGCGCTCGCGTTCGCGCTCCTGCTCGCGGCCGCCGGACTCGCGCCGGCGTCGCGGGCGCAGACGGCGCTCGACTTCAAGCTCAAGACGACCGACGGCGGCGAGATAACGTCACAGATGATGCGCGGCGACGTGGTCGTTCTGGCCTTCGGCTCGTCGCTCCTGGGGCCTCTCTCGAAGCAGCAGGTGCAGGGCGTGCAGGAGCTGGCCGAGCAGTTCGGCGAGCGCAACGTGCGCGTCTACTGGGTCACGACCGACTCGGACAAGCCGCAGGCGAAGACCTACGCGAGCGACGACCAGCTCCGCGCCTTCGCGCGCAAGAACGGGCTCAAGACGGCCGTGCTGCGCGACCCGGAGGGCGCGCTCTTCAAGCAGACCGGCGCAGACCAGTTGCCGGCCGTCGTCATCCTCGACCGGCGCGGCTCGGTCTCCGCCCCGGTCGTCGGCGGCCACGACCCCAAGCACACTCTGGTGGACGCGCTCTCGGGGCGTCTGAACAAGATGCTCGGCGCGCAGTAAGTTTTTAAGGGTCGGGTAAAGAGTAAGGGGTAAGGGATGGCTCGAACGCTTCCCTTACCCCTTACTCTTTACCCCGACCCTTTGACTTCAGGGCCGCGCCTCTTTCTCGAACCCGCGCGCAAGCTCGTAGACGAGGCGGACGGGGAGGCCGACGACGTTCCAGTAGTCGCCGTCGATGGCCTCGATGAAGAGCGCGGCTCGTCCCTGTATGGCGTAGGCGCCGGCCTTGTCGAGCACGTCGCCGGTCTCGGCGTGCCAGCCGACCTCCTCCTCGGTCGTCTCCGCGAAGCGGACGCGCGTGCGCTCGACGCCGACGGCCGCGCGCCCCGTCTCGGCGCGCACCAGGGCGACTCCGGTCAGGACTTCGTGCCAGCGGCCGCCCAGGGCGCGGAGCATCCGGCGCGCGTCCTCCGCGTCGCGCGGCTTCTCAAGAATCTCGCCGTCGACGACGACCGTCGTGTCCGCGCCGAGCACCAGCCCGAAGAGGCGCGTGCGGGCGACCGTCTCGGCCTTCTCGCGCGCGAGGCGGCGGACGAACTCTTCGGCCGGCTCGCCGGGGAGCCGCGTCTCGTCCACGCCCGCCGGGTGCGTCTCGAAGGGCCAGCCCACCGCCGTCAGAATCTCCGAGCGGCGCGGGCTCGAAGACGCGAGGATGAGCGGCGTCAGCGCCGGCAGTCGCGCCGCGCCGGCGGCGGCGGGCGTCGCTTGTGGCACGCGTTCGTTTTCCATTACACTCCCCGGAATAAGCTGTCGGTTGTTAGTTCTTAATCTGTCAGCTTAATGCAAGAAAGGCCGACAGTAAAAAGCCGCCGTCTAAAAGCTAACGGCTAATGGCCGAAAGCTAAAAGCTAACAATGGAAGATTTATTTCATGCGCTGCCCGGGCTGCTGCGCGCGGCGGGCGAGAGCGAGGAGGTTCACGAGGCCGCGGGCTTCGCCGCTTGGCGGCGCGTGGCGGGCGAGGCGCTGCGCGGCTGCGCCGTCCCCTTCCGGCTCTACCGCAAGACGCTGGTCGTCTCGGTGCCGGACTCCACATGGAAGAGGCAGCTCGAACAGGTCTCGCCGCAGCTCGTCTTCCGCCTCAACTCTCTGCTCGGTCAGGCGGTCGTCACCTACGTCGAGTTCCGCGTCGACCCGCAGACGGTGCGCGAGGAGCGAGCGCGCCTGAGCGACTCGCCCTACGAGCAGCACACGCGCGAGGAGGCCGCGCTCGGCCGCGCCGTCGAACTCGGCGACGCCGTCGAAGCCATCCGCGACGAAGAGCTGCGCCGCCGCTTCCTCCTCGCCGCCGGGAGCTGCATGAACCGGCGGGAAGAACGGAAGTAGTCAGTAGTCGGTAATCAGTAGGGCTCCGCCTGACGAACGCTGACGCTGACAGACTGACGATTCGCTGAAAACTGTATTTCTACTGACTATTGACTACTGTCTACTCTCTACTTGCAATCATGCCCATCACCGAATCCGACATCCGTAAGATTGCCGCGCTGGCGCACCTCGAAATCACGGAGGACGAAGTGCGGACGCTCGCGCCGCAGGTCGCGTCCATCGTCGCCTACGTCGAGCAGTTGAACGAGCTGGACACGAGCAGCGTCGAGCCGGCCATCGGCGGACTCACGCCCGAGGGCGAGCGCACCGCGGCCGTCCGCGAAGACCGGACACTCCCCTCGCTCGGCCAGGCGCTCGCGCTCGAACAGGCTCCCGAGCCCTCGCACGGACACTTCCGCGTGCCCAAGGTCATCGCCGGCTCGGAAGAGAAAGAGAACCTCTAACGGCTCGCCGCGCATGCGCCTCCGCCCGTCTCGAATCAGAACCATCTTATGAGCGTCCCCGGTAGAACAATCGAACTCATCTCGTCCGAACTTTCTCGCGGAACCGCGAACGCGCGCGCCGTCACCGAACGCTCGCTCGACGCGGCCGAGCGGCTGAACGGCACGCTCAACGCCTTCCTGCAAATCGACCGCGGGGGCGCGCTGCGACGCGCCGAAGATCTGGACAAGGAGGGCGGCGGGGGCGGACTCTTGCGCGGCGTGCCCGTCGCCCTCAAGGACAACATCTGCGTGCGCGGGATGCAGGCGACGTGCGGCTCACGCATCCTCGCGGGCTACCACCCGCCCTACGACGCGACCGTGACGGAGCGTCTGAACGCGGCCGGCGCCGTCATCGTCGGCAAGACCAACTGCGACGAGTTCGCGATGGGCTCGTCGAACGAGAACTCGGCCTACGGCCCCGTGCGAAACCCGTGGGACACCGAGCGCGTCCCCGGCGGCTCGTCGGGCGGCTCGGCGGCGGCCGTCGCGTCGCGCATCGTCCCCGCCGCGCTCGGCTCCGAGACGGGCGGCTCCGTGCGCCAGCCGGCCGCGTTCTGCGGCGTCGTCGGCGTGAAGCCGACCTACGGGCGCGTCTCGCGCTACGGCCTCGTCGCCTTCGGCTCGTCGCTCGACCAGGTGAGCGTCTTCGGCCTGACCGTCCGCGACGCCGCGCTCGTCCTCCGGGCAATCGCCGGCCGCGACGAGCGCGACGCGACGACCGC
Source organism: Pyrinomonadaceae bacterium (assembly GCA_036399155.1). Classification (GTDB taxonomy): domain Bacteria; phylum Acidobacteriota; class Blastocatellia; order Pyrinomonadales; family Pyrinomonadaceae; genus QHXN01. The sequence continues at coordinate 5,340 of DASWNR010000340.1, forward strand.
AGACGTTTCGGTGCCCGACTACGTCTCGCAGTTCGGCGGCGACCTCAAGGGCGCGCGCCTCGGTGTCCCGCGCGCCCTGCTCGGCGAGGGACTCGACCCCGACGTGCGCGAGCGCGTCGAGGCGGCCGTCGAAGCCTACCGCGAGCTGGGCGCGGAGATAGTCGACGTCGAGCTTCCGCACGCGGGCTACAGCATCGCCGTCTACTACATCATCGCCACCGCGGAGGCTTCGTCGAACCTCGCGCGCTACGACGGCGTGCGCTACGGCTTCCGCGCGGAAGACCCGAAGGACTTGCGCGAGATGTACCGGCGCACGCGCGAGGAAGGTTTCGGCGCGGAGGTCAAGCGCCGCATCATGCTCGGCACCTACGTGCTCTCGTCCGGCTACTACGACGCCTACTATCTGAAGGCGCAGCAGGTGCGCACGCTCATCCAGCGCGACTTCCTTGGCGCGTTTGAAAAATGCGACGCGGTGCTGACGCCGACGACGCCGACGCCCGCCTTCCGCCTCGGCGAGAAGACCGACGACCCGCTCTCGATGTACCTGTCGGACATCTACACCTGCATGGCGAACCTCGCCGGCATCCCCGGCGTGAGCGTCCCCTGCGGCCTCTCGTCGAACGGCCTCCCCGTCGGCTTCCAACTGATGGGCCCGCACTGGGGCGAGCCCGTCATCCTGCGCCTCGCCCACGCCTACGAGCAGGCGCACCCGCTCACAGCCCGCCCGAGTGTGATGGCGGAATGAAGGCAGTAGACAGTAGTCGGTAGACAGTAGTCAGTAGAAAAACCTTTAAGAGCCGGGCGGGCCGTCGGCGTCAACTTCCGTCAGGCGGAGCCTACTGTCTACTGTCTACTGTCTGCTGTTTTCCGGCCGTATCCTTTCCGCCTTGCGCGGTAACAATAGTCAGCAAGGCGAGTTCTGAAGGAGGGGGCGCGGCCGTGCCCCGTCGGATGACGGACGAAAAGCTCCTGCAAAAAGCCGGGCGCGGAGACGAGGCGGCCTTCCTCGCGCTCTACGAACGCCACCGCGACACGGTCTTCCGCTTCGCCTACCGGATGCTCGGCTCGGCCGCGCTCGCCGAGGAGGTGACGCACGACTGCTTCCTCTCGCTCGTACGCCGCCCCGGGGCCTTCGACCCCGCGCGCGCGGCGCTGCGCACGTACCTCTACGCGGCGGTGCGCAACCTCTCGGCCAAGCACCTGCGCCGGCACGGCGGCGAGTTCCCCGTCGAAGACCTTACGGACGAGCCCGAGGCCGAGGAGAGTGAAAGCCCCCTGCGACGCCTGCTCGACGCCGAGCTGTCCGAGGAGGTCAGGAAGGCCGTCGAGGCTCTCCCCGAGTTGCAGCGAGAGGTCGTCGTCCTCGTCGAGTTCGAGGAGCTAACACTCGCAGAGACGGCGGCGGTCGTCGGCGCTGATGTCGGGACGGTGAAGTCGCGCCTGCACCGCGCGCGTCGTCGCTTGCGGCGCGCGCTGCACTTCTACTTTAAAAGTGAGTGCGGAGTCGGCTCCGCGCGGAAGGTCGGAAGATGAGTGACGAGAAGAGACAGACGCGGCTGCTGCCGTTCAGGCTCCGGCGCGCGGGCGCGCGTCGCGCGGTCGTCGCGGCGCGCGACGCCGAAGACTTAGGCGCGGACGCAGAGCTGACGGCGCTGCTGCGCGCGTGGGACGCGCCGCCGCCGCCGGACGGCGCGCGCCGGGCGTTGCTCGCGGACTTCCGCGCGACGGTGCGACCCGCCCCGCTCTGGCGTCGCGCGTTCGCGGCGCAGGTGCGCGTGCCGCTGCCCGTCGCGGCGTGCGCCGTCTTGGCGCTCCTGCTCTCGCCGCTCGCCTTCGGCGCGCGCCCGTGGAATAAGTACGCACCGTCGTCCGCCACGAACACGACGCCCGAGCCGGTCGTCCGAGTCGTCGAGGTGCCGGTCATACAGGAGCGCGTCGTGACGCGCACCGTCTACGTCGAGAGAAAGGAACGCGGGCGCGGCGTGTCGCCACAGCTCCAACAGTCCGAGGCTGTCGCGCGCCCCGAGACGCCCGAGACGGCGTCCGCGAAGCCTTCGGACGCGGGAGCGCGGGACGGGCAGACGCCCGCGCCGCCGGCGGACGCCTCGGCCGGCTACTTCTCGCGCGTCAACATGGAAGACTTTCAGCCGGCCGACGAGGTGAAGATTCGCGTCGTGAAGAGAGGGAGCGTTGATGAGAAGTAGTTTGACGGCCGTCCTCATCCTCGTGCTCCTCTGCGTGGTGTCGGCGTCGCGCGCCGCCGCCGCCGACGCGGGCGCGGCGGGCGCGACTTCGACGGCGCAGGAGGACAAGTCGCGGCTCATCGTGCCGATGCAGAGCGGCGCCTTCGTCGTCATACGCACCGAGTCGGCCCCCGCCTCGGCCGGCGAGGCGGCGGGCAACCTCATCGAGTCGGAGGACAAGCCGAACCTGCTCCACCGCGTCTTCGTCGACAGCGGCAACGAGCTTTTCTTCGGCTACGAGCTGCTGGTCGAGCGAGCCGCCGAGGCGCGTTACTTCTGGGTCACGGTGCGACCCTTGAGCGAGGACTACCTGCGCGAGCTGGGCGAGCGCCCCGCGTTCCGGGGCCGGCGCCTGCACCCGGGCTACAACGCCACGGCCTTCCCGGCCGCGCCGCAACTCCTGCGCGACGGCGACACCTTCGCGCTCGACGTGTTCCGCAACCCGCGCGCCGGGACGAAGATCGTGGACGTCATCCAGGTCTCGCTCACCGACCCGAGCCTGCGCCGCGCCGCGACCGACGCGCCGGCGCGCGACTTCCGACCCGACGACGTGCAGCTACGCGTCTCGGACTACAAGCTCAAGGTCAACGGCGAGACGGTCTACCGCAGCACGGGCGGGGTCGCGGGCGCGCTGGTCTGGTTCTCGCTCGGCGACCGCGGGCGCTTCGTCTTCTCGCTCGTCGAGCGCCCCGGCTTCGAGTTCAAAAAGGTCGGCTCGGTGCGGCACAACACGGTCGCCTTCGAGTGGGGCGGCGAGACTTACGAGTGGGAGTCCGCGCAGCCCGTCGTCGGCGCGGGCGGCAACTGGAACCTCTGGGTGCTCCACGACCCCGAATACCGCGTCGACCTCTTCGGGCAGCCCGTCGCGCCGCCCGGGGACTCCGGCGACAAGACATTCGCGCGGCAGACGGACGAGGCGGCGCGCAGCGTGAAGCGCGCGCGCACGCAGGCCGACTTCGGCTCGGCCGAGCGTGCGCGGCCGGCGACGGCGAAGCCGCGCCGCGAGCGCGTCGTCATCGGCTCGGCCGACGGCGTCGAAAACCTTTTCCCCAGACAGCAGAAGTAGCGACCGCGAACGGCCCGCGAGAGGCTTTCCAAGGCCGGCGGCGGCACCGACTCCCCTCGGTGCCGTGACGGCCCACGTGTGCGAACTCGACGGCCGGACGGGACATAAGGAGAAACACACGCGATGAAAACCCGCGCCCTCTTCACGCAAGCCGCCTTCGTACTCGCCCTGCTCGCCTGCGCCCCGGCCGCGCGCGCGCAGGAGCGCGACGCGCCGAAGGTCGAGATCGGCGTCCAGTACACCTCGCTCTCCGTCAACCTGCCGCCGGCGGGCGGCACCGAGAACGCCGTCGGCTTCGGCGCGCGCGCCACGTACAACTTCAACGACTACTTCGCGGTCGAGGCCGAGGGTAACGTCTACCCGGGCGGCACGCAGAGGCGGCTGCTCTCGGGCGGCGCGGCGCAGCAGGCGCAGTTCGGCGTCAAGGTCGGCAAGCGGTGGGACACCTTCGGCCTCTTCGCGAAGGCGCGGCCCGGCCTCGTCAGCTTCGGCGACACGCTCAAGCCCGTCGCGGTCGCAGGGGGCGTCTTCAACGGCTTTGACTACGTACGCGAGCGCAAGACGCACTTCTCGATGGACGTAGGCGGGGTGCTTGAGTTCTACCCGTCGCGCCGAATGCTCGTCCGCTTCGACGCGGGCGACACCATCATCCGCTACGGCGAGCACACAGACATCGTGCCCGCGCCCGGCACGTTTCAGCCCTCCATCGGGCGCGGGCCGTCCGAAGTCAGGCACAACTTCCAGTTCACGGCGGGCGTCGGCTTCCGCCTCGGCGGGGACGACGAGGACGGCGGCGGAGGCGCACAGACTTCCGCCCCGCGCGAGCGCGTGCGGCGCTTCGAGGTCGGCGTGCAGTTCTCGTCGTTCGTGCTCAACCTCTCGCCGGTCGGCCTCGGCGCGCCCTCGTTCGCGCCCTTCGGCGGCGGGTCGAACGCGGAGGCGGGCGGCGGCCTGCGCGTCGGCTACAACATCACGGACAACCTCGCCGTCGAGGCCGAGGGCAACTTCTACCCGCGCCGCCGCTACGGCATCAGCACGGCGGTCGGCGGCTACCCCTCGCAGTTTCAGGCGGGCGTGAAGTACGGCCGCCGCTTCGGACGCTTCGGCGTCTTCGCCAAGGCGCGCCCCGGCTTCATGCACTTCAGCCGCGTCTCGCACGTCACCGGCGTCGAGACGGTCAACTTCGGGGGCCAGCAGTTCTTCTTCCCGACTTTCGACAGCAGGGGAAGAACCTACTTCTCGTTCGACGCGGGCGCCGTCCTTGAGTTCTACCCGTCCGAGCGCCTCTTCACGCGCTTCGACGTGGGCGACACGATGATCCGCTACCCCGAGCGCGACGCGACGAACTTCTTCCTCACCTCCCCGCCGTCGCGGCTGCCGGCCCAACTGCGCCACAACCTGCAAGTCACCGCCGGCATCGGGCTCAGGTTCGATTAAAGTTCAAAGCTCAAAAGTTCAAAGTTCCAGGTTGAAGACTCCGGCCTCCAACCTGGAACTTTGAACTTTCTAACTTTGAACTTATTTTTCCAGGCGGGCGCGGGCGCGCTGTAGGAAGGATTGGAGCATCTCCGTGACGCCCTTCTGGAGGGCGGCGCTGAGGCGGCTCTCGCCTGCCAGCCCGGCCAGCATGTGCAGCTCGCGCGCGCTGTTGCGGCGCAGCTCGACGCGCTGCTCGATGCGTATGCGCGTCGTGGCCCCGCGCGGCTCGAAGGTCGCCACGTAGCGCAGGAAGTTCTTGCTCTCGCCCTCGGCCGGGCTCCACTCGATGCGCGCCGGCTCGTCCACGGCCTTCGAGACGGCGAACGGCTGCCGGATGGCCCCGACGACCGGCACCTCGGCGCGTATGAGCCAGCGCGCGATGCCGCCGGCCTCCGCCGTGATGCGCTCGACGCCGGGCATCAGCTCGACGAAGTTCTTGAGGTCGTCGAAGAAGGCGCGCGCCGCCTCGGCGCTCGTCCTCCACTCGACCTGCTCGCTGAAAGCCGCCCTGACCTGGAACATACGCGTTAGATGGCCGTTAGCCGTTGGCTGTTGGCTGTTAACTCTAAGCAACCTATCCGGCCGGCTGTTGTTTCAGCTAACAGCCAAAAGCTATCAGCCAACAGCTCCCTTCAGAAGATCGGTTGGAAGAGGAACGAGTTGAAGAAGAGGCGCGTCGTCGAGCGCCAGATGGCGCGGAAGTTCGGGTCCTCCGCGAAGAGCACGACGTGGCCGCGCCCCGCAGGCTCGTCGATGACGTAGGACGTGCCGCGCAGCAGGCTTTCGGTCGTCGGCCAGACGAAGCCCGCGACGTGGAGCGGGCGAGCCGCGTCCGACGAGAAGACGACCGCGTTCGTCCCCTCCTTCGACGGCCGGAAGAAGTAGGCCGAATCCACCAGCACCGGGAGCGACTCCTGCTCGTAGCCGTAGGTGAGCGGCGTGCGGCGGTCGATGGTGGCGCGCATGACCGCGCCCGGCACCGCCTCGGGCACGCGCCCCGGTCGCGCCGAAGGCGAAGCAATCGGGGGCAGGTCGGGCGCCGCCCCCTCCATCTTCTCGGTCTGCGCCGCAGAGACCTCGGCCTGCTCGGGCGTCGAGGTCGAGGCCTGGGCGTCGCGCCGGCCCCGGCGCTGCGCCGACTGCGCCTGCGCGTCCGCGTCGGCCGGCGTCGGTGTCGGCGAGGCGGCCGGCGCGGGCCGGCCGCCGCCCGGCTCGGGCTTCTGGTCGTCGTCGTCGCTCCCGACGAGACGCGCCGAGGTCAGGTTCACGTCCTTGAGCGCGCCGAAGACGGCCGCGCCCTTGACGAGGACGAGCGTGCCCCCGCGCTCGACCCAGCCGCGCAGGGTGTCCACGCCGCCCTTGCCGAAGGCCGCGAAGTATCGGCCGGCCGAGCCGTCGGGCAGGATGATGACGTTGTAGTCGTCGAGCCGCGCGCGCTTGATGGCGTCAATCGTCATCGGCGTGAAGTCGACGCCCATGCGGTCGAACGTCCACCACATCGCGCCGTAGCCCGTGGTGCTCACGGGCTCGTCCGCGGCGACGATTATCTTCGGGCGGCGCAGGCTGACGACCGTCTCGGAGCCGACGCCGGTCTCGCCCGTCTCGGGGAAGCCCGTGCCGACGGCCGTCACCTCCACGCCGGTCGCGCGCGCGAGATGACTGATGCGCTCGTGCAACGTCTCCGGGTTGCGCGAGACGCGCGCCACGACCGTCCCGCGCGGCCACTCGCGCCCGCCCGCGCTCAGCGGCTTCGTAGAGACGGCCAGCTTGAAGCCCTCGCGCAGCAGGCGGAAGGTGAGCGAGGCCGCGCCGTTCGACTCGTAGGGGATGACGTACGCGATCTGCGCGCGCCCCGTCACCCTGCCGACGGGGGCGATGGACGACCCGAGCACGTTGGGTATCAGGAAAGCCTCCCGGATGGTGACGACGTCCCCGGTCACCGTCTGCGAGCCGGCCATCGGGGGCGGCGGCAGGCTCTCGGGCGTGGCCTCGACCGCGGTGTCGTCCTCCGTCCAGAAAGCCTCGACGCCGAAGGCGAGGGGGAGCGACCAGGCGGTCACGTCGTAGAAGCCGTACTCTTCCCTGAACCCGCCGCGCCCGCGCCGCTCGTTGCGCGCGAAGCGCTCCAGCTGTTCGCGCTCGAACGCGGCGTCGAGCGGCGTGTGAACTTCGAGCAGGGCCTTCGCCATTCGCTTCTGCGGCTGGGCGAGGTCTACGACGTAAGCGCCCGCGGGGAAGTCGCGCGGCGAGGCGGGCGAGTCCTTGCCCGAGTAGTCGTGCGCGCGCGCCGAGCGGAACGGCGCACTCGCGCGCCTGACCTCCACGCCCGCGCGCAGAAGGTTCTCGACCAGCTCGGCCGCGCGGCCGGGGTCTCTGCCGGGAAGAATTACGAAGCGCCGGACGCGCCCGGTCCTTCCCTCCTCGACCGCGCTCCGCTTGAACTCGTAGAAGTCGCGCAGCCGCTCCTCGCGGTTCGAGGCGGCCGTGGCGAGCGTCGTCAGGGAGGCCACGAAGTGCTTGGCGATGCCGGAGCGCATCGTGACGATGGTCTCGTCGTCGCGCCGCCAGCGCAACCCCTTCCAGCCGCCCGAGTCGGTCTCGTAGGTCATCCCCGTCGCGCCGTTCAGCGCCGGCCACGAGTCCCAGTAACCGGGGTAGAAGAGGTCGAAGATGTCGCGGACGTAGAAGTCCCAGTTGCGCTGGTCGAACTGCGCGGCGTTGGCGCGGCCGAAGGCCGTCAGCCACCGCTCGGTCTGCCCGGCCGGCAGGTTCGGGTTCACGGGCAGCGCCGCTGGCGGGAAGAAGAACTGCGAGGGCTGGCCGTGGTGGTCTACGGCGACCTGCGGGTTCCAGTCGAGGAAGGCGCGCTGCATGTTTCTGGTCTCGACCTGCGACGTGGCGATGTTGTCTCGGTTGAGGTCGAAGCGGTAGCGGTTGACGCGGCCGTAGACCGACCACGGCTCGTCGTGCTCGGCGGCCGAAGGGCTCGGGTCGCCGACGCCGAAGGAGTTGTACCAGGTGACGAAGCGCTCGTGCCCGTCGGGGTTGGCGCAGACGTTGATGAGGGCGACGCTGTTCTTCAGGATGTCGAGCGTCGCCGGCTCGTCCGAGGCCGCGAGCTGGTAGAGCACCTGCATCATCGCCTCGAACGAGGCCGACTCGTTGCCGTGAATCGTGTACTGGAGCCAGAGCACGACCGGCGTCGTCGCGGCCAGCCGGCGCGCCTCCGCCTCCGGGAGCGCGCGCGGGTCGCTCAACTTCTTAAGGTCGGCCTTTATCTCGTCGAGCCGCGCGATGTTCTCGGGCGCGGAGACGGCGACGACGTGCTGCATCCGGTACTCGTTTGTGAGCCCGATGTCGAAGACGCGGACGCGGTCGGGCGCGGCGCGCGCGACGGCGTCGAGGACGCGCTCCATCATCGCGTAGTTGGTGTGGAAATCGCCCACGTCGTAGCGCAGCAGCGTCTGCGGGCGCGGCACCTGCTGTCGGTAGGGGCCGCGCGCGTAGAAGTCGAAGCGGTCGGCGCGCTCCTGCGCCGCCGCGCCCGCGCAGAGCGAGAGCAGGAGCAGCGCGAGCGCCGCGAGCGTGCGGGCGTTCTTCGTCATGGCGTCCTCGGAGGGCTTTCTCTTTCGGCCGTGGGTGTGTTAAAGACGTGGGCGATATTAACCCGCCGCCCGCGGCTTTCTCAAACCCGCCGGGCGGCGCGACTTGCGGCGCGAGGGGGAGGCCATGAGCGACACCGACTATGCGACGAGCACGCAGGGCGAGGGGCGCTGCCCGCGCTGCGGCGAAGGCCCCCTCAAAGCCTGGTACGAGCTGAGCGAGGACGAGCGCGACCTCGCCACACGCCTCCCCGCCTCGGCCGACTTCACACCCGCCGAGCGCGCCGCGCGCCACCTCTTCTGCACGCGCTGCTGGCACGAACAGACCTCGCCCACGCCCCGCAACGCCTGAGCCTTTCGCGTCCCTAAGATTTAGCCGCAGAGTCACAGCTTAAGCCGGACGGGCCGTGTCTCCGCGGTCAGTCGAGCGTCGTGATTCTTTCGTAGGCCGCGCGGACGGCGGCCATGCGTTCGGCGAGTTCGCGCGTGAGCGCGGCGGGCGAGGCGTGGCCGGTGCGGCACGCGAGGTCGCGCAGGACGGGGTGGTCTTCCGCGGTGGGCAGTCGCGTCGAGCGGCCGGCGAGCAGGCGCAGCTCGTGGTCGAGCCGGCGGAGCAGCGTGTAGCCGCCGCAGAGCGCGTCGAAGTCTCCGGGGCGGAGCGAGCCCGCGTCGAGCAGTCGCCGGAGCGTGGCGCGCGTCGAGCGGTCGGGCTCGTCGTCGGGCAGGCGGTCGCGCAGTTGCAGGAAGCGCGCGGCGAAGTACACGTCGAGCATCCCGCCGCGCCCGTACTTGATGTCGTTGGCGCGCTCGGCGCCGCGCTCGCGCGCAAGGCGCTCGCGCACGCGCCGCGTCTCGGCCGCGAGCTGGGCCGTGCCCGCAGAGGCCGCCGCGTCGTGCACGGCGGCGCGCGCGCGCGACTCGACCGCGCGCCCGAACTCCTGGTCGCCCGCCACCGCGCGCAGCTTGACGTGCGCGAGCCACTCCCAGACCTCCGCGCGCGAACGCACGTACTCGACGAAGGCGCGCGCCGGCGACGCGAGCGGGCCGTTCTTCCCGTCGGGGCGCAGGCGCAGGTCTACGCGGTAGAGGTGTCCGTCGCGCGTGAAGCTTGAGAGCGCGTTGACCAGCAGCTCGACCATCCGCGCGTAAGCCTGCTCGCACGTCAGCCCCCCGACGGGCGAAGGCACGTCCTCGTCGTAGACGAGCACGAGGTCGAGGTCGGAGCCGTAGTCCACCCCGCCGCTCGCGAGCCGCCCGAGCGCGAGCGCCGCGAGCCGCGGCCCCGCCGCGAGCCGCCCGTAGCGGCGCGCCATCTCGCGGCGCGCGACGAGCAGCCCCGTGTTGATGCTCGCCGCCGCGAGCGAGGTCTGGAGCGCGTTCGACTCTGCGAGCGTGAGGTCGCCCGCCGCGTCGCGCGCGCCGATTTCGGTGACGAGGTGAGTCCACGCGCGCCGCAGCGCCGCCAGCTCGCCGCCGAAGGTGCGCTCGGCGTCCACGGCCGCGCGCAGGAGCGCGCGCTGGTCGCGCGCCGCGACCGTCCCGACCGGCGTCACGACCGAGGCGACGAGCGCGGGGTTCGCCGTCAGCATCTCGCCGAAATACTCCGACACGCCGCACAGCCGCACCAGCTCGCGCAGCGCGCTCTCGGGCGGCGCGGCGACTTCGCCCCCGAACGCCGGGGCGACACGCTTCGACGCGCCGCCCGCCTCGCCCGACTTTTCGAGCGACGCGGCGACGCGCGCGACGAGCTGTAGGGCGCGCCGGGCGTTCGTGCAGCGCCCGGCCTCGTCGCGCAGGAGGCGCTCGACCTCCTCCTCCGTGTACGACTTCCCTTCCGCGACTTCAACAACTTGCGCGCCCGCGAGCCGCCGCGCGAAGACGGCCGCCGCCGCGCGCGCCTGCGCGGACGCGGCGCTCTCGCCCGGCGCGACCTCCGCGCGCGACACGTCCACGGTTCGCACGGCTTCGGCGTGCGCGCCGGGCTCGGCGTCGTTCGTCAAAGTGGGCGCGGCGGATGTGTCAACGGGAGACTGACTTTCGACCCGCCCTTTCGCCCCGACCGGACTTTCGCCCTCGACATCAAAGACGCGTCGGAAGGCGCGCGCGACGGCGTCCGTGTGACGCGCGAGCGTCTCGTCGAACTCTTCGAGCGCGCGCGGCGGCGCGAAGTACATCCGGCGCGCGAGCAGACGGCGGCGCGCCGCGTCCTCGGGCACGGCGTGCGTCTGTAGGCCGTGCTCCATCTGTAGACGGTGCTCGACGGTGCGGAGGAAGTCGTAGGCGTCCGACAGCTCGCTCCGCTCGCGCTCGGTGATGAGGCCGCGGTCGGCGAGCCGCCCTAAGCTGATGAGCGTGTGCGGCGCCTGGAGCCACGCGTCGCGCCCGCCGTGCGCGAGCTGGAGCGCCTGCGCGATGAACTCTATCTCGCGTATGCCGCCGCGGCCGAGCTTGACGTTGAAGCCGCGCGTCTCTTCCGAGTGGAAGCGGTCGATCTTCTGCTTGGCGAGCCGCACGTCGGCGAGCGCCTGCGCGACGGTCTGCTCGGCGCGGTAGACGCTCGCGCGCAGGGCGTCGGCGAAGCGCGCGAAGAGCGTCTCAGAGCCCGCGGCAGCGCGCGAGCGTATCAGCGCCTGAAGCTCCCACGCGTGCGCCTTCGTGCGGTAGTAGCGCAGGGCTTCGTCGAGCGAGACGGCGAGCGCGCCGTCGCGGCCGTGCGGCCGCAGGCGCAGGTCTACGCGGTAGGCCGCGCCCTCGCCGCCCGTGCTCCCGCCGACGATGCGCGCGACGCGCTCGGCCAGCTTGACGAAGAACTCGCGGTTGGTCGCCGCGCCGCGAGAGCCGGCGCCCGTGGTCTCGCCGTCGTCCGAGTAGAGGAAGAGGAGGTCTATGTCCGAAGAGTAGTTCAGCTCGCGCGAGCCGAGCTTGCCGAGCGCGACGATTGCCACCTCGGCCGTCTTCTTGCGCCCGCGCCCGTCGGTGCACTGCGGCGCGCCGTAGAGGTTCTCAAGCTCCTGTCGCGCGAGCGAGAGCGCATGGACGAGCGCGGCGTCGGCGAGGTTTGAAAGCTCCTCGGTCGTCTCGACGAGCGTCGTGGCGCGGCGTATGTCGTGGAGGTAGACGCGCAACAGCTCGCGCCGCCGGAAGCGCGCGAGCTGCACCTGCGCGGGGACCTGCGTGTGCGTGAGCGCGAAGCGCGCGAGCGACTCGCGCAGCCCCTCGGTCGCGCGCACGCGCGCGTCGGCGCGCTCCCGCGCGAGCCAGTTCAGGTGCTCCGGGTTCTGTTCGAGCGTCGTCGCCAGCAGGGGGCTCCACGCCGCGAGCGTCAGCGCGTCGGCCAGCAGCCCCTCGGCGCGCTCGAAGGCGCGCGCGGCTCGCGCGTGCGCGCCGGTTGCGCGCTCGTAGAAGTGGCGCGCGCCCTCGGGGTCGGGCAGCTCGCGGATGAGTGATTCGGTTTTTTCGTCCGGCGCCGGCAAGGTGGTGATATATTACGCGGCCGCGGACGGCGTAGGCCAGCGGCTCAAACGCCCCGCCGCCCTTTAGAAGAATCCGCGGGGCTTCTTTCAAACCCGCGTCACGACCACACGCGGAATCGCTGACCGCCGGCCGAGGTCGGGCCGGTAAGGAGGAACTCCATGAAGAGAGTCGCACTCACTGCTTCCGTCGCCGTCGCGGCGCTGCTGCTGGCGACGCTCGCCTACGGCGCGGCCGCTCCGCAGACGAAGACCCACCAGTTCCGCTGCACGGACAAGAACACTTCGCTCTACTTCGTCGTCTACGAGAGGGGCGGGAACCTCGACGGCGGCCACATGTACGTCGAGAACATGCAGGTCGGCGTGCTCGCGCCGGAGAACGCGGGCACCAACGTCATCAAGGCGTCGGTCGCCGGCAACACCGCGACCAACATCGCCTTCCAGCTCCACAAGGCGCCCGGCAGCGTCATGGTCGCCAACTACGGCGCGAACCCGAACCGCGTCCAGGTCTGCAAGGCGAGTTACAAGTACCAGTAGCCGGTAGACAGTAGACGGTAGAAAACCCTTCGACGACGACGGCCGTGGCTGAAAGCACCGACGACCGTTCCGCGAAGGGTTTTCTATTACCTACTGACTACTGTCTACTTCTCTTAGATGTCGAAGTACATCGAGTACTCCAGCGGGTGCGGGCGCATCCGCATGGGGTTGATCTCCTTCTCGCGCTTGTATGTGATCCAGCGGTCGATGAGCTGGGGCGTGAAGACCTCGCCCTTGAGCAGGAACTCGTGGTCGTTCTCCAGCGCCCTGAGCGACTCGTCGAGCGAGCCGGGAAGGCTCGGCACGTTCTTCAGCTCCTCGGGCGCGAGGTCGTAGATGTCCTTGTCGAGCGGCTCGCCGGGGTCGATGCGGTTCTGCACGCCGTCGAGCCCCGCCATCAGCATCGCCGAGAAGGCGAGGTAGGGGTTGCACGAAGGGTCGGGCGGGCGGAACTCAAGCCGCTTGAGCTTCGGGCTCGTCGAGAACATCGGGATGCGGATGGCCGCCGAGCGGTTCCGCGCCGAGTAGGCGAGGTTGACGGGCGCCTCGAAGCCCGGGACGAGCCGCTTGTAGCTGTTCGTCGTCGGCGCGGCGAAGGCCACGACCGCCGCCGCGTGCTTCAGGAGGCCGCCGATGTACCAGCGCGCCATGTCCGAGAGTCCCGCGTAGCCGTCGCCCGCGAAGAGCGGCTTCTCGCCCTTCCAGAGCGACTGGTGGCAGTGCATCCCCGAGCCGTTGTCGCCGTACATCGGCTTGGGCATGAAGGTCGCCGCCTTGCCGTACTGGTGTGCGACGTTGCGGACGACGTACTTGAAGATTTGCAGGTTGTCGGCCGTCCCCAGCATCGTCGAGAAGCGGAAGTCGATCTCGCACTGGCCGGCGGTCGCGACCTCGTGGTGGTGGCACTCGACCGTGATGCCGCACTGTTCGAGCGTCAGCGAAATCTCCGAGCGCAGGTCGGACAGCGAGTCGGCCGGGGGGACGGGCACGTAGCCCTCCTTGTTGCGGATGCGGTAGCCGAGGTTGGGGCCGCGGAAGTCGTCCTCGGCGCGCCCCGAACTCCAAGGGCCCTCGTCGGAGTGAATGCGGTAGCTGCTGTGGTGCGGCTCGTTGTTGACCTCGACGCCGTCGAAGATGAAGAACTCGGCCTCGGGGCCGAAGTTGACCGTGTCGGCGATGCCCGTGAAGCGGAGGTAGCTCTCTGCGCGCTGCGCGACCGAGCGCGGGTCGAGTCCGTAGCCCTCCTTCGTGATGGGGTCGACCGCGTTGGCGATGACCGTCAGCGTCGGCTCCTCCGCGAAGGGGTCCATCCAGAAGCGCGACGGGTCGGGGATGAGCAGCATGTCCGACTCGTGGATCGACGCCCACCCGCGCAGACTCGACGCGTCGAAGCCGAAGCCGTCCTCGAACGAGCCCTCGTCCAGCTCGTGGAGCGGGTAGGTCAGGTGGTGCCAGGCCCCGATCAGGTCGGTGAAACGTACCGAGACGAACTTCGCCTCGTGGTCTTCCGCATACTTCAAGACCGCTTTTGCGTCCATGATTTCTCCTGAATCTGCTTTTTAAGGGGGTGGAAGGTGTCGGCCGCCTTTCGGCGGCGGCGACGGTGCGGCGGAAACGAGAGCCGGGTGTGCGTCATCCGAGTTCAAGACGCCGTAAAAAGCAGGCATTATAGCCGCGCGCCCGCGCCCGGCGTCAAGCACGACACGCGCGCGCCGCCCCGTCCCGCGCGCGGCGCGGAGCGCGCCCCCGGCTTAAATCTTTTTCGCACGGCGTTTAGCGCCCGGGCGTGCGCGCGCCGCCCGAAAAAAATAGTTTTTGACCGCCCCCCGCTTTTAGTGTTAAATTGCGCGCTTAAGTAAGTCCAATCCAGATGTCTTCAACCGCACAGGCCGACGCCGAAGGAGGCTGACCCACGCTAAGTTTGTCCAAAACGCGCGAACCACAGGGAGGCAGGAGAGCTAGAAGTTGACCACGGCCATCGAACAGACGCTTGAGACCTACGGCATAGAGAATTGGGGGGCCGGCTACTTCGGCATCAATCGCAAGGGCAATCTCGTCGTCCACCCTTCCGACTCGGACCAGAACCGCGCGGCCGACGTGCGCGAGATCATCGACGACCTGCGCCGCCGCGGCATCCAGACGCCGGTGCTGCTCCGCTTCCCGCAGCTCATCGCCGGGCAGGTCAGAAAGCTCCAGCGCGCCTTCCGCAACTCGATACGCGAGTACGAGTACCAGGGCTCGCACATGTGCGTCTACCCGATGAAGGTCAACCAGAACCGGGCGGTCGTCGAGGAGTACCTGCGCGAGGGCTCGCGCTACGACTTCGGGCTCGAAGCCGGCTCGAAGCCCGAGCTTTACGGCGCGCTCGCGATGGAGCAGGCCGCCGACAGCCTGCTGGTCCTGAACGGCTTCAAGGACGAGGAGTTCATCGAGCTGGCCTACCTCGGCGCGCGCTCGGGCAAGAAGGTCGTCATCGTCATCGAGAAGTTGAACGAGCTCGACTACGTCCTCCAGATGGCCGACCGCTACGAGAGCGGCCCCCTGCCGATGGTGGGGCTCCGCGTCAAGCTCTACTCGAAGGGCTCGGGGCGCTGGGAGAAGTCCGGCGGCGAGGCCGCCAAGTTCGGCCTGACGACGACGGAAATCCTTGAGACCATCCGGCGGATGCAGGAGGCGGGGCGCATCGACATGCTCAAGCTCCTCCACTTCCACATCGGCTCGCAGCTCACGGACATCAAGCGCATCAAGAACGCGATGAAGGAGGCCGCGCGCGTCTACGCCAAAATCTTCCAGATGAAGGTGCCCATCGACCTCCTGGACGTGGGCGGCGGGATGGCGGTGGACTACGACGGCTCGAAGACGGCCTTCGACTCCTCCGCCAACTACACGGCGCAGGAGTTCGCCAACGACGTCGTCTACACGATCATGCAGGTCTGCGACGACGAGAACGTCCCGCACCCGACCATCATCCAGGAGTCGGGCCGCTACCTTTCGGCCTACCACGCCATCCTCGTCACCAACGTCTTGAGCGAGATCGAGACGGTCGTCGAGGACATCACGCCCATCGAGGTGGACGACGACGACCCGCAGGTCGTCATCGAGCTGGCCGATCTGCGCGAGTCCATCTCGGTCAAGAACTACCGCGAGTACTACCACGACGCCCTCGAACACCGGGACGAGCTGTTCACCCTCTTCAACCTCGGGCTCATCTCCCTCGAAGACCGCGCCAAGGGCGAGGTGCTCTTCTGGGACGTGTGCGAGCGCGCCGACAAGCACGCGCAGCTCGCCAAGTACGTCTCCGAAGAGTTCACCGAGCTGCGCCGCCTGCTGCGCGCCAAGTACCTGACGAACTTCTCGGTCTTCCGCTCGGTGCCCGACCACTGGGCGCTCGACCAGCTCTTCCCCATCATCCCCATCCACCGCCTGAACAAGACGCCGACCGAGTACGCGACGCTGTGCGACATCACGTGCGACTCGGACGGCGTAATCGACAAGTTCGTCGACCTGCACGACGTGAAGCGGGTGCTCGAACTGCACTCGATCAGCGACGGCGAGCCCTACTACATCGCGCTCATGCTCGTCGGCGCCTACCAGGAGGTGATGGGCAACAACCACAACCTCTTCGGCGCGCCGAACGAGGCGCACATCCACATCGACGAGGACGGCTACCTGATCAAGAAAGTCGTCAAGGGGACGACCGTGGGCGAGGCGCTCAACCGCGCGCGCTACGAGCCCGGCCAGCTCCACGAGGGGTTCCGCCGCCTCGTCGCGCAGCGCATCAAGCGCGGCGACCTCTCCGAGGCCGAGGGCGCCGAGATGGTCGAGTCCTACGAGTCGCGCATCAACGCCTACACCTACCTCGCCGTCAACGGCGAGCCCGAGGAGAAGCGCCGTAGGCGGTAAGTAGCAGGCGGCGAGTGGTGAGTGGCGAGCGGCCGCCGGCCGGCCCCCGTCACCATTTACGATTCGCTATTTACCATTCA
Source organism: Pyrinomonadaceae bacterium (assembly GCA_036399155.1). GTDB lineage: Bacteria > Acidobacteriota > Blastocatellia > Pyrinomonadales > Pyrinomonadaceae > QHXN01. Next base: position 21,720 of record DASWNR010000340.1, read on the forward strand.
CCAAAGGATCGAAAATGGTCACCCAACGTAAACCGCGAGCCACGAAATACCTCACCGCCCCGATCAGGCCCGTGCAGGTCGACCGCGACCGCTCGGTCGCCGGGCTGCTTGAGAAGATGGAGGGCGCAGGGCTGGGAGCGCGACAGCTCGCGGAGGCGCACCGCATCTGGCTCGACATGCTCGGCGACAACACGACCGTGGTCGTGGCGGCCAACGGCGCGCTCATCCCCGCGGGGATGCGCCGGCTCCTCGCCTACGTCATCAAGAACCGCTTCGTGGACGTGATGGTCTGCTCGGGCGCGATGCTCTTCCAGGACTTGCACGAGACGCTCGGGCGGCAGCACTTTCAGGCGCACCCCTCGATGACCGACGCCGAGCTGGAGGCCTCGCAGATCAGCCGCCTGTGGGACGTGCTCGCCAGCGAGGAGGAGTACAGCGAGGCCAACGAGTGGGTCGGCGGCTTCACCAACCAGCTCGACCAGACGCGCGCCTACTCGACGCGCGAGTTCCTCCACCTGCTGGGCCGCGAGCTGGCCGAGATCGCCACGGACGACGGGATACTCACCTCGGCCTACAAGGCGCGCATCCCCATCTTCTGCCCGACCATCTCCGACAGCTCGATCACGGTCGGGATAGCCGGCGCGCGCTTCGAGAAGAAGAACAGCTTCTGCTTCGACATCGCGCAGGACACGCTCGACCTGATGCAGATCGGCGCGCGCTCGCGCGTGACGGGCGTCATCAACCTCGGCGGCGGGACTTCGCGCAGCTACGTCCAGCAGATGGAGTCGGCCTCCGAGATCATCAAGACGCCCGCGCGCGGCCACAAGTACGCCATCCAGATTTCGACCGAGCAGCCCGCGCACAACGGCCGCACCAGCCCCAACTCGGACGACGAGTCGCTCGTCTTCGGCAAGCTCCAGCGCGGCGCGGCCACGGCCTACGTCTCCTGCGACCCGACCATCGCGCTCCCCATCCTCGTCACCGCGCTCTCGCAGACCGCCGCCAAGTACATGAAGGGGCGCAAGCGCCCCAACTTCACCTTCATGGGCAAGGAGCTGACGGTCGAGGTGCCGTAAGAAAAAGAAGAAGCAGTCAGAAGTCGGTAGCCAGTAGTCAGTAGAAATCCTGCTGACTACTGGCTTTTTTTTCAAGGTCTTTCGTGGTTGAAAACAAGCTGCGCTATACTCTGTGGCATGTCTGAATCAGCACAACTTCCGATGAACTTCGGCGGCATCGAGGACGAGGAGCTGTCGAGCTTTGAGCGCGCGCGCGTGGTCGTGTGGCCCGTCTCGTACGAGGGCACGGTCTCTTACGGCACGGGGACGGGCGCGGGCGCGCAGGCCATCGTCGACGCCTCGCGCAACATGGAGTTGTACGACGAGGAGACCGACGCGGAGGTCTACAGGCTGGGGCTACACACGACCGAGGTGACGCCGCCGGCCGAGACGCCCGAGGCGATGATGAAGTCGCTGCACGAGCGCGCGAGCGCCCTGATCGCGGCCGACAAGTTCGTCTGCATGATCGGCGGCGAGCACTCCGTGAGCGCGCCCGTCATCCGCGCGCACGCCGAACGCTACGAGAACCTCTCCGTCTTACAAATCGACGCGCACGCAGACCTGCGCGACACCTACGACGGCACGCCGCACTCGCACGCCTCCATCATGGCGCGCGTCGTCCGCGACCTGAGACTCCCGGCCGTGCAGGTCGGCATACGCTCCATCTCGGCCGACGAGGCGCGCTCGCTCGACGAGTTCCCGACGCGCATCTTCTGGGCCAAGGACATCGCGGGCCGCACGGACTGGTGGGAGGAGGCCGTCGCCGGTCTGACCGAGAACGTCTACCTGACGATAGACATCGACGGGCTCGACCCCTCGCTCGTCGCGCAGACGGGGACGCCAGAGCCCGGGGGCTTAGGCTGGTACGAGGTGCTCGGCCTCGTCCGCACGCTCGCGCGCTCCCGCCGCGTCGTCGGGATGGATTTAACCGAGTACTCCTACGTCGAGGGCTTCAGCGCCTCGGCCTTCCTCTGCGCGAAGCTCATCTACAAGTCGCTCTCCTACATCTTCGAGTCCGAGACCGAGCGCGTGCGCGGCGGCCGCGTCTCGCGCGCGGGCGCGTAGGGGTTAAAAATGTTCTTGACTTACGCCCCACCCGAGTGTGCAATACGCCACATGCTTAAAGGCGAGAGCACACGCTTCCCTCCCTGGTAAGACCCCGCCACAGAGGCGAGTCCGACCGCGGCCCCCGCGCGCGGCGCACGCACGAGTGCGCGCGTGTCGCGGGGTCTGTGGCGCGCGCTCGCGCGCTCGGTGATTCCTCCGCCACGGCCGGACGTTTTCAGGCGCTACGAAACGAAAACGTCCCGGCTTCCGTGGAAAGGAGAATCACCGCTCATGTCATCCGCACAAGACACGGCGCGCGCCCGCACGTGCGCGCGCCGCGGCCTGTCGCTCTTCGTCCTCACGCTGCTCGCCGTCGAGTTTCTTGACGAGCTTGTGTTCGGCGTGCGCGAGGCGGCGTGGCCGCTCATGCGCGACGACCTGCGCCTGTCGTACACGCAGGTCGGCGTCATCCTCAGCGTGCCACCCATCGTCGGCAACCTGGTCGAGCCGGTGTTCGGCGTCCTCGGCGACGTCTGGCGCAGGCGCGCGCTCGTGCTCGGCGGCGGGGTCGTCTTCGCCGCGGGGACGCTGCTCGTCGGGCTCGCCCCGGGCTTCGGGCTGCTGCTCGCGGCCTCCGCCCTCTCGAACCCCGCGTCGGGCGCGTTCGTCGGGCTGTCGCAGGCGACGCTGATGGACGCCGAGCCCGCGCGGCGCGAGCAGAACATGGCGCGGTGGGCGCTGGCCGGCTCAATCGGCAACTCCGCCGGGCCGGCCGTGGTCGGCGCGTGCGTGTGGGCGGGGGTGAGCTGGCGCTGGGGCTTTCTCGCGGCGGGCGCGCTGATGCTGCTGGCGGTCGCGGCGGCGTGGCGTCAGCCGTTCGGGACGAACGCTCCGGCGGCCGCCGCGCGGCACGCGGGCGCGGCGCTCGCCGAGGGCTTGCGCGAGGCGCTGCGGGCGCTGCGCAGGCGGCGCGTGGTGCGCTGGCTCGTGCTGCTTGAGCTGGGCGACTTCACATACGACCTGCTGCGCGGCTTCCTCGCGCTCTACTTCGTGGACGTGGTCGGCGCGGGCGAGGCGCGCGCGGCTCTGGCGGTCGCGGTGTGGACGTGGGTCGGGCTGGCGGGCGACATCGCGGTCGTGCCGCTGCTCGAACGCGTGCGCGGCCTGAGCTACCTGCGCGTGAGCACGTCGGCCGTGGCCGTGCTCTTCCCCGCGCTGCTGCTGGCCGAAGGGTTCGCGGCGAAGCTGGTGCTGCTCGGGCTGCTCGGGGTCGCGAACGCTGGCTGGTACGCCGTTCTGTCGGCGAAGCTCTACGAGGAGTTTCCCGGCCGGAGCGGGATGGTGATGACCGTGGGGAACGTCTACGGGCTCGCGGGCGCGTTCGTCCCCTTCGCGCTCGGCGCGTTCGCCGAGCGGTACGGGCTCGCGCCGATGATGTGGATACTCGCCGCAGGCCCGTTTGCGCTGCTCGCCGGACTCATGATGTTGAAGGGCGAAAGCTCTGAGGTGAAAGGTTAAGGTGAAGGGGTGAGGGAGAATGCTTTCAACCCTCACCCTTTCACCTTTACCCTTCCGAATCGAGCATGGCTCGGACTTCTTCGTCGGAGGGGCGTCGGAAGTCCGCGTACCAGAGGCCGACGTGGCCGAAGGGCTCGGGGCTCGCGAGACAGACGAA
>DASWNR010000341.1:0-12153 GCA_036399155.1 Pyrinomonadaceae bacterium
CGGCTTTACGCGTCAGCTACTTCTTCCCGCCCTGAGAGCCGGACGGCTGAAGCTCGTCCTCGGCGCCGGCGGCCTTTTCGTCGATCTTCTCGACGCCGCCTTTGATGGCTCCGACTAGCGCGCCCACTCCCGCGCTGACGAGGATGTCGCCCGCAGCGTCCCTGGCCTGGGTGAGGAGCGACTTACCGCCGCCGCCCTTCTTCGAGCCACCCTTCTTGCTGCCGCCCTTCCTGGCTCCACCCTTCTTTGAACCGCCCTTACTCGCTCCGCCCTTACTCGCCCCGCCCTTACTGGCTCCGCCCTTCTTAGCGCCGCCCTTGGCTCCGCCTTTAGCGCCGCCTTTCTTAGCGCCGCCTGTGGCTCCGCCCTTCTTGCTGCCGCCCTTCTTCGAGCCACCCTTCCTGGCGGCTCCGCCGCCGGCCTTCTTCGCGCCGCCCTTACTGCCGGACGACTTCTTAGCGGCAGACTTCTTCGCGCCGCCCTTCTTGCTGCCGCCCTTCTTCGAGCCGCCCTTCGAGCCGCCCGACGACTTCGCGCCACCTTTCTTCGACGACTTCTTTGAAGCCATGTCCCTTTTCTCCTCTGTCAACCGACGGATTGAAAAGCTTATCTCACAACGTAGCAAATGACGGCGCGGCTGTCATCAACTTTTCTCTCGCGCGCCGCGCTAAAATCCGCCGCCGCTCGGCGCGTCGTAATTCAAACACGCGCCGCGCCGGTTGTGTTGACTCGCCGCGGCGTCCGCCCGCTCGCCAACGACACGACGGCCGAACAACTTTTCGTCGTCGAGCGCACGGCGTGTGGCGGGCAGGCCGCGACCGCCGCCGAGGTCACCGCGCTCCGACTCTTCCGCGACCTCTTCGCCGCGGAGGCGCTCCGCCCCGGCGACCGCATCAACGTCGGGCAGATGGCCATCCTCTTCACAGACCTGCGCGACTCGACGCGGCTCTACCAACTCTGGCGCGTTAAGAAGGACACGAGGGTATGACGACCCCGGCGACCGTCTCAGCGCTCGTTGATCCAGACGGGTTTGGAGTTGCAGCCGGAGCCGTCGCTGCGCCAGCGCGGGCAGGACCAGAAGTAGCTGCCGGACGAGGTGGGGCCGCGCTTGAGCATCGGCGTGTTGCAGAGCGCGCAGGGCGGGCCTGTCTCGGGCTCGGGTCGGGCTTCTTCGAGCGCGCCTTTGTCGTCGAACCAGCGCGCGCCGCGGCAGTCGGGGAAGCGCACGCAGGAGAGGAAGGCGTGCTTGCCCTTCTCTTTGGGGAGCCGCAGGCGCATCGCGCCGCCGCACGTCTGACAGGCGGTCTGGACGAGCGCCTTGCGCTGCTTCGCGTTCTTCGGCGCGTCACTCAGGTACCCGCACGCCTCGCGCCCCAGTGAGCACGCGAGGAACTTTCCGGCGGCGCCCTCGCGCTCGATTAGAAACCCCGCGCGCTCTTCCCTCTTACACTTCGGGCAGTCGAGCGCGCCCTCGGGTCTCGGCAACTGGCGCGCGTTCGCGGCGGCCGGCGAGCCTTCGGCCGGGCGCTCGACCTCCGAGCCGGCTATCTGCCCGACCAGCTCGGTGACCATCCCGCGCACCTCGACCATGAAGGCGTCCAGCTCGTACTCGCGCCGGGTCATCCGCGAGAGCTTCTGCTCCCAGCGCCCCGTCAGCTCGGCCGACTTGAGCAGCGGGCTCGGCAGCATCTTGATGAGCGCCGCGCCCTTCGCCGTCGCGACCAGAGACTTCTTCTCGCGCACGACGTACTCGCGCTTGAGCAGCGTCTCGATGATGGAGGCGCGCGTCGCCGGAGTCCCGAGCCCCGCCTCCTTCATCGCGAGCCGCAGCTCCTCGTCCTCGACCTTCTTCCCCGCCGTCTCCATCGCGCCGAGCAGGCTCGACTCCGAGAAGCGCGGCGGCGCCTTCGTCTGCTTCGCCTGCGCCTCGACGTTTAAAACCTCCGCCGGGTCTTTCGCCTTGAGGGAGGGCAGCTCGGCCGACTCGTCTTCGTCCTCTTCGCCCGCCTTCTTCGCCTCCTCGACAGACTTCCCGCCGCGACCGGGCGGCTCGACCTCGCGCCAGCCGGCCTTTAAGACCACCGTCCCGCGCGTGATGAAGCGCTCGCCCTCGGCCTCGGTCAAGACGGTCGTGCGCTCGATCTCCGCGTCGGGGAAGAAGGCTGCGAGGAAGCGCCGCGCGACGAGGTCGTAGACGCGCTTCTCGTCGGGCGAGAGCGCGTTGGCGTTTATCTTCTGCTTGGTGGGGATGACGGCGTGGTGGTCAGTGACCTTCTTGTCGTCGACGTGGCGGCTCGTGAGCTTGGGCTTCCCCGAAGCGAGAATCTTCTCGATGAAGGGGACGTACGGGCCGACCGAGGCGGCGCGGACGTGCGCCTCTATCTCCTCGGCCACCGCCTTCGAGAGGTGGCGCGAAGAGGTGCGCGGGTAGGTGACGAACTTCTTCTCGTAGAGCGCCTGCGCCAGCTCCAGCGTCTTCGCCGCCGTGAAGGCGTAGCGGACGTTGGCGGCGCGCTGCAAAGAGGTCAGGTCGTGTAAGAGCGGCGGCTTCTCGCGCGCGGCCTTCTTCTCGACCGACTTGACCTCGCCCGACTTCCCCCGAACCTTTCGGACGACCGATTCGGCGTCTTCCCTCCTGTCGAAGCGGCTGCCGTCTTTGCCGAACCAGCGCCCGCGGTACTCGCCGCCGGGCGCGCGGAACGTGGCGACGACCTCGAAGTAGTCTTTGGGGACGAAATCGGCTATCTCGCGGTCGCGCTCGACGATGAGCGCGAGCGTGGGCGTCTGGACGCGCCCGAGGGAGAAGACGCCCTGGTGGCCGGCGCGGCGCGCGCGGACGGTCTGCGCGCGTGTGGCGTTGATGCCGACGAGCCAGTCGGCGCGCTGGCGCGCGTGCGCCGAGTCGCGCAGGCCCCGGTACTCGTCGGCCGGCTTCAGGTTCCGAAAGCCTTCGAGGATGGCGTCGCGCGTGAGCGACGAAATCCAGAGCCGCTCGACCGGCTTGCGGCAGCCCGCGAGCGTGTAGACGAGGTCGAAGATCAGCTCGCCCTCGCGCCCCGCGTCGGCCGCGTTGACGACCGAGGTCACGTCCGCGCGCCCGAGCAGCGCGCGGATGACGTTGAACTGTTCGGCCGTCCTCTCCGAAGGGTGGTACTTGAACTCGTCCGGCAGAATCGGCAGGTCTTCGACCCGCCAACGCTCGAACCTCTGTTCGTACGCCTGCGGGTCGTCCAGCTCGACGAGGTGCCCTACGCACCACGTTACGATGTCCGACTCGCCCGAGATGAAGCCCTCGCCCCGCCGCGTCGCCCCGAGCGCCGCCGCAACGTCCCGCCCCATCGAAGGCTTCTCGGTGACAATTACTCTCATGAGTGACGAGTGATGAGTGACGAGTGATGAGTGGTCAGAAGAAGACAAAGCCGGCCGTCGTCTTTTCTTATCACCGGTCACTCAACACTCATCGCTCAGTATTCCTCGCTGTTCGAGAAGTAGACCTGCAAGTCGCGCTCGCCGTTGATGAGCCAGCGGCCGCCGGCGCGGACGAGCGAGAGCTGCTGGCGGACGGAGCCTTTTGAGTTCTTGTCGGGCGAGTCGAACTCCCACGACTTGTCGAAGACGGCCGTGGCGCGCAGCCCCGTCGGGTCGGGCGTGACCTCGATGTTGTCGAGCTTCACGTGCATCTCGTCGTAGCGGACGAACGCCTTCGAGCGGTCGGAGCGCACCTGGAAGGCGCCGACGTTCTGGCGCTTGTAGAAAGTCTCCAGCGTGTCTGCGTAGTGCTTCATGTGGTCGTTGATTTTGCGCTCGCGGGTCGATTCGGCCCAATCTTCGAGGGCGTCTTCGACATCCCTCCTCACGCGCTCTGGGTCGGCGCGCGGGGCCGCGCCGTTATTCTCGTCGAACGCCTTGAGGAGGTCTGCGTTGGCGCGGTCGTTCGTCGTCAGCCTGTCCTCGTTGTAGTCGGCGCGCGGCCTGTACCAAGGGCGCGACTGGAAATAGACGCGGAGGTCGTTGTCGTCGAACCTGCGGCCGTGGCGCGCGTAGACCGTGTTGCGCAGGCGGCTCAGGTAAGCGGGCGTCACGCCCGACAGGTCCGAGGGCGAGAGCAGAGAGCCGCCGAGAAGCTTCACCTCGGCGAGCTGCACCGCCTCCGGCAGGGGCGTGGGCGTCGGGCTCGCGCTCGGACTGGGACGCGGCGTCGGGCTGGGCCGCGTGTTGACGGTCGTCTTGCCGGTGCCCCGGTTCATGTAGAGAAGCAGCCCCACCACGCCCAGCCCGGCCAGCCCGACGAGCAGCACGGCGAGCAGGCCGACGGCGTAGCCTTTGCGCGAGCCTCGCGAGGGCGGCGGGTACGCGCCCGGCGGCGGCTGCTGTTGACGCGGCGCGGGGGCGTACTGCGCGGGAGGCCGCGCGTGCCCTACGGCGGCGCCGTGTATAACCGTCTCCTCTTCGCGCTGGGTCGCGGACGCGGGAGGCTGTGGGACGTGCGGCGCGGGGTGCGTCGGCGTGACGTGCGCGGGGTGCGTCGTCGCGGGGAAGATGGGCGCGGGCGGCTGCGCGGTCGCGCCGGCCGGGGGCGCGGGGGCGTCGGCAGCAGGAAAGAGCGCGGCCTGTATCTCGCGCGCGAACTCCGAGGCGTCGCGCGGCCTCTCGTCAGGGTTCTTGGCGAGCGCGCGCGTGACCGCCGCGCGGAGGGACGGCGTGGCATGCACGTCGGCGGGCAGGGGCGGCGGCGGCTCGCCCACGTGCTTGAGGATGAGGCTCGTGATGCTCGACGCCGAGAAGGGCGGCGTGCCGGCGAGCATCTCGTGGAGCATCGCGCCCAGTGCGTACACGTCTGCGCGCGAGTCGAGCGGCTCGCCCTTGCACTGCTCGGGCGACATGTAGAAGAGCGTGCCGACCATCGTGCCGGCCTCGGTGAGCGTGGACGCCTCCTGCGCCATGTCGCGCAGCTTGGCGATGCCGAAGTCCACGACCTTGACGCTCTCCACGGGGTGGTCTTCGTCGGCCGGGGTGACGATGATGTTGTCGGGCTTGATGTCGCGGTGGACGATGCCGCGCCTGTGCGCCGCGCCCACGCCCGCGCACACGTCGCGCATCAGCGAGACGGCGCGCGGCGCTCCGAGACGGCCCTCGCGCCTCAGCAGCGCGCGCAGGCTTTCGCCGCGCACCAGCTCCATGACGATGTAGGCGAAGCCGTCGGGGCCGCGCGCCTCGCCGTAGTCGTGGATGGTGACGACGTTCGGGTGGTGTAGCTGTGCGGCGGCGCGCGCCTCGCGCCGGAAACGCTCGACCAGCTTCTCGTCGCCCGTCAGCCTCTGGTGGAGAATCTTGACGGCGACATCGTCGCCGATGTGAACCCGGCGCGCGCGGTAGACCGCGCCCATCCCGCCCGTGCCCAGCTGCGAGACGACCTCGTACTTGCCGTCGAGCACGCGCCCGACGAGCGGGTCGGCCGCCGCCGCGTCCGGGCCGGCCGTCTCGAACGACTCGGTCGTCGCGCCGCCCGCGTACACGGTCTTCGCCCCGCAGTTCGTGCAGAACTGCGCCCCATCGCGCAACGGCTGTTGACAGTTCGGGCAAATCATAAAGCTAGCTGTTGGCTATTAGCTATTGGCTTTTAGCTTCGTGTCCGGCTAACAGCCAATAGCTAACAGCCAACAGCTTGTCGTCACTCACCACTTCGGTTTTCTCGTCCCGTCACGCGGGACTTAATTTAGCCTTATCAACCCTCGACGGCGTCGAGCACGCTCGTCGCCTTCTTCTCGTAGGCCGCGATGGCGTTGATGTTCTGGCGCTCGACCTGCGTGAGCACCGCGTCCGTGTAGCGCGGGTTGGGCTTGTACCAGTCGAAGCTCTTGAAGTAGCTCTGGAGCCACCTGTCCTTGAAGACGCGGCCGTGGCGCGCGTAAATCTCGTGGCGGAGCTTGCGCGCGTCTTCGAGGAACATGCCTTCGAGCAGGCCGGCCGTGACAGGCTGCGCGCTCAGCGAGTCCTTGACCCGCCGCTCGTATGCGACGATGGTCTCGATGTTCTTCTTCTCGGTCTCGGACAGCTCGGGCTCCGAGTTGTCCTCGCGCGCCTCGTACCACGGCTGGCTCCAGAAGTACTGCGCCAGCCACTCGGTGCGGAACTGCCTGCCGCGCCGCGCGTAGACTTCGTTGCGGAGCAGGCGCAGCTCGTGCAGGCTCAGGCCCTTCAACATCTCGTCGCTCAGCAGACGCTTCTCGAAGTGCTCCATGTCGCCGGGCGAGACGGCCGCGCGCCGCTGCTTGCGCTGCGCGGCGTCGATGGCCGCGAGGTTGCGCCGCTCAATCTTCGTAAGCTGACGCGCGTCGTATGACGGGTCGGCCCTGTACCAGTAGCGATCCTCGAAGTACTGCTGGAGCCACGGGTCGTCCTCGAAGCGCTTGCCGCGCACGGCCTCGACCTCTGCGCGCAGGATGCGCCACTCGGCGGCCGAGTGCGTGCCGAGCTTCTCCGCGGTCATCGGCCGTGCCTGCCACCAGCGCAAATCGCCCGGCTCTATCTGGTCGTGCTTCTCGGCCTCAAGCTCTCGTATCAGGTCGAGGTTGGCGCGCTCGGTCGCGTTCAACGCCGAGTTGCTGAAGTTCGGGTCGGGCTTGTACCACGTCTTGTCCTTCAGGTAGCTCTGGATGTCCCGGTCTTTGAAGACGCGGCCGTGTCGCCCGAAGACGACCCCGCGCAGCATCCTCAAGTCCCAGAGGTCGAGTTCTTTCAGCTCCGCGCGCGTGACCGCCTTCTTGGAGAAGTCGAGCGCCTCGGCCTTCTCAAGTGCGCTCTGCTCCCGCGCGAGCGGCGGCGAAGTGTCGGCCGTCACCGTCGCCGCGCGCCCGAGCGCCGGGACGGCCGACGCGACGAGCAACGCGAGCGCCAGCGGGGCCGCGGTGCGTTTTAGTCTTTGGGGTGTGAATTTCATCGGGGGAACGTTCCTTCTTCCTGCGTCCTTTCAAAAGGTTGACTTAAAAACTCAACGGGCTTTGCGCGCCGGCCCCGCCGCCTTCGACGGCGCGACGTAGCGCGCGACGCCGTCGGCTATCGACTCGGCCATGCGGCGCTGCCCCTCCTCGGTCTTGATGAACTCGGCGTCGCCGGGGTCGGAGAGCGTGACCATCTCGATGGTGACGACGGGCACCTCCGAGAAGATTGAGCCGGTCAGCGCCCCGCCCTGCTCGCGCCCGACCTTCGTCTGGTAGTCGGTACGCACGCCGTTGTCGGCGAGCGCGCCGCGCAACCCCTCGGACAGCGCGGCGTGGATGGCGCGGGCGGCGCGGCGGCTCCCCTCTATCACGTCGGGGCCGGGGCCGACGCTCCCGTCCTTCGCGCGCCCCTTCCTGTCCGGGTAGTAGACGGCGAAGCCGCGCGCGGCGCTCGCGTCGCAGTGGAGCCTGAGCATCAGCGCGGCGCCCGCGCGGTTGGCGATGAGCGCGCGGTCTTTGTTCCTGACCAGCTCACCTTCGGAAGACTTCGTCAACACGACCTCGTAGCCGCGCGCCGCCAAAGCCTCGCGCAGCTTCGTGGCGACCGCCCAGTCTACATGCGCCTCGCTCGTGCCGTTCTGCACGTTCTGGCCGCTGGCCACCTCCGAAGGGTGGCCGGGGTCTATGCAGACGACCGTGCGCGCGTCGGCCGGCGTCGCTTCGGCGGGGGCTTCTTTGGCTGCCCCGGCCGTCTTCGAGACCTTCGAGACTTTACCCGCGGGGCGCGGGGCCTCTCTCCTGACCTGCGCCGCGGCGTAGGTTAAGAGGAGCATGAGCGCGAGCGGGGTCAGGAGTCTCATACGGGTTCGGCCGACGGGCGCTGTTCAAGGGCGTGAATTGATGGTAAAAAAGCGGGCGCGAAACCCGTCCCGGCCCCGGCCTGTCCGGCGGCCGGGGCCGCCGGCATTATTCGACTCGGCCGGACGCGTTGTCAAACCACACACACTGCGAGACGCGCGCGCCCGTGCGGGGCGCGTAACCGACTTGACCCGGCATGACCAGCCGCACCCCCGACCGCCTCTCCATACGACGACGCCCCGCCGGACTGCCGCTGATGCGACAGCGGTGGGGCAAGCTCCTCTTCATGCACTGGCCGGTGGAGGTGAGCGCGCTCCGGCCGCTCGTCCCGCCGCAGCTCTCCATCGACACCTTCGACGGGCAGGCGTGGGTCGGCGTCGTCCCCTTCAAGATGTGGGGCGTCCGCCCGTACTTCACGCCGCCCGTGCCGGGCTTGAACTCCTTCCTTGAGCTGAACGTCCGCACGTACGTCCAGCACCGCGGCGTGCCCGGCGTCTGGTTCCTCTCCTTGGACATCAACAGCCCCGTCGCGCGCTGGGGCGGGCGGCAGTTCTTCTTCCTCCCGTACCACAGCGCCGAGATGAGCCTCGCGCAGACGGGCGGCTCTATCGACTTCGCCTCCGGACGGCCGGCGGGCGACGCGCCGGCCGCAGACTTCCGCGCCGGCTGGGCCATCGGCGAGCGTCTGCCGCAGGCCGAGCCCGACTCGCTCGACTTCTTCCTCACAGAGCGCTACTGCCTCTACTCGACCTACAGCGAACAGCTCTACCGCTGCCGCGTCTTCCACGAGCCCTGGCCGCTGCGCGCGGCCGAAGTCTCGGCGTACGACTCGACGATGCTTGAGGCGCTGGGGCTGGCGCAGCCGGCGGGCGCGCCGCTGCTCCACTACGCGGAGGAGTTGAAGGTGGACATCTGGCCGCTCCTGCGCGTCGAGCGCGAAACGCGCGACCGCGTCTTCGAGCAGGCCGCCGCGCCCGAATCGCTGGGCTGAGGCGCGCGCCGGAAGAATTTTCTTGACTAGCCCGCGCCCCTGACCTATTTTCATTAGCGCTTTCCACTCGCTGACAACACGGGAGCCGGGCGCGCATTTTTCAAACGCCCGCTCAGTCTTTTGAAAGCCCCGGCCGGGGCTTTGGGCTTTAAGCGGCGCGAACACGCGCCGGCCGCCTCCCTCTCACCGAAGTCGCGCGCGCCCACGGGGCCGCGTGTAGTTCTAAAAAAGCAATACGCAATCTTTAAAGGTTCTTCTGACGGGGACGTTTCTGATGACACGTTCGCAAAAGGGCAGCAGGGGGCGCCGCAGTGCTCGCGCGTCCGTATGTCTCGCGCTCGCGCTCCTCCTGACCGCACAGGCCGCGCCGCCCGGGGCCTACGCCTCCGAGGGCGACGCCGAGTCGGACGCCCCTCCTTCGCGCGCCGAGCAGGCCGAGACGCTTCTCGAATCGCTGCTCGACTTCTTCTACGCGCCGCCGCGCCCGCAGCAACAGCCGCCGGCCGCCGCGCCCACGCCGACGCCGGCCCCGACGCCCGCCCCGACGCCGACGCCCGCCCCGTCACCCACGCCGGCCGCGAAGAACGACGAGGGCGGGAAGGGCGGGTCGAAGCCCTTGCAGTACCCCCTGCCCGACTGGTCGCCGCTCGGCAGCGCGGGGCCGAAGACCGTCGAGCCGAAGGACGAGGCGTCGGAGGAGTTCATCCCGATGCCCGACCGCTGGCGCTTCCCGTGGCCGCGCTACGAACGTTACGGCCCGGCCGTCCAGACGCCCTGGGTCGAGGGCAGCACGTTCGACCCATACAACCAGAACGTTCTGAAGGGCGACTACCCCGTCCACGGCAACCACACTTTTCTTAACCTCAACCTCCAGAGCGCCTCGACCATCAACCCGCGCGTCGTCGCGGCCGGCGGACGCCGCGAGCAGTTCTTCACCAACCAGAACTTCGTCATGGGCGCGGAGCTGTTCGGCGGCACCGGCGCGTTCGAGCCCAAGCGCTGGGCGCTGCGCGTCACGGCGGTCGCCAACTTCAACTTCATCGCCAACAACACCGTCAACCCCTTCGACTCGGTGCGCGGCAACTCGCGCCTCGCCGTCGAGGAGGCTTTCTTCGAGAAGCGGCTCGCCGTCGTCAGCCCCAACTTCGACTTCGTCAGCCTTCGGGTCGGGATGCAGAACTTCAACTCCGACTTCCGCGGCTTCCTCTTCGCCGACAACCAGCTCGGCGCGCGCCTCTTCGGCACGCTCAACTCGCAGCGCGACACATACAACGTCGCCTACTTCTCGATGCGCCAGCGCGACGAGGTCTCGCAGCTCCACAGCTTCGACCGACGCCGACAGACCGTCTTCCTCGCCAACTGGTTCCGGCAGGACTTCGGCCACAAGGGCTACACCGCGCTCTTCAACTTCGCCTACAACCACGACCTCGGCCGCGTCACGGGCGACCGCGCGCGGCTGAGCGTCGCCTACGCCGGCTTCCACGGCGACGGCAGGTGGGGGAAGCTCAACGTCTCGCACGCCTTCTACTGGGCCTTCGGGCGCGACCGCTTCAACCGCCTCGCGGGGCGCGAGCAGAAGGTCAACGCGCAGATGGCGGCGTTCGAGGGCTCGGTTGATAGAGACTGGACGCGCTGGCGGGCTTCGTTCTTCTACGCGTCGGGCGACGGCGACCTTTCGGACGACCGCGCGACCGGCTTCGACATGATTCAGGACAACCCGAACTTCGCGGGCGGGCCCTTCCAGTTCTGGACGCAGCAGACGACGCAGGTGGGCGGCGCGGTCGGCCTGCTCAAGAACAAGTTCTCGCTCCTGCCGAACCTGCGGAACAAGTTCAACGACCGCTCGAACTTCGTCAACCCCGGCCTGCTGATGTGGAACTTCGGCGGCGACTTCCGCGTCACCCCGAAGCTGAAGGTCGTGACCAACCTCTCGTACTTGAGGTTCGCGCGCGCGGGGCTGTTGCAACAGATAACGAGCGACCCGGGGCTCGGCGGCGGCATCGGGACGGACTTGAGCTTCGGCGCGAAGTTCCGCCCGTTCGAGAACGAGAACCTTTTCCTCGTCACCGGCGCGGCCGTCCTCTTCCCGCACGGCGGCTACGCGCGCATGATCGGCAGCACGCGCCCGCTCGTCTCGCCGACCTTCGCGTTCCAGGTGGCTTTCTAAGTTCGCAAAAACAATTCAGACGGCAAACATGAAGACCTCCGGCAACCATTCGCGCACGAAGCGCCAGCAGCTTTTCAGCATCCTCGCGGTGCTCGCGGTATTCGGCCTCGCGGCCTTCGCGCTGTTCTTCCCCGTCCAGTCGGCCGGCGTCGCCGTCGAGCCTGACAGGTCGGCCGAAGCCGCTAACCCGCACGGCGTTGAGGGCGACGCCGCCGGCGAGCCGGCCGCCGCGCCGCAGGACAGGAAGCCGCCCGCGCCCTCCGAAGGGTGCACGAAGTGCCACACGGGCGTCGGCGACCCGCACCAGACGAAGATCAACAACGGCCCCTCGTGCGTCGATTGCCACGGCGGCAACGGCACCGCGATGCTCAAAGAGCAGGCGCACACCGCGAAGCCGAAGTTCCCCTCGAAGTGGCACGGCTCGGCCAACCCCGAGGAGACCTTCACGCTCCTGAACAAGGAGGACAAGGACTGGGTTCGCTTCGTCAACCCTTCGGATTTGCGCGTGGCCGAAATCTCCTGCGGCGGCTCGTGCCACGGCGACTACATCAAGCGGCTCCAGAAGAGCGCGATGACCAACAGCCCGCAGGTCTACTCGACCGCGCTCTACAACAACGGGAGCCTGCCGACCAAGACCGCCATCATCGGCGAGAACTACAGCCCCTCGGGCGAGCCGCAGATAGCGCGCACCATCCCCCCGCCCACCGAGGAGGAGACGCGCAAAGAGGGCATCATCCCCTTCCTCATGCCCTTCCCGCGTTTCGAGATCGGCCAGCCCCTGAGCGTCGCCTTCTGGCGACCCGTCGAGCGCGGCGGCGGCCCGAAGTCCGAACTCGGGAACCCCAACCGCGAGGACGTGCCCGGCCAGCCCGACGTGACTCTGAGCAACCGCGGTTACGGCACGCAGGCACGCGTCGACCCCGTCATCCTCGGCGCGCAGAAGGTGAGACTGAACGACCCCGTGATGTCCTTCATGGGGACGAACAACGCGCCCGGCGACTACCGCCAGTCGGGCTGCGCCGCCTGCCACGTCGTCTACGCCAACGACCGCTCGCAGTTCAACTCCGGCCCCTACGCGAAGTTCGGCAACGCGGGCAAGACCGCGCCCGACAACCCCGACCCCAACATCCCGAAAGGTGAGAAGGGTCACCCCATCGAGCACAAGTTCACCAAGTCAATCCCTTCGAGCCAGTGCA
>DASWNR010000342.1:0-5811 GCA_036399155.1 Pyrinomonadaceae bacterium
CGCGGACGCGGCCCCCTCGGGGGCCGCGTCCGCGCCGACGCCGACAAGGTCGGCTCGCTAAAGCCCGCCCGGCGGGCCACTGGAGTAAAGCTATGAGCATGAGCGCAGGGGGTGGCGGCGGCTTCACCTCCGACATCAACGTCACGCCGATGGTGGACATCATGCTGGTGCTGCTGATCATCTTCATGGTCATCACGCCGTTCCTCCAGCAGGGCGTCTCTGTCGCGCTCCCGCGCGACATGAACAACCCGGACGAGGACCCGGCCATCATCAAGGAGAGTTCGGTCGTCGTCGCGATCACCGACGCCGGCAAGCTCTACCTCGGCAAGAAGGAGATCGACAAGGACACGCTCAAGACCGAGATCGACACGAAGATGGCCGGCAAGGTCGACACCGAGCGCATCGTCTACATCCGCAGCGACATCAACGCCAACTACGGTCAGGTCGTCGAGACGATTAACCTGATCCGCGACGCTGGCATCGACCAGATCGGTCTGGTCGCCGACAAGCGCAAGGGCGGCGGCTCGGCCAACCCGGCGACGGGCGGCCCCGGCAGCCCGGCGACAACCACGCCGTCCTCTTAGGGCCGGCCAGATAAGCGAGGCGGGTGCCCCCGGCAGGGCGCGGCCCGCGGAGGAGTCGAACTTATGGGTATGAGTTCAGGCGGCGGCGGCAGCGCACAGCCGGACATCAACGTCACGCCGCTCATCGACATCCTGCTGGTGCTGCTGATCATCTTCATGGTCATCACGCCGCTCAAGCCCGCGCGCTTCAAGACCCTCGTGCCGCAGCGCAGCGAGGAGTTGAACGCGCAGGCTAAGCAGAGCCCCTTGACGCTCATCGTCAACATCAAGAAGGACCTCTCGGTCGAGCTGATCAAGGGCGGCAACAAGGTCACGGACGGCTCGGTCAACGACCCGGGCAACATCGGCTCGGCGCTGGCGACCGAGTTCAAGGCGCGCAAGGAGGGGCAGGTCTGGAAGGAGGGCTTCCAGGGCCGCACCGACCTCCCGCCCGACGACCGCATCGAGAAGACCGTCTTCGTCAAGGCGCCCGAGTCTTTCAAGTACGGCGACGTCGTCAAGGTCATCGACACCGTCAAGGGCTCGGGGGCCAACCCCGTCGGCCTCCAGACGGAAGCGCTGGAGCAGTAGAGAGGCGGGCGCGCGGACGCTCGGGGCCGCCGCCCCCCGCGGGGGGCGCGAGCGGGCCGGGGCGTTTTCGCGCGTCCCCCCTGGCGCCGAGTCCCCCTTCACCGAATCGAGCTTCAGACCATTGCCCGGAGCAATCATCCAATGAAACTCTCTCGAACAAGCATGGCGGTGCTGCTCGTCGCGCTCGTCTCGGCCACGGGCGGCTGCACGATAGTCAACCGCGTGCGCGCCAAGAACGCGCTCAACGAGGGCGCGCGCGCCTACAAAGACGGGCGCTTCGCTGACGCGGAGGCGAGGTTCCGCGAGGCCTACGAACTCGACCCGTCGCAGCAGAACGCGCCGACCTTCATCGCCCGCGCCGTCCAGCAGCAGTACAAGCCCGGCGTCCAGACGCCCGAGAACCTAGCCGTCGGCGAGAAGGCGGTCGGGGAGTATGGCAAGATTCTCCAGGCGAACCCCGGCAACGAGGACGCCTACAAGGCCATCGTCTTCCTCTACGGGCAGATGAAGCAGGACGAGAAGGTCAACGAGCTGCTCATGCAGCGCGCCGGCAGCGGGCCCACGCCGAAGGCGCGCGCCGAGGCGCTGACGATCCTGGCGAGCAAGCAGTGGAACTGCTCCTACGAGATCACCGAGCAGAAGGAGAACAAGACGACCGAGAACCGGCCGGACAAGATTCTCATCCGCTACCGCAAGCCGGCCAACCAGGCCGACTTCGACAAGGCGAATCAGTGCACGACCGAGGGACTCCGCCTCGCCGAGCAGGCCACCTCGCTCGACCCGAACAACCCGAACGCCTGGTCCTACAAGGCCAACCTCCTGCGCGAGAAGTCGAAGCTCGCCGAGATGGCCGGCGACGCGACCGCCAAGACCGACATCGACCGGCAGTACGAGGACGCGCTCAACACGCAGAAGCGGCTGAGCGATGAGGCGACCAAGCGCAGGGAGGCCGAGGACGCCGCCAAGTCGAAGGCGGCCCCGGCCGGCTAAAACCCGCGCCCCGCTCCGACCGGCCCCGCCGCCGGCGCGAGAGAGAGCAGACCCCTTCTCCTCCGGGTGATGCCTGACTTCATGTCGGGCGTCACCCGATTTTTGATTTCGGGGACGGATTTTGGAGCGCGCGGGCGGGCGTGTGCATCCCGGCTGGCCAATCGCAAATCTAAAATCTAAAATCGAAAGTGCTTATGATTCGCATCGAGGAGATCGTCGAAAAAGTCGCGCAGAACCACCCGCAGGCCGACCTGGACATGCTGCGGCGCGCCTACTTTTTCTCCGCGCTCCACCACAAAGGGCAGACGCGCGCCTCCGGCGAGCCGTACCTCGTGCACCCGCTCGAAGTCGCCAACATCCTCGCCGACATGCGCCTCGACGAGGTCTCGGTCGCGACGGGTCTGCTCCACGACGTGGTCGAGGACACGCTGGTCGAGCCCGAGGTCATCCGCGCCTCGTTCGGCGAGGAGATCGCGCACCTCGTGGACGGCCTCACCAAGCTCGCCCACATCAGCAACCAGTCGAAGGAGGAGCAGCAGGCCGAGAACGTCCGCAAGATGCTCCTGGCGATGGTGGACGACGTGCGGGTCGTCCTCGTCAAGCTCGCCGACCGCCTGCACAACATGCGCACGCTCCACCACCTCAAGCCGGAGAAGCGCCGCCGCATCGCGCAGGAGACCCTCGACATCTTCGCGCCCATCGCGCACCGCCTCGGCATGGGTCGCCTGCGGAGCGAGCTCGAAGACCTCGCCTTCAAGCACCTGCACCCGGAGGAGTACCGCGAGCTGGCCGAGCAGCTCGAGCGCCGCCGCCCCGAGCACGAGAACTTCCTCGGCCACGTCACCGAGCAGATCGAGTCGAAGATGCGCGAGGCCGGCGTGCCGTACATCACGGTCGAGGGGCGCGTCAAGCGCCTCTACTCCATCTTCAAGAAGCTCAAGCGGCAGAAGATTCAGCTCGACCAGGTCTACGACCTCATCGCCGCGCGCGTCATCACGCCCGACGAGACGCGCCACTGCTACGGCGCGCTGGGCGTCGTCCACACGCTCTGGCAGCCCATCCCGGGCCGGTTCAAGGACTGGATCGCCACGCCGCGCGACAACCTCTACCAGTCGCTCCACACCTCGGTCATCGGCACCAAGGGGCAGCCGTTCGAGATTCAGATACGCACCGACGAGATGCACCGCGTCGCCGAGGAGGGCGTGGCCGCCCACTGGAAGTACAAGGAGGGCCGCCGCGGCGCGCACGACGACGACGAGGCGTTCCAGTGGCTGCGCTCGCTGGTCGAGTGGTCGCAGGAGGTCAAGGACTCGCGCGACTTCCTCGAATCCCTCAAGCTCGACCTCTACCCGAAGGACGTTTACGCCTTCACGCCGATGGGCAAGGTCATCCAGCTCCCGCGCGGGGCGACGCCCGTGGACTTCGCCTACCTGATCCACACCGAGGTCGGGAACAACTGCACGGGCTCGCGCATCAACGGGCGCATCGTGCCGCTGCGCACCGCCATCCAGAACGGCGACGTGGTCGAGATACTCACCTCGCCGAACGCCAAGCCCTCGCGCGACTGGCTCAACTTCGTCACGACCTCTCGCGCGCGCAACCGCGTCCGCCACGCCGTCGCCGAGCAGCAGCGGGCCGAGTCGATAGAGCTCGGGCGCAAGCTCTTCGAGAAGGAGGCCGTGCGCTTCAGCCTCTCGGCGAAGAAGGTGCTGGCCGACTCGGGCGGCGAGCTGAAGCGCATCGCGAACGAGTACGGGTACGGGCGCGTCGACGACCTGCTGGCGGCCATCGGGTACGGGAAGACCGTCCCGCGCAACGTCATCGCCAAGTACCTCGGCCCCGAGAAGTTCGCCGAGATTGAGCAGAAGAAGGAGTCGCCGCTCCGGGGCCGCCTGACGGCGGGCGTGCAGGCCGTCAAGAAGTTCATCCGCCTCGGCGAAGACTCCATCGTCGTGCGCGGCGTGGACGACCTCCTCGTGACCCGCGCCCGCTGCTGCAACCCCGTCCGCGGCGAGGACATCGTCGGCTACATCACGCGCGGCAAGGGCGTGGCCGTCCACGCGCGCCGCTGCACGAACGTGCAGCAGTTGATGGTCAACCCCGAGCGCGTCGTCGAGGTCGAGTGGGCGGACGCGGGCGCGGGCGAGGCCGCCTACGCCGTCAAGCTCCTGGCCATCACGGAGAACCGGACGGGCATGATCGCCGACGTGACGAACGCCATCAAGGACATCAAGACCAACATCCGCGCCTCTAACGCCGCGGTCGCGCCCGACGACCGGGGCCGCATCGAGGTCACAGTCGAGGTCTTCGACCTCAAGCACCTCGACAAGGTCATGACTTCCATCCGCAAGGTTCCCGGCGTCCTCGACGTCGAGCGCCTCCACGGCTCGGTGTGAGGAAACGCGCGCCGCCCGAGCATCCATCCGCGGCGAAAACGTCATCAATTACGATGAACTCCAACCGAATCGCGTCCCGCGCGCCTCCGCGGCTTCTCCGTTTGCCGGACGGGGAAGGGGTCTGTTAGAATCTGCAATTTGTTCGCAGGCGTGCGGTAAGGGGATTTCGTGACAGAGAGACGTGTCGTCAAAACGGAGGGGGCGCCGGGGGCCATCGGGCCTTACTCGCAGGCGGTCGTGGCGGGCGGCTTCGTCTACGTGTCGGGGCAGATTCCGATTGATCCGGCGACGGGGCAGTTCGTCGAGGGCGGCGTCCGCGAGCAGACCGCGCAGGTTCTGCGCAACCTCTCGGCGGTTCTGGAGGCCGCCGGCTCGTCGCTGGCGCGCGTCGTCAAGACGACCGTGTTCCTGGCGGACATGAACGACTTCGCGGCGATGAACGAAACTTACGCCGCCTTCTTCGCGGAGGAGGCGCCGGCGCGCTCGACCGTGCAGGCGGCGCGGCTGCCGCGCGACGCGCGCGTCGAGATCGACGTGGTCGCGCTCGCCGGCTGAGGCGGCGGCCCGGGCAAACGAAAAGCGGGGGCGCCCGTCGAAAAGCCCGGGCGCCCGCCGCCTACCTTGAAAAGTTGGGTTTTAAACTAGGCCGCCTTCGCGACCTTGCCCGCCTTGATGCAGGACGTGCAGACCTTCATGCGCACGTTGCCGCCCTGCGGGCGCTGGACGCGGATCGACTGCAAGTTCGGGTCGAAGCGGCGGCGCGTGCGGTTGTTCGCGTGCGAGACGTTGTTGCCGAACTGCGGCCCCTTGCCGCAGACTTCGCATCGTTTAGCCATAACGTTGATAACCTCCGGGACTTTAAAAAAGCGCGTGCTACCCGGTCACTAAGCCGCACAGTCGCGGCGGCGGCGCACGTCGCAAACGGAAACTTATAGCAAACGGCTTCGCCGAGCGTCAAGTTGGGTCGGGGCCGGAGCGGCCCGCGGTCATCATCCAGAGAGTTAAGTTAAGGAGCAGAGAGTAAAAGTGCCCAGAGTCTTCAGAAACATCGCAGCCCTCGCCGTCGTCACCGCCCTCGCCCTCGCCGTCGCGGCTTGCGGCTCGAAGGCCTCCGGCGGCGGCGGCAAGGACGTCGCCGCCACCGTCAACGGCAAGGACATTACGCTCAGCCGGGTCGATTTAATCATCAGCCAGCAGACCGGGGGGCAGCAGGGCAAAATGATGCCGCTGGAACTCGCGGCCGCGCGGCTACAGGCGCTCGACAGCCTGAT
>DASWNR010000343.1:0-2222 GCA_036399155.1 Pyrinomonadaceae bacterium
AAGCGAAGGAGACGCCCGCGCGCCCGCGCGAAAGGTTGTCGACGACGGCCCACTCCTCCGCGACGCGGACGGCGTGGTGCAGTGGCAGCACGACGCTGCCCGCGCGCAAGCAAATGCGCTCGGTCTCGCGCGCGAGCGCCGCGGCGACGACAGACGGCGCGGGCGACAGCCCGCCGAAGGCGTGGAAGTGGCGTTCAGGAATCCACACGGCCTCAAAGCCGTGGCGGTCGGCGAACCGCGCGCCTTCGATGAGCAGGTCGTACTTGTGCTCGTCGTAAGGCGCGTCGTAGTTGCCGAAGTAGGAGAGGCTGAACGCCACGCCCCTGTCGAGACGCGGGGCCGTCCCGCACTCTCCGTTCGGCCCTTGCGCGCGCGGCTCCGGCGCGGCGGCGCGCGGGGTGACGAGCGCGGGCTTAATCTCGCGCCGGCCCCAGAAGCCGAGCGCGCGCAGCGCGTCTGCCGGCGCGGGCGAGTCGGTGGGCTCGGGCGCGCGCCCGTTCGTCGGCGCGTCCTGCGCGGGGCGTGCGGCTTCGGGCGGGCGCGAGCCGTTGGCGGGCGGGCCGGACTTTTCCGGGATGAAGCCGCCCGCGCGCATCTCGTCCGCGCTGTCGGCGACGGCGCCGACGACGCGCGCGATCTCCTCGTCGGTGTGCGCCGTCGAGAGGAAGCAGTTGCGCCACTCCCACACGTAGACGCCCCGCGTGAGCAGGTGGTAGAAGAGCAAATCCAGATTGCCCGTGTAATTGAAGCGGAAGAGCGAGCCGAAGTGCGCGACACGGATGGGCATCTCCTCGCGCGCGAAGTGCTCGTTGAGCGTCGCGGCCATGCGCGAGGTGCGCTCGTTCAACTCGGCTTGCAGCGACGGCCCGCGCTCCCTGAGGTGGCTGAGGACGGCGTGCGCCGCGGCCATCGCCAGCGGGTGCTGGCAGAAGGTGCCGCCGAAATAAGTCGTCTCGGCGCGCGGGTAGGAGGCGTCGCCGTAATCCCACAGACCGCCGTCGATGCCGTCCATGAAGTGCGCGCGCCCGGCGACGATGCCGACGGGCAGGCCGCCGCCCGCGATCTTGCCGTAGGTGGCGAGGTCGGCCTCGACGCCGAACCACGCCTGCGCCCCGCCGGGGTGGATGCGGAAGCCCGTGACCATCTCGTCGAAGATGAGGACGACGCCCGCCCCGCGCGTCCACGCCCGCAGCTCGTGCAGGAACTCGCGCGGCTGCAACTCCGGGTGGCGACTCTGCACCGGCTCGACGAGGACGGCGGCCAACTCGTCGGCGTGCTCGCGCAGTAGTTCGAGCGCGCGCGGGTCGCCGTATTCGAGCACCAGCAGGTCTTCGACGACGCGCGGCGGGATGCCGGGCGCGAGCGGCGCGGACTGCGGGCGTCCGCCGACCTCGCGCGCGCGCGCGAGCGTCCCGTCGGAGTGGCCGTGGTAGGAGCCCGAGAAGATTGCGACCTTCGTCCGGCCCGTGCGCGCGCGCGCGAGCCGGAGGGCCGTCATCACGGCCTCCGTGCCCGAGTTGCAGAAGGCCGCGCGCTCCATCCCGGTCAGCTCGCAGACGAGCGCGGCGACCTCGCCTGCGAGCGCGGGGCGCGGCCCCATCTCGATGCCGCGGCGGAGTTGTTCCTCGATGGCCGCGGCGACGAACGGCGGGCGGTGGCCGAGGAGGTGGACGCCGAAGCCCATCGTGATGTCAACGTACTCGTTGCCGTCCACGTCGCGCAGCCGCGCGCCGTCGCCGCCCGCGCCGACAATCGGGTAGAGCATCTCTTTAATCGACAGGCGGAAGCCGACGATGGCGCGGCTGTCGGCGAGCACGGGACGGTACTTCCGAGCCAGCTCCTTCGACGCGGCCGTGCGTCGGGTGAAGCGCTCGACCAACTCGCCCAGGTGTCGCCGCTGGCGCTCGCTGAAGCCCCCGAACGCGCCGGGCTCGACGGGCCGATACGGGACGTAAGGGGCGCGCGCGTCGCCCCCCGCCGGCGCGTGCGCTCGCGCGGCGTCGGCCGGCGTGACGCGCGGCGCGGCGTCTCCGTTCGTCCCGTCGCCTGACGCCGGCCGCGCGAAGGGCTCGGTCGTCATGATCTGTTTCGGCGGTTCGACGCGGCGCGGTTGTTGACGGGCGTCGCCGTCTCCCGGCGTGGGCGCGGCCTGCGCGTGCGCCCGGCTCCGGCCGAGCGCGGAGAGTTGCTGCGACATGAGGCCGGAGAACTGCGCGAGCAGG
>DASWNR010000344.1:0-19403 GCA_036399155.1 Pyrinomonadaceae bacterium
GTTGGAGAAGTAGCCCGCGTTGTCCCAGCGCGTCGAGGAGCCGACCGTGATGACGTTCGGCTCGTTGTAGGAGGCCGGGTAGACGGGCGTGAGGTCGTTGCTGCGGCCTTCGTTGCCGGCGGCGGCGACGAAAAGAATCCCGAGGTCGCCGAGCGCCCGGATGGCGTCGCGCTCGGCCCGCGACTCGCCGTAGCCGCCGTAAGAGTTGTTGAGCACGCGCAGGTTCGCGCCCTTCGCGCCGCCCGAGGCGTCGTAGAGTTCGCGCAGCGCCCCGGCGTAGCCGTAGGCGCGCACCGTCTCAAGCACCGAAGCGGGCGCGGCCGACTCGCCGTCGCGACCGAGAATCTTCAGGGGCAGGAGCTTGACGTTCCAGTTGACGCCCGAGACGCCCTGCCCGTTGTTGCCGGCCGCGCCGATGATGCCGGCGACGTGCGTGCCGTGCGCGTCGGTCTCGTCGGCGGGGAAGGGGCCCGCCGCGTCGAAGACGCTCGCGTCGTCGTGGAAGAAGTCCCAGCCGTGCAGGTCGTCCGCGTAGCCGCTGCCGTCGTCGTCGAGGCCGTTGCCGGGCGTCTCGCCCGGGTTAGTCCAGACGTTGGGCTTGAGGTCCGGGTGGTCGATGTCAACGCCCTCGTCGATGACGCCGACGACGACCTGCCCGCTCCCCGTCGTCGTGTTCCAGGCCGCCTCGGCGTCGATGTCCGCGCCGGCGACGCCCGACGACTGTCCCGTGTTCCTGAGCGCCCACTGCGTCGGGTACGAAGGGTCGTTAGGCGACGCGAACTTGCGTCGGACGTAGTTGGGCTCGGCGTAGAGCACGTCGGCGCGCGCGCGCAGGAGTTCGACGGCGGCGAGCGTGTCCTCGGGCCTGACGCGCGCCAGCCGCAGCCCGCGCACGACCTCAAGCCCGCGCGGGCTCTCGAACTCGACGGGAATCTGCCGACCGCCCTCGGCCGTCAGAGACGCCGACTCCCTCTCGCCCGCGGCGGACTTCGACTCGCCGCGGAAGCGCACCAGAATCTCGCCGGGCGCGAAGGCGCGACGCTTCTCGGGGGCGGGGGCGTTCGCGGTCGGCGTTTGGCGCGAGGCCGAGGCGGCGCGCAGCGCCAGCACGTAGGCGGCGGGGGCCGCGAGCGCGAGGCAGAGCAGAAGGAGTGTGATTTTTCGGCGGCGGCGCGGGGCCGTGCGCTCGGACGTGCGTGTACGCCGTGAGGGCGACATGGGGGAACGTTCCTTTCCGGGTTGTGTCTTCGGGGCTTGTCCAGGGTGCCGGGGGGGCGGGGTCTTTCCCTCTCGGCCGGTCGGGAGCTAAGGGGCGCGCCCGCGTGCGCGGGTATTTTACGCACGGGCCGGTGATTTTCACCACCCCGGCCTGACCGTTAAAGACACGGGTGGCCGTTTTCGGGGAGGGTGTCTGACGCCCAAAGGGCTTTAGCGGATTGCGGGTCGCTCGTGTCGGGGAAGGTCGCGGCGGGCTAAGACTTTACGCCGCCGGTCGGCCGGCTAGGCTAGGGCTTGGCGGCGACGGCCGGCTTCGGCTCGTCCTTGCAGGGCTCGGCCGAGCCCTGCTCCGAGAGCCCGAGCCGCTCGCGTATGAAGCGCTCCACGTCCTTCTCTATCAGCTCGCCGCCGACGACCCAGGCGCGCTCGGTCAAAACTTCGCCCGACTTGTTGAGCTTGGCCGGCTCAAGGAAGACGTTGAAGGGCGAGCCCCAGCGGCGCGCGTCGCCGCACGCCTTGCGGTAGCCGAAGTGCGTCGTCTGCTCGCGCGCGGAGGTGGACTCAGACTCGACGACGACGGGGAAGGGCGCGCCGCCCTGCGACTCGAAATACCTGCGCGAGTCGTCGGCCGACGCGTACTCGCTGACGCCCACGACCTCGAACCCTTCGGCCTTGTACTTCTCGTAGAGCCGCCAGACGGTCGGCGCCTCGGCCTTCCAGTTCCCGCACCACGGCGCGAAGTAGACGACCATCACGAGCTTCTTGCCCTTCAACAGCTCGCGCAGGCTCAGGGGCGAGCCGTCCTTCAGGCTCTTGAACGTCCAGTCCTTGTAATCGATCTTCTGCTCCAGGATAGGCGCCCACTCGTGCCCGGCCTCGTTCCTCATCTGCGTGGACGCCTGCGGCTCGCCCCGCGGAGCGGCGGCCTGCGGCGCGGCCTGCTGCTGCTGCTGGGTCTGCGGCGGCGTCGGCGTGCCGGCCTGCGCCCTCGCCGCCTGCGCGGGCGCGAGCGCGACGGCCCCGAAGACGAGCGCGGCGGCCGCGTTGCGACTGAGACTCTTGAACATAATGCTTCTCTCCGTCCGGGCGGCCGGGCCGTTTAAGTGAAAGAGGGGCGCGGGCCCGGTCGCACGCAGACTCAGTCACCCGCGGGCGCGGCGGCGGGCGCCTGCTCGTCGAGCAGGGGTTTGATGCGCGCCTCGAAGAAGGCGCGGGTCTTTTCGCCGATGATCTTTTCGCGGATGCGGCCTTCGCGGTCGATGATGAAGGTCGTGGGGAGCACGCCGACCGAGTAGGCGTTGGCGACGGCGTCGTCGCCGAGGGCGACGGTGTAGTCCTGCCTCACGTCCTTCTGGTACTCGCTCACCACGTCGGACGAGTCGCTCGTCGTGACGCCGAGGACTTTGAAGCCGCGCGCGGACAGCTCCTTCTCCATCGCGTTCAGCGCCGGGATTTCGGAGCGGCACGGCACGCACCACGTCGCCCAGAAGTTGAGCAGTACCACCTGCCCGCGAAGCTCCGAGAGCTTGAGAGGCTTGCCGTCCGTCGTCGTCAGCTCAAGGTCGGGCGCGGGCTGGGCGGCGTTCGTCGCGGAACTGTTTTGAAGCGCGGCCGAGTTCGTCGGCGCGTCCGCCGGGGCGGCGGGGGCGTCCTGCCTGACGAGGTTCTCGGCGTTGGGCATGATGCCCGAGCCGAAGGCCGCGATCTTCGTCAGGAGGTTGAAGGCGACCATCAGGCCGATGGCGATGAGCAGGACGCCCGAGGCGACCTCGACCTTGTGCAGGTGTCGGCGGAAGCGCGCGTAGAAGCCGAGGAACTGGTTGAGCACGAGCCCGGTGACGAGGAAGGGGATGGCGAGCCCCGCCGCGTAGAAGGTCGAGAGCACGAGCCCGCTCTTCCACCCGCCGCTCGTCGCCGCCAGCCCGATGATGCCGCCGAGGATGGGGCCGATGCACGGCGTCCACCCGGCCGCGAACGCGACGCCGAGCAGCGCCGCGCCGAGCGGGCCGCGCGGCTTGTCGTCGGAGAACTTGCGCGTGTCGCGGTAGAGCGCGCCGACCTTCAGGACGCCCATCATCTGCAAGCCGAAGAGGACGATGACGCCGCCGCCTATCCACCTCACCCAGGGGGTCGAGAACAGGACGTTGCCGACCCAGCCGGCGGTCGCGCCTAGCAGGATGAAGATGAGCGAGACGCCCGCGTTGAAGGCGAGCGAGTTGATTATGACGGCGCGGCGCGCGGCGGCGCGCGACCCGCCGCCCTCGCCGCCCCTCAGGTGCTCGACGCTCACGCCCGAGATGAGCGAGATGTAGCCGGGGACGAGCGGCAGCACGCACGGCGTCAGGAAAGAGAGCAGACCCGCCGCGAACGCGATCAGGATGGTGATGTTCGAGCCTTCCATAACGTCAGCAAGAGTACAACAGAAAGTGATAAGTGATAAGTGACGGGTGATGAGTGGCGCGTAATGAAAAGGGCCGCGTCTTCCCTCTCATCACTCATCACTCCTTCAGGGCGCTTCGTCGAGCAGCCTGACGACCATCTTCGCGAGCAGCGCGGCCTCGTCTTCGTCGGCGCTGATGGTGATGAAGCGGACGCGCCCCCGGCGGTCGAGGAGCACGGCCGTCGGGAGCGTCACGACGCCGTAGTCGCGCGCCGTCTCCTTCTTGCTGTCGGCGACGGCGAAGCCGTAGGCGATGTTCTTGTCGCGCTTGAACCGTCGGAGGTAGGCCGACTCCTCCGCGCGCGTCACTGCGCGCCCCTCGACGTGCCCCTCGAAGTCCGTCATCCCGAGCACGACGAGTCCCCGGCCGGCGTACTTCTTGTGAAGCGCGTTGAGCTTCGGGATGGTCTGCCGGCACGGCGTGCACCACGTCGCCCAGAAGTCGAGCAGCACGACCTTGCCGCGCAGGTCGGCGAGCTTGACGGGTTGCTCGTCTATCCACTCGGCGGCCCGAATCTCGGGCGTCACGACCGGCCTGGCGTCCGCCACCTCGGGCGGCAGGTCGAGCGGCGCGCCCTGTCTGAGCAGGAGGTCGGTCGCCTGCCTGTAGAGCCGCGCCGAGGCGAGCGCGACCGCACGGCCGCGCAGCCCCTGTATGACGCTCAGCGCCTCGGGGCGGCGGCCGGCCCTGACGAGCGCGCTCGCGTAGTAGGCCCCCGCGCCGAAGAGCGTCGTGTCGCGCTGCTCGGGGTTAGCCGCGCCCGTGCGTGCGTATTCGAGCGCGGCGGCGTAGGCGTCGCCGGCGCGCGGCGCGGCCCGCGCGAAGTCCTTCTTCTTGGTGTAGGCCGAGGCGAGCAAGAGGTTGATGCGGTGGAGGTCTGAGACCAGGCGCGGCGCGGCGCGCGCGTACTCTGCGAGCATCCGCTCGGCCTCTTCGAGCTGTCCGAGCTGCGCGGCCTGCTGCGCGGCGACCGAGCGCGCGCGCTGTTTGAGGTCGGCCGGGGCGGGCGCGGCGTCCGCGAGGAAGCGGCGCATCGAGTCGAGCGCGCCGTCGCCCTTCCCGGCGAGCGCGTAGAGCAGCCCCGAGTAGTAGAGGTCCGTGCCCGAGAGCGGCCCGCGCACGGCGATGCGCGCGGCGTTCTGGAGCGCGAGGTCTTTCTGCTCCTGCAAGGTCTTCTGTTCGAGCGCGCGGTCGTAGGGCATCTGCTTCTCGCGGAACTCGTCGAACTTGCGTTGCGTGTAGCCGGCCGCCTCGTCGTAGAGCGCCTGCGCCTCGGACGGCTTCGCGGCGTCGGCCCCGGCGGCCGCGCCTTGACCCGCGTCCTGCGCTTCGGGCGCCTGCGCGGAGCGCGGCCGGACGCCCGCCTGCCCGCGCGCGCCGGACGGGACGGCCGCGCACGACGCGAGCGCGAGGGCGAGGGTAAAAGTCAAAACTCTCTTCATCTTTCGGGGCTTACTCCTTGAAGCTCAAATCAACACCGGCGGGGCGAAGACGCGGCGGAAGCGCGCGGGGGAGAAGGGTTGGAGCACTCGCGCGGGCAGTCTGGTTGCACGGTTCGTCAGGAGGTCTGCGACTATCTCGCCCGCCGCCGGCGCGAGCAGGATGCCGTTGCGGTAGAAGCCGGCCGCGTAGAAGAGCCCTTTGACGTCGGCCGACTCGCCCAGCACCGGCAGCCCGTCGGCCGCGCGCGGCCTCAGTCCCGCCCACGAGTCCGTCACGTCGAGCATCGCTACGGCCGGGGATATCTCTGCGGCGTGCGCGGCAATCGCCCCCGCGCCCTCTTCGGTCACGCGGCAGTCGAAGCCGGCGTACTCGGTCGTCGAGCCGGCGAGGAGCCGCCCGTCGCGTCGCGGGACGAGGTAGCCGCGCGGGCTGTAGACGACGTGGCGGACGAGCGGGGCGCGCGGGTCGGGCTGCCGGTAGCAGAGAATCTGCCCGCGCACGGGCTCGACCTCCGGGTCGTCGCTCAGACACGGATTCCCGCCATCGGAGAATTTTCGCAGTTGCGAGTTCCACGCGCCCGCCGCGAACACCACCGCGCCCGCGTCCAACTCTCCTTCCGAGGTGACGACGCCCACGGCTCGGCCGTCTGCGACGCGGACGCCCCGCGCCTCGGCCGCGCGGATGATGCGCGCGCCCGCGGCCTCGGCCGCCGCTTCGAGCGCGGCGGCCAGCCGACGGCTCTCGACCTGCCAGTCGCGCGGGAACCTGAGCGCCAGTCGCACGCCCGCCGATACGTTCGGCTCCAGGGCGCGCGCCTCGCGGGCGGTCAGCCGCTCGACTTCGAGCCCGGCGCGCGTCTGCCACGCGAAGCGCCGCTCGACCTCCTCCACGTCCTCGTCGCCCAGCGCGAGGTAGAGCGTCCCCGTGCGGTCTAGTTCGATGCCGACGCCCGACTCCTCGCCGACGGACGCGGCGAAGGCCGGGTACATCTCGCGGCTCGCGCAGAGCAGCTCGAACAACTCGTCCGCGCGGTTCGCCTCGGCCTGCGGCGCGAGCATCCCGGCGGCCGCGCGCGTGGCCGAGCCCGGCTTCGCGCCCTCGACGACGGCGACCTTCAGGCCGCGCCGCGCAAGCTCCCTGGCCGCCGCCAGCCCCGCGACGCCGCCGCCCACCACGGCCACGTCCGCCCTCTCGCCCAAACTCTTTCGCATTTTGAAGGACTGCTGGTATGATTCGGGAAAATCAAAGTAGTCGGTAGACAGTAGCCGGTAGCCGGTGGGCTCCGCTTCGGCGGAGGTGCGGTTTTCACCCTGACGGCGCGGCTTAAAAAAAGTTCTTCTACCGACTGCCGGCTACTGTCTACCGACTACTGAACTATGGCACATACTATCACACTCATTCCGGGCGACGGCATCGGGCCGGAGGTCTCTTCGGCGGTCGTGCGCATCATCGAGGCGACGGGGGTCGAGATCAAGTGGGAGACGCACTACGCGGGCGCGCAGGCGCTTGAGAAGTTCGGCTCGACGCTCCCCGAAGACCTCCTCGAATCCATCAAGCGCAACCGGGTCGCGCTCAAAGGCCCCATCACGACGCCCGTGGGCAAGGGCTTCACGTCGGTCAACGTGGGGCTCCGAAAGGCGCTCGACCTCTACGCCAACCTGCGCCCCGTGAGGGCGCTGCCGAACGTGCCGGCGCGCTACCCCGAACTCGACCTCGTCGTCGTGCGCGAGAACACCGAAGACCTCTACTCGGGCATCGAGCACGTCGTCGTCCCCGGCGTCGTCGAGTCCATCAAGATCATCACCGAGAAGGCTTCGACGCGCATCGCCCGCTACGCCTTCGAGTTCGCGCGCCGCGAGGGGCGAAAGAAGGTGACGGCCGTCCACAAGGCCAACATCATGAAGCTCTCCGACGGGCTCTTCCTCGACTGCTTCCGCAAGGTGGCCGAGGAGTACCCGGAGATCGAGGCCGACGACAAGATCGTCGACAACGCCTGCATGCAGCTCGTCATGCGCCCCGAGCAGTTCGACATCATGCTGCTCGAAAACCTCTACGGCGACATCGTGTCGGACTTGTGCGCCGGGCTCATCGGGGGCTTGGGGCTCGTCCCGGGCGCGAACATCGGCGAGCTGGGCGCGGTCTTCGAGGCCGTCCACGGCTCCGCGCCCGACATCGCGGGGCAGGGCATCGCCAACCCGACCGCGCTCCTGCAATCCAGCATCCTCATGCTCCGCCACCTCGGCGAGCGAGAGGCGGCCGACCGCGTCGAGAAGGCCATGCTCAAGGTCTACACCGACGGCCAGGTGCGCACGCGCGACGTGGGCGGCACCTCGCACACGGACGAGTTCGCCACCGCCGTCATACAGGCGATGGGGTGAGCCGCCGCGCGACACGAAGGTCACGAAACATCTTGACAGCGGAGGCGCGCCGGTCATAGAGTTCCGGCGCGCCTTTCCTTTTAACAGTTCTCTACAGACGAGCGCAGGGACGCGGAGTCCGCGCGGCCATCCTCGCAACGCGCCGCGACTCCGGGGGCGAAAGAGACTCCCCACGACGACGGCCCGGCCAGACCGCGGCCGCCCTTCTGCACCCGCGCGGCGCATGTGCCGCCCGCGGCGACTTTCAAGGTTCAGGCCGTTTCCACGTCCGCCCACGGGGCCCAAGGAGTATCGTTATGATCCGTCCATTCGCGCTCAAGCGCCGCGTCAGAAGAACGCTGAGCTTATCGCTGACCCTCCTGTTCGTCTTCGCCTTCCTGCCGCCGCCGCCGCACGGGGCGGGGCGCTTCACCGGCGGGACGGCCGCCGCGCAGGAGCCGCAGGAGGCGCAGATTCCCGTCATCGCGCCGGGCTCGGCCTACAGCCAGACCAACCTCATCTCCGACGTGCCGGGGCTCGCGCCCATCCTCGACCCGCTGCTCGTCAACCCCTGGGGACTCTCGCGGTCCGAGACCAGCCCCTTCTGGGTCGCCAACAACGGGACGAGCACGACGCAGCTCATCCAGGGTGACATCGGCGGCTCGCCCGTCATCCTCGACCCGACGCGCCCGACCGTCACAATCCCGGGCGGGCTGCCGACGGGGACGGTCGCCAACACGGGCGCCGGCTTCGTCCTCCCCGGCCCGTGCGCCAGCGCGCCGTGCACGGCGGACTTTCTCTTCGCCTCGATAACGGGCAACATCACGGGCTGGGACCAGAACGCCCCGGCTGCCAACTCGACCACCGCGGTCATCGCCGCCAGCCACCCCGGCCACGTCTACACCGGGCTCGCCATCAACAACACCCAGACCAACCTCTACGCCGCCGACTTCGCCAACGGCAGGATTGATGTCTTCAACAGCTCGTTCGCCTTGCAGCCGGCGGCCAGCTTCCCCTTCGCCGACCCGACCATCCCGACGACGCCGGGTAACACCTTCCACCCGTACAACGTTCAGGCCGTCGGCAGTTCGCTTTACGTCACCTACGCCAAGGTCGGGGTTGGCGGGCTGCCCGTGGACGGCGTCGGCAACGGCTTCGTCCGCCGGTTCAACAACAACGGCGTCCGCGACCTGACCTTCGGCATCAACAACGGCGCGCTCAACTCGCCGTGGGGCGTCACGGTCGCGCCGGCCTCGTTCGGCATCTTCGGCGGCGCTTTGCTCGTCGGCAACTTCGGCGAGGGCAACCCCTCCATCCACGCCTACAACCCCACGACCGGCGCGTTCCTCGGGACGCTTCAGGACGAGAGCGGCAACGGCATCGTGATCGACAGGCTGTGGGACCTGAAGTTCGGCAACTTTAGCAGGTTCGACATCGTCATCGGCTCTGGCGGCGACGCCGGCACGCTCTACTTCACCGCCGGCATCGGCGAGGAGGAGCACGGCCTCTTCGGCTCCCTGAAGCCGACGACCGCCTCGGCCGTCTCGCTCATCCAGTTCGCCGACGACGCGCCCGTCATCAACGAGGGCGCGGGGCACATCGACATCACCGTCACCCGCCTCGGCGACTCGTCGGGAACCGCGACGGTCAACTTCAACACCTTCGACGAGTCGCAGCCCGGCCACGCCTCGCAGAAGTCCGACTACGAGATCACGCTCGGCACGCTCCGCTTCGAGCCCGGCGAGACCTCGAAGACCTTCCGCGTCCTGCTCGTGGACGACCTCTTCGACGAGGGCGCCGGCGAGACGCTCGGCCTCATGCTCTCGAACCCGACGGGCGCGGG
This sequence comes from Pyrinomonadaceae bacterium, assembly GCA_036399155.1. Taxonomy (GTDB): domain Bacteria; phylum Acidobacteriota; class Blastocatellia; order Pyrinomonadales; family Pyrinomonadaceae; genus QHXN01. The sequence continues at coordinate 9,303 of DASWNR010000344.1, forward strand.
CGCCGGGCTCGGCTCGCCCAACAAGGCCGAGCTGACCGTCAGCGACAACGACGCGGGCGCGCCGGCGTCGAACCCGATTGACGACGCGGGCTTCTTCGTCCGACAGCACTACCTCGACTTCCTCAACCGCGAGCCCGACCCGGCCGGCCTCGCCTTCTGGACGAACGAGATCAACTCGTGCGGCGCAGTCCCGTCCTGCGTCGAGAACAAGCGCGTCAACGTCTCGGCCTCGTTCTTCCTCTCGATTGAGTTCCAGAACACGGGCTACCTCGCGTACCGGACGCACCGCGCGGCCTTCGGCGAGAACGCCCTCGGCGGCTCGCCCGTCCCCGTCCTTTACGGCAACTTCATGCGCGACACGCAGGCGCTCCAGAAGGGCTTCGTCTTCGGCCAGCCCGGCGCCGACGCCGTGCTCGAAGCGAACAAGGTGGCCTACTTCAACGAGTTCGTCACGCGCCCCGAGTTCGTCTCGAAGTACCGCGCGTCTCTGACCAACGAGCAGTACGTTGACAGCCTGCTCATCTCGGCCGGGCTCACCCCGGGTCAGGTGCGACTCTTCGTCGTCCAGATGACGAACTCGCAGGAGAACCCGCCGGTCACCCCGACGCTGACGACGGGCGGGCCGCGCCCCGCCTCGTTCGGCACGGCGCGCTTCCAGTTCAACGACGCGCAGACGGCGCTCTCGTTCACCGCCACCATCAACAACATCGACGTGACGGGCTCGCAGACCTCCGACACCAACGACAACCTGACCGCCGCGCACATCCACGCCGGGGCGAACGCGCCCCCGGCCAACAACGGGGTCGTCTGGGGATTCTTCGGCGCGCCGTTTAACGACAACAACCCGAACGACCAGGTCTTCTTCCCGTCCGCGGGCGTGGGCGGCACGTTCAGCGGCAAGTGGGACGCGCCCGAAGGGAACGGGACGACGCTCGCCGCGCAGCTCAACAATCTGCGCGAGGGGCGCGCATACATCAACTTCCACACGCGGCAGTTCCCGGGCGGCGAGATACGCGGCAACTTCCCGGCGGCCACGGCCTTCCGCGACTCGCTCGTCGCCGGCCTGAACGGGGCGACGATGACGCGCGCGCAGGTGCTCCGCGCCGTGGCCGAGGCCGAGGAGATGCAGTCGCGCGAGTTCAACCGCGCCTTCGTCGCCATGCAGTACTTCGGCTACCTGCGGCGCGACCCCGACACCGCGGGCTTCAACTTCTGGCTCAACAAGCTGAACGCGTTCGGCGGCAACTTCCAGAACGCCGAGATGGTGAAAGCCTTCATCACCTCGCTCGAATACCGCCAGCGCTTCGGGCCGGGCTAAGAAGCAGTAGACAGCAGTCAGTAGTCAGTAGATAAAACACAGGCGGCGCGTTTCGGTCATCAGCCGAACGCGCCGCCTGTCTGTCTACTGACTACCGTCTACTTCCCTCACGCGACCGGCGCGGACTCGCCGCGCGCGGGGTCGAGGTCGCCGGCGATGACGACCGTCAGGCACTCGGGGCGGAAGTATTTGCGTATGGCGGCGTTGACCTCTTCGACCGTCACGCGGCCTATCAACTCCGGGTAGCGCCCGACGTAGTCGAGCCCGAGCCCGTAGAACTCCGCGTTCCACAGCGCGCGCGCCAGCCCCGCGTTGGTCGAGAGCGAGACCTTGAAGGCGCCGACCGCCGAACTCTTCTCGTCGCGCAGCTCCTCCGGGCGTATGCCGTGCTCGACGTAGTCGCGCAGCACCCCGAGCGCGGAGTCGATGGCGCGCTCGACGTTGCCGGGGTTGACCGAGACGGCGATGTACCACGGCCCGGCCGCGAGGCTGGGCGCGCGGAAGCGCGAGTCGATGCCGTAGGTCAGCCCTTCGGCGTCGCGCACCCGCAGGCCGAGGCGCGACGAGAGCGTCGATTCGCCGAGCGCGCGGTTGGCGAGCACGGCCGCGTAGTAGTCCGGCGCGCTGCGCCTGAGCGGCGCGACCGTGCCCAACAGCACGTCCACGCTCGCCTTGTCCTTGACGAGCACGAACTCGCGCCGCGCCGCGGCCGGCGGCTCCGGGTCGCTCACGTCCACGTCCGCGTTCTCGGGGCCGCCGAACCCCCCGAGCGCCCCGCGCAGCACGCGCACCGCCTCGGCGGCGCGCACGCCGCCCGCGACCGAGAGAATCAGCGTCCGCCCGCCGTAGAACTTCTCGTAGAAGCCGCGCACGTCCCCGACCGTGATGGACGAGACGCTCTCGACGAGGCGCTCGCCCGCGTGCGTGTAGAACGGGTTCCGCTCGTCGAAGAGCGTCTGCGTCAGCCGCTCGTATGCGCGCCAGGACGTGTCCGACTGCCGCTCGCGGACGGCGGCGATTGTCTGCTGCTTGAGCTTCTCAAGCTCGTCGGCCGGGAACGAGGGCTCGCGCAGCATCTCGGCGAGCGTCGCGGCGAGCGCGGGGAAGTCTTCCGAGAGCGACCGCGCGCTGATCTGCACGGCGAAGGCGTCCGTGTCGAACTCCACGTCGGCGCCGACCGATTCGAGCGCGCCGGCGAGTTCGAGCTTGCCGCGCCGCAGCGTCCCGCGCTTGAGCATCTCGGCCGTGATGCGCGCGAGCCCCGGCTTCCCCTTCGGCTCGAAGTGCGAGCCGGCGCGCAGGCTCCCGCGCAGGGCGACCGTCGGCGTCGCCGCGTTCTCAAGCACGAGCAGCACCGCGCCCGTCTCCAACTCCTCGCGCACCACGCGCGAGGCGAAGCCCGCGCCGCCCGACTCCGTACGGCCGCGCGCCCCGCCGGCGTTCTTTTCGTCGAGAGGCTCGTGGTGAAACTTCGGGCCGTGCGGCACGAGCGCGCGCCTCAAAGACGAAGCGCCCGCGCCGCCCGCGCCGCCCGCGCCGTCGCCGCCGGGCTTCGGGATGAAGTGGCCTACCGTGCGCGTCTCCTCGCGGAAGTAGGCGGCGGCCACGCGCCGAACGTCGTCGCCGCTGACGCGCGCGACCGACTTCGAGTAGTCGTTGTAGAAGTGCCAGTCGGCGACCGCCTCGGCCTCCGACATCTGCATCGCAACGTTGTGCGTGCCGTCGCGCTCGTAGGCGACCGAAGCGGCGATCTGCCGCTTCGACTTCTCGACCTCCGCGTCGGTCAGGTCTTCGGCCGCGCGCGCAAGCTCGCCGTGGATGACCTCTTCGACCCTCGCGGCCTCGACGCCCGGCGCGGCCGTCGCGTAGACGTTGAAGAGGCCGGGGTCGCGGAACTGATCAACGCGCGCGTCCGCCGAGACGGCCAGCTCGGTCTCGACGAGCGCCTGGTAGAGCCTGCTCGTCACGCCGTTCGACAACGCCTCCGCGAGCACGGCGAGCGGGTAGATGTCGTTCCCCGTCGGCGGCTGGGCCGCGCGCGCCGCCAGCTCCGCGTTCGAGAGCACACGCTCCTGCCCGAGCGCGGCCGGCGTGCGGAAGGCGACCTGCACCAGCGGCAGCTCGCCCGCGCGCCTCACGACCAGACGGCGCTCGCCCTCCTGCCGCGGCTCGTCCGTGTAGACTTCGGGAATCGGGGCCGGCGAGGCGGGGAAGGCCCCGAAGTGTTTTTCGACGAGCGAGAGCGCGTGCGCCTCGTCGAAGTCGCCGACGACGATGGCGGTCGCGTTGTTCGGGTGGTAGAAGGTGTCGTAGAACTCTTTGAGCCGCGCGGTCGGGACGTTCTCAACGTCCGAGCGCCAGCCGATGGTCGGGTGGTGGTACGGGTGCTCTCGGAAGGCGGTCGCGTAGACGGCCTCGTCCAGAACGAGCATCGGCTCGTTCTGCCCGCGCTCAAGCTCGTTGCGCACGACGGTCATCTCCGAGCGGCGGTCGTCGTCGGCGATGAAGGAGTTGCGCATCCGGTCGGCTTCGAGGTGGACGGCCATCTCAAGCGCGTCCGACGGCACGGTCTCGAAGTAGTTGGTGCGGTCGTACCACGTCGTCGCGTTGAAGTCCGCGCCGACCCTCTGGAGCGTGGCCGCGACCTGCGTCCCCTTCGCCTTGTTGAAGGTCGGCGTGCCCTTGAAGAGCATGTGCTCCAGAAGGTGCGTCGCGCCCGTGTGGCCGACGGCCTCGTTGCGCGACCCGACGCGGTAGAGCACCAGGAACGTCGCGACCGGCGCGACGCGGTTCTCCACCAGCAACACCTTCAGCCCGTTCGCGAGCCTGAACTCGCGCACGCCCCCCTCCTCCGCGACGAACCCGACCCCGCCGGGTAAACCCTCTACACGAGCGCCCAAATCGTTCTCCTCCGGCCTTATTTTTACGCCGCGCCCATGCTAACAAATCGGCGGGCGCGAAGCGAAAAGCGCGACTTTCGCCGGGCGGCTTTATTGCGTAAAGCACTTGACAGGGTCGCTCGGCGCGGTGTATTTTCCGTGGCGGCATGGCAGTCGTCCACACATTCGAGAAGCCGAGGCCGGACGAGGCTTCGCGGCCGCCGGCGCTCCACGACCGCGCGATGGACAACCTGCGCTTCATCCGCGAGACGATGGAGCGCGCCTCCGCCTTCACGGCCGTCCCCGGCTGGGGGCAGGTCGCCATCGGCGTCACGGCGCTGTTCGCGGCGCTCGTCGCCTCGCAGCAGAGGGCTTTCGCCGACTGGTTCGCGGTCTGGATGGTCGAGGCGGCCGTCTCCGCCTGCATCGCCGGGTGGACGATGTACCGCAAGGCTCACGCCTCGGACACCTCGCTCCTGTCGCGCCCCGGGCGCAAGCTCATCATCAACCTGACGCCGCCGATGGTCGTCGGCGCGCTCCTCACGGTCGTCTTCTACCGCGCGGGGCTCTCCGCGCTACTCCCGGGGCTATGGCTCCTGCTCTACGGCACGGGCGTCGTCACGGGCGGCGCCTTCTCGGTGCGACCCGTGCCCGTCATGGGGCTCTGCTTCATGTTCCTCGGGGCGGGCGCGCTGTTCCTGCCCTCGGGCTGGGGCGACGCGCTGATGGCCGCGGGCTTCGGGCTGCTCCACGTCATCTTCGGACTACACATAGCGAGGAACTACGGTGGCTAGACAGAACGCACTTGCGAAGGATCAGACCACGGCGAAGGCGGGCGCGCGCGAGAATTTACGCGAGCCCGCGCGCAACAAGCCCACCGACGGGCCGGCCGCCGCCGCCGAACTAGACCGCCTCATACACGAACGCGTCCGGCTCGCCATCGTCAGCGCGCTCGCCGTCAACGAATCGCTCACCTTCAACGACCTCAAACAACTCCTGAACACCACGGACGGCAACCTGAGCGTGCACGCGCGCAAGCTCGAAGAGGCGCAGTACGTCGTCTGTACAAAGTCGTTCGAGGGGCGCGTCCCGAAGACCCAATACAAGCTTACGGCCGCCGGGCGGCGCGCGCTCGAAAGCTATCTGGGCCACATGGAGAGCGTCATCCGCGCCGCGCGCGGCGGGTGAGACAAGACGTGGCAAGGGGAGTCGGGCCGCCGGTGCCCGAATTTTTTTGCCCTGTTGCTTTGTAACGCAAAGGGCTTTGCTTTAGGCGTCCGGACGACGTGTCCGATGAAAGCGTGGGCGCGTTAGCCTCGGAAGGGCGGTGTGGGTATGCCGCTCGACGCCTCGCCTCGCCCGGGCGAGTCTTACACGACCGAGCCGGGATTCGACCCGCGAACCGGCGCGGGCTTTCGGGGGAGGGAGTGCATGTACGAGCTTGATTTTCGTCCCGCGCACTTGGACGCGCCCGCGCACTTGGACGCGGGCGCCGCGTCGCCGGGGCGGGGCTTCTGGCGGAGGCAGTTCGCGGAGAACGTGACGCCGGCGCAGAGGCGTTTCGACATCGCGTTCGGGATTATTCTCCCGGTCCTGTGCTTCTACTTCGACCCCGTCGTGTTCCGGGAATGGCACGTGGAGTTCGGTGGCATCTACGGGCGCTGGCAGCCCTACGCCTACACGGTCAGCACGTTGGAGATGGTGGCGCTCGCCGGGTGGCTCCTGAGGTCGGGCGGCGCCGGGCGGCCTCCGGCGGCGCTGGGCGGGGTGCTAATCGCGGGCAGCCTCTTCTCGCTCGCGGTCGGCGTGGCGATACTGCCGTTCAGCCTGCTGGGGCTCATCGTCTTCTTCGTCGGCGTCTTCGGCTTCATACCCTTCCCGACGGCGGTCGTCTACCTGCGCAACGGCTGGCGCGCGGCGGCGCTCGGCCGCTCGACCGACGACATGGGCTGGCGCGAGGCCGCGGGGTTCGCGCTCGGGTTCGTTTTCGCGCTGGGTGCGCCGGCGCTCACGCGGCTCTGGAGACTTTTTGAGTTTTGACGAAGGGGGAAGTCAGGTGGAACGTTTCGACGTGGTTGTGGTGGGGGCGGGCCTCGCCGGGCTTCAGGCGACGAGGCTTCTGTCGCGCGGGGGCGCGCGCGTGCTGCTCGTCGACCGGAAGAACTCGGTCGAGGACGCGGTGCACACGACGGGCATCTTCGTCCGCCGCACGCTCGAAGACTTCGACCTGCCGCGCGACTGTCTGGGGCCGCCCGTCCGCCGCGTCAAGCTCTACTCGCCCGCGCGGCGCGCGCAGGTTCTGGAGAGCGGGCACGACGAGTTCCGCGTCGGCCGCATGGGACGCCTCTACGCGCGCATGCTCGAAGAGTGTCTGGACGCGCGCGCGGCCTGGTCGCCCGCGACGCGCTACGCGGGGCTTGAGGACGCGGGCGGGCTCGGGGACGAGGGCGGCGGCTCCGTCGTGCGGCTCGAACGCGCGGGCGTCGTTAGACGGGTCGCGGCGCGATTCCTTCTCGGCGGCGACGGCGCGCGCTCGCGCGTCGCGCGCGACCTCGGGCTCGACGAGAACCGCGAGTGGATAGTCGGTGTCGAGGACGTGTTCCGCGGCGTGCCGCCCGAGGGCGAGCCCTGCTTCCACTGCTTCCTCGACCCGAGGCTCGCGCCCGGCTACCTCGCGTGGGTCGTGTGCGACGGCGAGGAGACGCACGTCGGCGTGGGCGGCTACGCGCAGAACTTCGACCCCGCGCGCTCGCTCGAAGAGTTCCGCGCGGAGGTCGCGCGCCGCTTCGACTTCACGCGCGCCCGCAAAATCGAGCGCCGCGGCGGGCGCATCCCCGTGGGCGGCGTTCTCAAGAAGATTGCCTGCCGGCGGGGGCTGCTCGTCGGCGACGCGGCGGGCGCGGTCTCGCCGCTGACGGCGGGCGGGCTCGACCCGTGCATGCGCCTGTCGAGCCTCGCCGCCGAGGTCGCCGCCGACTACCTCTCGACGGGCGACGAGGCGGCGCTCGCGCGCTACTCGGGCGCGCTCTTCCGCCCGCACTTCTTCTCGCGCCTGTTGATGAGGAGGGCGCTGTCTCACGTCCGAAGTCCCGCGCTGCTCGAAGCGGCCTGCGCCGTCTCGCGCCTCGCGCCGTTCGACTCGCTCGCGCGACACGTCTTCTACGGGCGCGGCTCGTTCCCCGACGCCGCGCCCGCGCGCCCGAGTCTCAAGGCCGGCGAGAGCCGCGCGGCAGTCTGAGCCGCGGGGCGTCGTCGTGGGAAGCCACAGGCGCGCGCCGTGGCTCAGTCCGATGCGGCGCTCGGGGCTTCGGGTTTTAATCGGCCCGAACGCACGGGGCAACTTAAAAGCAGGAGTGTGGAAAGAGCATGTTCAAGCGCATCGTAGCCATCGCCTTCATCTTCGCGTGCGCGTCCGCCGCGTGGATGATTCTCGGCGCGACCATCTTCTCGCGCACGTACGACACGGACTCGGTGCTCAAGGGCGAGGTCGCCTCCTTGTGGGGCGCGCCGCAGACGCAGGCGCCGCCCGCCGCGACGGTCGAGCGCAAGGTGCCGAAGACGACCGAGACGGTAGAGAACGGCAAGCTGAAGGTCGTCACCGAGTCGGTGCTGACGACCGAGACGCTGCCGCTTGAGTCGGGCCGCGTCGACGTGCGGCTCGGGCTCGAACACAGGCAGAAGGGCTTGCTCTGGTACAGCACATACAGGGTCGGGTTCGAGGGCGTCTACGCCTTCCGCAACACGACGAACCAGGACAAGGTGACCTTCACGCTCAAGTTCCCGGCCGAGCGAGCCATCTACGACGACCTCGTCTTCACGGTGGACGGCGCGCCCGTCGTGCTCACGAGCGGGAACAACACGGCGGCGGGGACGGTCACGGTCAAGGCGGGCGAGACGGCGACGCTGCGCGTGGCCTACCGCTCGCAGGGGTTGAACGACTGGCGCTACAACTTCGGCGGCGACGTGGCGCAGGTGCGCGACTTCCGCATGCGCATCGCGACGGACTTCAAGGAGATCGACTTCCCCGAGAACACTCTGTCGCCTTCGGAGAAGCGCGAGACCGGCGGCGGGTGGGAGCTTGAGTGGAACTACAAGAACCTCGTCTCGGGCTTCCAGATCGGGATGGCGATGCCCGAGAAGTTGCAGCCCGGGCCGCTCGCGGGGCGCATCAGCTTCTTCGCGCCGGTGTCGCTCTTCTTCTTCTTCTTCCTGATGTTCATCATCACGACGATGCGCGGGATAGAGCTGCACCCGATGAACTACTTCTTCCTCGCGGCGGCCTTCTTCTCGTTCCACCTGCTGCTCGCTTACCTCGTCGACCACGTCTCGATACACGCCGCGTTCGCCGCGTCGTCGGTGGTGTCGATTTTCCTCGTCATCAGCTACCTGAGGCTGGTGGTGGGGACGCGCTTTGCGGCGCGCGAGGCGGGGCTCGCGCAGTTCATCTACCTGGTGATGTTCTCGTACGCGTTCTTCTTCAAGGGCTTCACGGGGCTCGCCGTCACGGTCGGCTCCATCCTGACGCTCTTCGTCGTCATGCAGATCACGGGGCGCGTGCGCTGGTCGGAGAAGTTCGCGGCGCGGCCCGGCGGCGACGACGGTGACAGGGACGCCCCCACAGACTTCTCCGGCAAGGTCGCGCCCTCGGTCAGTGGGTGATGGAATCAGTAGACAGTAGACGGTAGTCAGTCCCTGCGCGAGCGTGGGCAGGGTAGACCGGGCGCGCGGCGCGGCCCCGCGCTTTCTGTGTCACTTATCGTATTGCCAGAGGCACGCGGCGTGTTCTGTTTGACTACAAGTCGCGCGGCGGGACGCCCCGTCGCGGCCGCAACTCCCGCCGTTTTCGGGGCTTAAGCCGGGGCACGCCGTCGCGGCCCGGTGTTTGCAGAGTCAGTCGGGACGGCGCCCGTCGGGCGCGAAAACGGAAGACGTTCGTGGGGAGGTTTCGGGGTTTGACGCGCGCGCGCAAGGTTACGGGGTGGGTTGTGTTGGCCCTGCTGACGTTGCAGACGGCGTGCGGGGGCTTGCTGGCGGGGGCGGGTCTCGGGCGCGCGTCGGAGACGCGGACGCGCGCCGGCTTCAACCTCTTCAGCCCCGAGCAGGATATCGAGCTGGGCGAGGCTTCGGCCGAGGAGATTCGGCGGCAGCTCGTCGTCGTCCGGGACGAGCGCGCCGGGGCGTACGTGCAGCGTCTCGGCGAGCGTCTGGCGGCCGAAGCGCCGGGCTACAGGTTCCCGTACAAGTTCATCGTCGTCGCCTCGCCGGAGGTCAACGCCTTCGCGCTGCCGGGCGGCTACGTCTTCGTCAACCAGGGCGCGATAGAGGCCGCGCGCAGCGAGGGCGAGCTGGCGGGCGTGCTCGCGCACGAGATAGCACACGTCTCGCTCCGCCACGGGACGACGCAGGCGACGCGCGCCTACCTCGCCAAGACCGGGCTGAACGCGCTGGGCGCGCTGTCGGTCGCCTTGCGGGGCGACGTGGGGCGTCTGGCTGCGGTCGTCGGCGGCGCGGGTGCCAACAAGTTCTTCCTTGAGTCGAACCGCGACGCGGAGGCGCAGGCCGACGCGGAGGGCGCGCGGCTGATGGCCGCCGCCGGCTACGACCCGCGCGACATGGCCGAGTTCTTCGAGAGGCTCTACGAGGACGGCGGCCGCAGCGCCCGCGAGGAGCAGGGCGACCACCCCGACCCCGCGAGCCGCGTCGCCGCCATCGGCGGAATCGCCGCCGGGCTGAAACCCGCGCCGGCCCGCGCGCACGACTACGAAGAGTTCCGCCGCATCAGGTCGAGGCTGTCCGTGAGGTGAAGGCCGCGCGGCCGGGTTTCGCCCACAAGAGTTAACCCACGGAGAGGCGGGGAGACGGCTTTGAAGATTCACGTCTTCAAAGCCGTCTCCCCGCCTCTCA
>DASWNR010000345.1:0-20392 GCA_036399155.1 Pyrinomonadaceae bacterium
CAGGGAGCTTTCGCAGCTCCTCTCGGGCGCGCCGCTACGGCTGCGCCTGCTCTCCGAGTTCGGCGGCGTCGCCGAAGCCGAGGAGACGGGGACGACCTTCGCCGAGAACGCCGTCCTCAAGGCGCTCCACTACTCTTCGCACGCCGGCCTGCTGACTCTCTCCGACGACTCCGGCCTCGCCGTGGACGCGCTCGGCGGCGCGCCCGGCGTCTACTCCGCGCGCTACGCGGGCGCCGGCGCGACCTACGCCGAGCGCATGGCGAAACTGCTCGCGGAGGTCGAGGCGGCCGGGGGCGCCGACCGCCGCGCGCGCTTCGTCTGCGTCATCGCCGTCGCAGACCCTTCCGCGGGCACAATCGAGACCTTCGAGGGCGTCTGCGAGGGCCGCATCGCCCGCGCGCCGCGCGGCACCGGCGGCTTCGGCTACGACCCGCTCTTCGTTCCCGAAGGTTATGACAAGACCTTCGGCGAGCTGCCCCTACAGGTCAAACACTCGCTCAGCCACCGCGCACTCGCTCTCGCGAAAGCCGTCCGCCACCTCCGCGCGCGCCACACCGACTAGACCTCGACTAGACACCGGCTTGACCCTTTGATGAGGCGATCTTTAGAATGCCGACAGTCAAACGGCGAGAGCTTTGGTCGCAGCTTGACGGCGGGGCGTAGCGTAGCCTGGTAGCGCGCTCGGTTTGGGACCGAGAGGTCGCAGGTTCAAATCCTGCCGCCCCGATTACCTTCCCTTCATCTCAAGCCTTTGAGTTAACTCCCTTTCGAGGCGACGGGTTCGTCTTCGGGTTCGAGCGTGGCGAACTCGGCGATGACCATGCGCTCGCCGGTCTCGGCGCCGCAGGTCTGTTCGTCGGGCGGGGCGACGTTTGGGTCGCTGCTGCGCGGGAGTAGGAATGCGACGAGCAGCGCGAGGGCGGCGAGCGCAGTCCCCGTCCAGAAGACTTTGTGAATCGAAGAGGCCATCGCCTCCTGTAGCTCGTCGAGCACGGCGGGCGGGAGCGCGGCGCGCGCCTCTGGCTCGATGAGCGCGTTCGGGTTCGAGGCCAGCTCCGACGCGCGCTCCGGCGTCAGCGTGCCGCCCGACGTGCGCGCGAACTCTTGCAGGTGCGAGGCGAGCCCGGCCGACAGCACCGCGCCCATGATGGCGACGCCGACCGCGCCGCCGATGGAGCGCGAGAACTGGTTGAGCGAAGTCGCGACGCCTAGCTGCGAGCGCGCGACCGACTGCTGCACCGCGATGAGCAGCGTCAGCATCGTCAGCCCCAGCCCCGCCCCGATGAGAATCAGATCGACGTAGAGCCACACGCGCGGCGTCGTCCGCTGGAAGCTCGACAGCAGCGCGAAGCCGAGCGTCAGCAGAAAGAGCCCGGCCAACGTCGTCGGCCTGTAGCCGACCCGCAGCAGCAGCCGCCCGCCGACCACCGAGAGCCCGACCCAGCTCAGCATGAGCGGCGTCAGCAAAGACCCGGCCTCGGTCGCCGTCGAGCCCAGAGCGCCCTGCGCGAACAGCGGCACGAACGAGATCGCGCCGAACATCGCCACGCCCGCCAGGAACCCCACCGACACCCCGACCGCGACGACGCGGTTGCGGAAAAGCCCGAGCGGCACGATGGGGTCTCGCGCGCGCCGCTCGACGTAGATGAAGACCGCGCCCAGGACGCCCGCCGCCGCCACCAGCGCGAGGTTGCGCGCCGAGGCGAACTCCCTGAGCGTCGCCCCGCCCTCGACGAGCCCCAGCATCAGCAGCGTGATCGAGGCCATCAAAAGCGCCGCGCCCGCGTAGTCGATTGAAGGCCGCTCCGTGCGCTTCGGCTCCTTGAGCGCGAGCTGCATGATGACGGCGGCGAGGATGCCGAAGGGCACGTTGATGTAGAAGACCCAGCGCCAGGAGAGCTGGTCGGTGATGAACCCGCCGACGACGGGGCCGATGACGCTCGAAATCCCCCACACGCCGCTGAAGAACGCCTGCATCCGCGCGCGCTCCTCGACCGTGTACACGTCGCCGATGATCGTCATCCCGAGCGGGATGAGCGCGCCCGCGCCGAGACCCTGCACCGCGCGGAAGACGATGAGCTGCGTCATCGACGCCGACAGTCCCGAGAGCACCGAGCCGAGGAGGAAGACCGCGACGCCGAGTTGGAAGAAGAGGCGGCGGCCGTAGAGGTCGGAGAGCTTGCCCCAGACCGGCACCGTCACCGTAGAGGTGATGAGGTAGGCCGAGAAGACCCAACTGTAATGGCTCAGGCCGCCGAGCGAGGCGATGACAGTCGGCATCGCCGTCCCCACCACGGTCGCTTCGAGCGCGGCCAGAAACATCCCCGTGATGACCCCGAGCGTCACCGCCAGACGCCTTCGCGAAGACATCGCAAGCGTCGGCGCGTCGTCTGAGATCCGTCCTCCCATAAAGCGTGGATGATACTACGCGGCGCGGCGGGTCTGTGTGCGCCCTGCTTTGAGATTGTGGGACAAAAGATTCACCACGCGGACGCGGAGACGGAATCGCGAGCGGTGGCGGGCGGGTGCGTGCTCCGATAAAGGCTCGCCACTCGGAACGCCGTCCCGCCCGCTCCGGCTCGCGGTTCTGTTCTTCTACGTGACGACGGTCGGCTCGTCGGTGCCGAAGCGTTCGCGCAGGCGTAGCATCTCGCGGACGCCGCGCGTGAGCGGGCCGAGGATTTCTTCCACGTCGCCCGCGCCGCCGTCGTCGCGGAAGCGTTCGAGGTAGACGCGCAGCGTCGCGCCCGCCGTGCCCGTGCCCGACAGGCGCAGCACCGCGCGCGAGCCGTCTTCGAGGAAGATGCGCACGCCCTGCCGCGAAGTCGTGCTGCCGTCCACGGGGTCCGTGTAGCCGAACTCGTCCGCGCGCTCGACGCGGCTCCCGGCGAGCGGAGTCCCGGCGAGGTCGCGAAGGCTCTCGGTCACGCCCGACATCATCTCGGCCGCCGCCGCCGCGTCGAGCGCCTCGTAGTCGTGCCGCTGGTAGTAGCTGCGCCCGAACCTGCGCCAGTGGTCGCGCACCACATCCTCGACCGACTTCCCCGTCTTCGCCAGAATCGAGAGCCAGCACAGGACGGCCCACAGCCCGTCCTTCTCGCGCACGTGGTTCGACCCCGTGCCGAAGCTCTCCTCGCCGCAGACGGTGGCGAGCCCCGCGTCCAGAAGGTTGCCGAAGAACTTCCAGCCCGTCGGCGTCTCGTAACACTTGATGCCCAAGGCTTCGGCGACGCGGTCGACGGCCGTGCTCGTCGGCATCGAGCGCGCAGCGCCCGCCAGCCCCCCGGCGTATCCCGGGATGCACTCGCGCGCGTGCTCGGCGATGACGGCCAGAGAGTCGCCGGGCGAGACGAAGAAGTCGCGCCCGAGAATCAGGTTGCGGTCGCCGTCGCCGTCGCACGCCGCGCCGAAGTCGGGCGCTTCACGGCCGCTCATGCGCAGGACGAGTTCCGCCGCGTGGACGAGGTTCGGGTCCGGGTGGTGGCCTCCGAAGTCGGGCAGCGGCGTCCCGTTCAAGACCGTCCCGGCCGGCGCGCCCAGACGGCCTTCGAGGATGTGCGTGGCGTATGGGCCGGTCACGGCGCTCATCGCGTCGAAGAGCATCCGGTGCCCCGAGGCGAAATATTCGCGCAGGGCGTCGAAGTCGAACAGGCTCTCCATCACGGCCGTGTAGTCTTCGAGCGGGTCGATACAGACGACCTCGGTCTCGCCCACGCGCACGCTCCCCTCTTTCTCCAGGTCAACGTCCGGGTGCCTGAGCGTGAGGTAGCGCGTGATGGTCTGCGTCTCGGCGTAGGCGCGCTCGGTCACGGACTCGGGCGCGGGGCCGCCGTTGCGCGTGTTGTACTTGATGCCGAAGTCTTCGTCTGGGCCGCCGGGGTTGTGGCTAGCCGAAAGGACGAGTCCGCCGAAGGCCCGGCGTGTGCGTATGACGGCCGAGACCGCCGGCGTCGAGAGGATGCCGGCGCGCCCGACGAGCAGGCGTCCGAACCCGTTGGCGGCGGCCATGCGGATGATTACCTGGACGGCCTCGCGGTTGTAGAACCGACCGTCGCCCCCGACCACGAGCGTCTCCTTACGGAAGTCGCCGCCCGCCTCGGCGCGCACGGCGTCGAAGACCGACTGCACGAAGTTCTCAAGGTAGCCCGGCTGCATGAAGACGCGCGTCTTCTTACGCAACCCGGAAGTGCCCGGCCGCTGCCCCTCGAAGGGCTTCGTCTCGACGGTCTGTACGCTTTCCCCGCGAAATGGAGTCAAGGCTCGCAACCCCCAGTTTGTTGATGAAAACCGCTTTGCCGACAGTTTATTCCCTTCTCACCCGGGAGGCAAAACCTTCGTGGAGGATAACGCCCCCGGGTCGAAAGATACGTAACTCAAACTCCCCGCGGCCTTTAGCAGGCTCGCGCGCCTTGACGGCCGCGCCCGACGCCGTGTGAAAGTCCGTCCGGCCCGGCGTCAGGCGTCGGGTCGGGGTGGGGCGTGGCGGCCGGTTTCTACTATTTTTTTTTAGAAAATTGGCGAAAAGGGGCATTTTTTCGAGACGCAAGGCCGGCGTGTGTGATATATGTCCTGACGCAAGCTTTTTGATTTCTTCCCGAATTTTCAGGAGGTAGTGCACAACCCAATGGCGTCGAAAGCAGGCAAGAAGCGCATGTCACAGTCCGAAGTGGTCAACCACTTCGCCGAGAAATTCGACCTCAAGCGGGCGCAGGTGAAGGAGCTTTTCGATGAGCTTTCCAACCTGGCGACCAGCGAGGTCAAGTCGAACGGCGAATTCCTGCTCCCGGGCTTCGGCAAGTTGGTTCTCTCCGAGCGCAAGGCTCGCGAAGGCCGTAACCCTCAGACGGGCGAGACGATCCAGATTCCGGCCAAGACGACGGTCAAGTTTCGTCTGGTCAAGGGCATCAAGGACTCCGTCGTCCCCAAGAAGTAGTCGGTCGTCCACCAACTCCGGTCATACTTCTCCAGATACCCGAAAAGATCGCCGGCGGGTTTCGGCAGGCTATTTTTGCCTTTCGACTTCGCCGGCGTCTTTTCGTCTCCCGGACGCTCCTCCCGCCCACACCCGCGTCGAACGCCCAACCCCTTTAATTCCGCTTACTTATCTTCTTTAACGACAAGCGTTTAGCGAACCCCTTGGTCCTCTTTTTTGCCGCCCGCGCGTCCCGCCGTAAACGCCCCGGGATGGACTGAAAAAAATTCTGGCAATCTAAATAATTTCAATGTAGAATGCGTTTTTCTTCTGGCCCCCTTTATCCCCTACAGGGTGTGGAGTAATACAAACGGTGGGCTGGATTGTGTGAAAATTCCGGGGAATGTAATGGATTCGCATCCCTTCGATTCCCGGAAGCATCTAAATTGTCATCAATACAGAGCCCACCGCCGAGTTGTATTTTCGGGGGCCCGAAAAAATAAGGAGCTGAGGAAAAGTGATTGCTACCGAGAGATTTCCGCTGGCAGAACGGCTGAAGATGATCGACCACATTCAGGCGCGCCGTTACTCCAAGCTGGGCGGACCCGCCCTCGACATCGCGACCGAGGGGATCATTCGCCACCTGCGTGCTTGCGACCGCATGGACGTCAATCCGGATGTCGCCGCCGTCCGCGAGATCATCGACGACGCCCTCAACGGTCGCCGCGTCTTCGCCGAAACTTTCAACAACGCTGCCTGAAACGGCTTTCGGCAGCACTTGCCCTGAGAAATTCGTGAATGCCGCCGGTTAAACCCCGGCGGCATTCCCTTTTTTTACCCGAAGATTTTAACGGCGGACGGGCGGGGGCCCGGGACGTGACTTCACGCAAGTTGTCGGCGGAGCACGAGTTGCTGTATCGCGAGCACGCTGATGGCGTCGGTAATCTCGCCCGAGTTGACCATCCCTAGCGCCTCCGACAGGCTCACGCGCCGCACCTGTAGCCTTTCCGTCCCCTCTGGGCGTCGCTCGCCCTGCTCAAGCCCCTCGGCCAGAAACCAGACCGCTAGTTCGTCCGAGACCGAGTTCGAGAGGTGCGCCTCGCCCATCTTCGTCCAGCGGCTCGCGCGCAGGCCCGTCTCCTCCTCCAGTTCCCTGCGCGCCGCCCCCGAAGGGTCTTCGCCTTCGGGGCAGCCCCCTTCGGGTATCTCCCAGGAGTAGCGTTCGAGCGGGTAACGGTACTGCCCGACGAGGTAGAGCATCCCGTCCTCGACGGCCAGCACGCCGACGGCGACGTTCTTAAAATGCACCACGCCGTAGATTCCGGGCCGGCCGTCGGGTCGCACCACCTCGTCCTCGCGCACGCGTATCCAGGGGTTGTCGTACACGACCCGCGTCGAGACCTTCTGCCAGGGGTTGTCGAACTCTTCGGCGCTCATCTGGGCGGGTTCGTTCAGGAGGACGCCCCGGGCTCGGCGCGAAGCTCCGACTGCTGTTCGAGGAGCGTGTCGCGCTCGGGCGTCCCCGGCTTGTGGCCGTCTACGTGGCGGAGCACGTCGAGGAGCGCGATGGTGAGGGCGACGATGACGGGGCCGAGGACGATGCCGAGGACGCCGAAGACCTGTAGGCCGCCGAGCACGGAGAAGAAGATGAGCAGTTCGTGCAGGCGCGTCCTCTCGCCGACGAGCTTGGGCCGGAGGAAGTTGTCGACGCTGCCGATGATTAGCCCGCCCCACACGGCCAGCGCCAGCGCCTTGCCCCAGTGGCCCGTGAGTCCCAGGTAGAGGGCCGCCGGCACCCAGACGATGAAGGCGCCGAGCATCGGGATCATCGAGAGGAAGATCATCACGACGCCCCACAGCAGCGGCGACGGCAGCCCCAGCGCCCAGAAGGCCAGCCCGCCGAGCACGCCCTGGATGACGGCGATGACGAGCACCCCGTAGACGCTCGCCGAGATGACCTCGCCCGTGCGGTCGAAAATCTCGCGCGCCTGCTTACCGCTGAGCGGCACCATCTCGTAGGCGGCCGCGCGCATGCGTTCGCCGTCGCGGAAGAGGTAGTACATCGTGAAGATGACGAAGAAGACCTCGACGACGAAACCGACCGCGCCGCCGACGACGCCGAGCGTGCGCGCGGCTATCGCGCCGCTGACGCCCTTCAGGCGGTCGGCGATGAACTCCTGCGAGGCGAACTTGTTCAGGTCGACGTACTGACCCAGCCAGCGCACTACGGGGCCGAGGTAGGGCGAGTTCGGGTCGAGCAGGCCGGCCGCCGCGCCCGCCGCCCCGCCCGTGCCGTCCGGCTTGGGCTGGAGCATCTGCGCGAAGTCCGCCATCTCGTTGACGACGGCGAGGGTCAGCAGCGTGAGCGGGACGAGGATGACGACGATGACGAGCAGGCAGGAAAGCACGGCGCTCCAGCCGGGGCTCCCGACGCGCGCGAGGATGCGCCTGTGGATGGGGAAGAAGACGATGACGAGGACGACGGCCCAGAGCACCACCTCGATGAACGGCAGCAGCATCAGCCAGCACAGCCGCAGCAGCGCAAGGGTCGCCAACACCAATACGATCCAGCGCAGGAGTTTCCCCTTCGGCTCAACCCAATCTCCCATAGTCCGCACACTTTACCACAGCCCGCGCCCGCGACTTTTCAAAATCCCGTCACGTTTTCAGGTCTAGCCCGTCCGCGCCGCCGAGCAGTTTTACCAGCAAAGGTGTGCGTGCTAACATTCAGCCGCGAACGGCGCACGCGCTCCCGTAGCTCAGTCGGATAGAGCATCTGCCTTCTAAGCAGAGGGTCGCAGGTTCGAGTCCTGCCGGGGGTATTCGGTGGAGCCGGTTGCGACCACGCACCCCGGCCAACTTGTCATCGTGAGGGCGCGGTTGTTAGTATTGGGTTTCCGTTCGCTTCCCCTTTGTGGCGGCTATAGCTCAGTCGGTTAGAGCGCCTGACTGTGGATTAGGAGGCCGTGGGTTCGAGCCCCACTAGCCGCCCCACCAAATTTCACGTAACGCCCGGCCGCGACCCGCGGCCGCGTCTCATTTCTAAAAAAGCTGAAGGCTTCCTCGAAGATGAAAGTGCCGCAGTTCACGCTCTTCGGTTTCAGGCGACCGCGCGAGGTGGTCGGCTCTGCGCTCGGCAAGCTGGAGAAGACCGTGATGGAGGAGGTCTGGCGGCGCGGGCGCGTCAGCGCGAGCGACATCTTCCGCGCCTTCGGCGAGCGCACGGCCTACACGACCTGGATGACGACGCTCGACCGCCTCTTCAAGAAGGGGCTGCTCGCGCGCGAGAAGGAGGGGCGCGCGTACCTCTACACGCCGCGCGTCACGCGCGAGGAGTTCGAGCGCGGCGTGGCCGAGGACGTGCTCGGCGATTTGCTCGACCGGAGCGGCGGGGCGGAGCCCCTGCTCGCGTGCATCGTGGACGCGGTGAGCGAGCACGACCGCGCGCTTCTGGACGAGCTGCACCGGCTGGTCGAGGAGAAGAGGCGCGAGCTGCGCGGACGGGAGTAAGCGGCCTTGTATCTTCTGCTCGGGACATGCCTGGCGCTCTCCGCGCTCCTCGCGCTCAACGCCTTCGCCTCGGCGCTGGCCGACTTAATCTGGCGAGTGCTCGCGCCGCGCGTCGCGCATAAGCCTGCGTCCGTGCGCGCGCGACTCCTCTTCGCCCTGCGCGTGACGCCGCCGGCGCTCGCCGCCGCGTTCGTCTTCGCGCTCGTCCTTCCCGCGTACATCCTGCACGAACCGCACGACACCGAAGAGGAGGTCGGCTCGAAGCTCCTGCTGCTCTCGGCCGTGTCGGCGGCCGGCGTGCTGTGGGCCTTCTGGCGCGTGGCGCGGACGTGGCTGGCGACGCGGCGGCTCGTGCGTGACTGGATGCGCCACGCGGAGCCGTTCGCGGCGGAAGGCGTTCTCGTCCCGGCCTATCGCATACGGCACCGCTTCCCGGTCATCGCGGTCATCGGCGTCCTGCGGCCGCGCCTGTTCATCGCCTCGCAGCTTTTCGACGCGCTCACTGACGGCGAACTCGCCTCGGCGCTGGCGCACGAGCGCGGGCACGTCGAGGCGCGCGACAACCTGAAGCGCGCGGTGTTACAGGCCGGGCAGGATGCGCTCCTGCCGCTGGCCCCGCTCGGGCGCTCTCTGCGGCGCGAGTGGCAGCGCGATTCGGAGCTTGCGGCGGACGAGTTCGCGGCGGCGGACGGCCCGGGCGCCGCGCTCGACCTCGCCTCGGCGCTCGTCAAAATCTCGAAGCTGATTCCCGCCGGCGCGACGCCGACGCTGCCCGCAGGGGCGCACCTGCTCGGCGGGGGCGAGGACGACGGCATCTCGCAACGCGTCCGCGCGCTCCTGCGCCTCGCCTCTTCTCCCGAGTCCGCGCGCGCGCCGGAGGGACTCCGAGCCTCGCGCACGCTGCGGGCGGCGCTCTGCATCTCGCTCTGCGCGTCGGCCGCGCCCCTGCTCACGCACCCCGAAGTCCTGCGCGCCACGCACGCGGCCATCGAGCACGTCGTCGAACATCTGAGCTGACGCCGCGCGCGCCTTCAAACTCCCTCCCGTTTACCACTGAGCTGAAAAGCCTTCTGAGCCCGCGCGGCGGGCGCGGCTCAACTACGGCGGCTGGTAGTAACTGGGCCGAACGTTTAACTTGGGTCGTTCGGACAGCCGTTCCGTCTTCACGAAAGCAGTCGGCCGAGCCGCCCTCTCGGCCGGTCGTGCCCGCCGGGGCGCGGCCGTGTTCGGCCGGCACCGCCGCGACAAAGTTCACACGGGAGTTTAAAGATGATGAGAGTGAGGCCGTTTGTAATCTGCCTGTGTGCGCTGCTCGCGTGCGCGCCGACGCCGCGTGTGTCGGCGCGGCAGGCGACGCAGGGCGTCGTCGAGGGCACGGTGGCCGACGCCTCGGGCGGGGCGCTCGCGGGCGCTCGCGTCTACCTCATGGACGCGCGGCAGGCTCTGGTCGCGGCCGGCGAGACGAACAGCGAAGGACGCTTCCGGCTCGAATCGGTCGCGCCGGGCACCTACGTCCTGCGCGTCTCGCGCAAGGACTTCGCCACGCGCCGCGTCCCCGTCGAACTCGCCTCCAGCCGGACGGCGAGCCTCTCGATCACGCTCGAAGTCGAGACGCTCGCCGAGAACGTCACCGTGACGGCCGAGGCGGGGCAGGTCACGGACGCGCGCAACACCGCGCAGCCGGTCAACATCATCCCCGAAGAAGAGATCGCCCAGCGCGCGCCCGAGGTCGTCGCGCAGGTCGTGGACGAGGAGCCGGGCGTCAACCTACAGCGCACGAGCCCGTCTTTGAGCGCGGTCTTCGTGCGCGGGCTGACCGGAAGGAACGTCGCCGTCTACGTGGACGGCGTGCGCTACACGACGAGCGCGCAGCGCGGCGGCGTCGGCACCTTCTTCAGCCTCATCGAGCCTTCGAGCCTTGAGGCGGTCGAAATCCTGCGCGGGCCGAACAGCTCGCAGTACGGCTCGGACGTGCTCGGCGGCGTCGTCAACTTCATCTCGCAGTCGCCCGCCTACGGCGGGGGCGACGGCGAGTGGCACGGCGCGACGAACGTCTTCTACACGTCGCCGACCAACGGCTTCGGCGGGAACGCCCTGCTGACCTACGGCACGCGCAGGTACGGCCTGCTGCTCAACACGAACGCGCGCCGCATCAACCGTCTCCGCCCCGCGGCGGGGCTCGACTCGCACGCGGCGGTGACGCGCTTCCTCGGCATCCCCTCGGACGTGCTGGGCGAGCGTTTGCCCGACACGGCCTTCACGCAGTACGGCGGGCTGCTCCGCGCGAACTACACGCTCGACGACCAGACGCAACTGCTCGTCAGCTACTCCCGCAACCAGCAGGACGGGGGGCGCCGCTACGACCAGCTCGCCGGCGGCGACGGCAACCTCATCGCAGACCTGCGCAACCTGATGACCGACGTCTTCTACGCGCGCGTCGTCAGACAGGACCTCGGCTTCTTCGACAGCGCGCAGTTCACCTTCTCCTACAACGGGCAGCGCGAGGAGCGCGTCAACCAGGGCGGTCAGGGCAATCCGCTCGCCGCCATCACGAACCAGCGCGAGCGCACCAACGTCCTCGGCTTCAACTTCCACATGGACAAGCGCGTTGGCGAGCGCAACACGCTCACGCTCGGCGCGGACGTGTACCGCGACAAGATCGCCGCGCCGGCCTTCACCACCGACCCCGCGACGGGCGCGGTGACGCCCTCGCGCCCGCGCATCCCCAACGGCGCGCGCTATCTTTCTTACGGCGCCTTCGTGCAGGACGTGTTCACGGTCGTCCCCGACCGCCTGCGTCTGAGCGGCGCGGTGCGCTACAGCGTCGCGTCCTACAAGTCGCGCGCGGAGAACGCGGCCGTGGTGGCGGGCAGACCCCTCTTCCCCGACGACAGCGAACGCTTCGACGCCTTCTCAGGCCGCATCGGCGCGGTCGTCACCGTCGGCGGCGGCTTCGACATCGCCGGGAAGTACGCGCGCGGCTTCCGCGGCCCGAACACGACCGACCTCGGCATCGTCGGCATCGTCGGCACGGGCTTCGAGGTCAACTCCGCGACGGCCGCCGCGCTCGGCGGCTTCGTCGGGACGACGGCCGGCGCGGACGCCGTCTCGACCGGCATCCCGGTCACGCGGCTCGGGCCGGAGACGAGCGACAGCTTCGACCTCAGCCTCCGCTACACGCACCGGCGCTTCCGCGCGGAGCTGACCGGCTTCACGAACAAGCTCAACGACGTCTACTTCGACCAGGCGCTCGTCCTGCCGCCGGGCGCGACGGGGCAGTTCCTCGGCAGCGAGCAGATCGTCACGCAGACGCCGAGCGGCCTCGTCTTCGTCGCCGCCGCGACGAGCCCCGTCCTCGTCCGCGTCAACTTCGACGACGCGCGCTTCAACGGCGTCGAGTTCAACACGGACGCGCGCCTCTCGCGCGACTTCACCGCCGGCGGCAACTTCACATACGTCCGCGCGCACAGCCTGCTCAACGGCCTGCCGCCGAACGTCGAGGGCGGGGTGCCGCCGGCCACGGGCTTCGTCTCCTTGCGCTACCAGCCGCGCGGCACGTCGCGCTTCTTCGTCGAGGCTTACTCGGTTCTCGCCGGGCGGCAGAACCGGCTCTCGTCGCTCGACCTCTCCGACCGCCGGACGGGCGCCGCGCGCTCGCGCGCCCAGATACAGAACTTCTTCCGGCGCGGGGCCTGCGTGCGCGGCGTGACGACGCCGGGGACGACGGGTCAGTGCGGCTCGGCCGGCGGCGTCCTCGTCTCGACCGGCGAGACGCTGGCGCAGGTGCAGAACCGTCTCCTGCCCGTCGGCGCCACCATCAACGGCGTGACCGTCGTCAACAACGACACGCCCGTCCCGCTCTTCACATACCTTCCCGGCTACGGGCTGGTCGGCTTGCGCGGCGCCGTCCGCTTCGGCGAGCGCTCGGAGTTGTTCTTCGACTTCGAGAACATCGCCGACAAGCAGTACCGCGGCATAAGCTGGGGCGTGGACGGCGCGGGTCGCGGCGTCACGCTGCGCTACCGCTACAAATTCTGAAGTCCGGACGGCCGCAACGTGATTGTCGAAAAAATGCAATGACAGGCGCGGCCGCGCTGTTCTATATTTTAAGGGCGCCCTGATTTTTCAGGAGCGCCCTTGCCCTTTCGAGCCGCGCAAACGTTCTTCTCTCCCGCGTCGGCCGAAGCTCACCAGAGCATTTTCGAGGACGGAAGCTGCCGCGAACTGCGCACGGTCATCTTTACGCGGACGGCTCTTGGCAAAAGTTCGCCTTTGATGTTAGTCTCCCGCTGCCGGCCCCGGACGCGCCTTAAACGCGGAAGGCGGCAGGCAATCTTCCCGTCCTTCTTTATTCAGACTTACACCCTATGAAACGGCCGCAGAGTCTCCAAAGGAATCGTCCCGCAGGTCTGCCAACTGCGTCCGAGACCCCTGCCCCCCTCTGTCGCCGTGTTAATCCCAAAGCCTTCTTAGACCCCGGAGCACAGAGGAACCCCCAATGCGTTCACTTCCCCGACTCGTTCTGTCCGCCGCCCTGTTGACCATGCTCGCCGCCACGGCCTTCCCCCAGAAGCGCCTGTGCCCGAAGCCTCCGCCGTCGCCCTTCAAGCACGACGGCCAGATAGTCACCATCTTCGACTCACGCGCCGGCGGGATGCGCACGACGCTCGAACACCCGCGCGCGCTCGGGCGCGGCGCCGACGCCTACTACCTCGCGGCCTCCTTCATGCACCAGAACACGAAGCGGCCGGGGACGCCGACGCTCGACCTCGTCATCTACACGTCGTCGCCCGCCTCGCGCCTTCAGTCCGGGCAGCAGCTCGTCCTCGTGCTCGACGGCCGGCCGCGCTCGTTGGGCGCGAACGCGAACTTCCGCGCGCCGGCCGGAGGCGTCAGCGCCGTCAGGCTCTCGCTCTCCTACGCCGACGCCGCGGCGCTCACGCACGCGCGCAAGGTCGCGGCGCAGGTCGGCGGCGCGGAGGTCGAGCTGTCCAACAACCACCTCGAAGCGCTCCGCGAGATGGTCAGCCTGCTCGCGCCCTCGCCCGGCCGCTGGCAGACCGCCGACGCCCAGACCCGGTAAGACGGGCGTAAACTCGAAAGGCGAAAGTGGAGGGGGACGGGAGGCACGCTGCCTCCCATCCCCCTCCACTTTCGCCTTTTGAAGTTTGCCTTTTTCTTTCCCTAGCGCGTGTAGCCCTTCGGGTGGATGATCTCGCCTTCGGTCTTGCCGGCGACGACGCGCACCTTGTGGAAGCCCTTGTCGGGGTGCGTCGAGAGGTATGTGAGCGCGAACTGCCTTGAGAGCAGCGAGTCCACCTCGCGCAGGAAGTGGTCGATGCTGACGGGGGCGCCCGTCCCCTGGTAGAAGGCGCGCCCGCCCGTCTCGTCCGAGAGCCGGCTGAGCGCCCCCTGCCCGTTGCTCACGAGCGTCGCTTCGCCGCCGCCCACGCTCGGCGCGTAGATGGCGTGGACGGCCACGCCGAGCCGCTGCGCCTCGTTGATCGTGCGCTGGAGGTCTACGCTGTTGGCGGGCGAGGAGTTGCTGACGCCGCGCGAGACGTCGATGCCGTCGCTCACGAGCAGCACGGCGCGGCGGCCGACCGGCTGAGACTCGAAACGCTTGACGGCCTCGCGCGTGATCGCGAACGGGTTGTAGGGCGACGCGGCCGTCGAAGAGAGCGGGATGCGCAGAGACTTCGCCGCGCGTTCGAGGTCGCCCGTGAACTTCTGCCGGACGCGCAGTGAGCCCGAGCTGAGGTAGCCGACCATCACGCGCGACCCCGGCGGGAGCTTGCGCACGAAGCCCGCGATGCCCCTTATCTCGTTGCTCAGCGACGAGACGAGGTCGTCCTGTATGAGCACGGCGAGCGTCAGCGGCGAGCGCCCGGCGCCGCGCATGGCGAGTATCTCCTGCCGCTCGCCGTCCTCGAAGACCTGTAAGTCTTCGAGGTAGCTCAGCTCGGCCTGCTGCGCGCGCTCGGGCAGGCGCAGCGTCACCGGTATGGTCACCGTGCGCACGTCGCGCCGCAGCTCGTTGCGCCCGGCGCCCTCGCCCCTCTTCTGCGCGGCCGCCGTGGGCGCGCACGCGCAGACGATCAGCGCCGCGAGCGCGGCCGGCAACGCGGCGGCAAATTTTCTGAACTTTCTTCTCATCGCCCCTCCTCGGGCCACCCTTCGCCTCCCGCTTGGCTCTGCTATTATAGCCTCTCGGCCGGCCGAAACGTATGCGGGTGGGGCTTCGGAAGTTAAGAACGTCTTTCGAGGAAGAACTCCGTCGCAGGGCGGTCACGAGCTTTGATGCGCGTTTCGGCCGAAAAAGTTCGGCGGGAGGAAGACTTTGGGCGAGACTAAGCGGGCGGGCAGACTCACTTCCGGCGACCGCATGACGGGCTGGCTGCTGCGCTGGTCGCCGCTGGTCGCCTTCCTCGCCGTCACCTTTCCGCTGCCCGCCTACTTCATGTACCGCTACCTGACGGCGACCCAGAACCCGGGCGAGGAGCTGCTCGTCGCGCTCTCTTCGCTCGGCATCTTCGCGGTCTTCGGGATGATCGCGGCCCTCGTCGTCTACATGTACCGGCGCTTCTGGGAAAAGCGCCTGCGCGAGCGGCTGGCCGCCGACGGCGTGACCGCCGACGAGCTCTCCTTCTTCGTCTCGGAGCTTTCGCCCGCGCAGCGCAGCGCGCTCCGCGAGATGGAGGCGCGCCAGCCGCTTCTCGCCGACGCCTACCGCGAGACGCTCGCCGCGCGCGTGACGGCCGCGCGCGTCGTCGCACGCGCCGGGGGCGACGCCGAGCTGGTCGAGCGCCGCCTGCAAAGCGCCTCGGGTCTACAGGCCGCCGGGCGCGCCGAGCTCGAAGAGAATTTGCACAAAGACCGCCTGCGGCTCGAACGCGTCCGGAGCGAGGCCGACGAGCACGCGCGCGAGCTGGACGCGCGCCTCCAAATGATCGAGGCCATCGCCAGCCGCGACGCCAGCCAGGACGAGACGGAGATGGCGCTCAAACGCCTCGGCTCCGTCCGCGAAAACCGCCCGCTCACGCTCGACCGCCTCCGACAGGAGCAGGAGTCACTCGAAGAGATAGAGCGCGAGATGCGTCAACTTCCGACCCCGCCGCCCGAGGAGCGCCCCGGCGTCTGAGCCGGCCGAAACTTCGTTATAGACGCTTCAAACGCTCCTCAAAATCCGCCAGCCTGTAGACGCCCCGTTCGACCCGGACGGCGAAGCCCTCGTCAACCAGCGCGTGATTCCCTCGCCCCGCGTCCACGCGCGAAAGCCCCGTCACCTTCGCCAACTCGCCGAGCGGGGTCATCCCCGCGCCCTCAAGGTACGCCCGCGCCACCTCGCGCAAAGCCTCGTCCCGCTTCACCTTGCGCGACAGGTGCTCGGCGAAGCGCCCCTCGGCGAGCGCCCAGATGTATGTGAACCAGGGCTCGTATAAGACCTCCTGCGGGATGACCTTCAGCGACCGCTGCAACTCGTCGAGCGCGCGCGTGAAGCGCGGCCGCTCCGTGACCTTCGACGCCTCGCGCAGATCGCAGGTCGCCATCTCCCACTCTTTGCGCAGAACCTTCAAGACCGCCCGCGCGTCGTCCGAGAGCGCCTTCGCCTCGTCCCTGCGCGCGACGCCCCACAGCGCGTTGAAGTGCGGGACGAGTCGCGGCGCGACAAAAGTCGCCCGGCTTTTCCCCAACTTCGCGTAGTAGACGCGCCCGCGCCGCATCAACTCGTCCTTTAAAACCCAGGTCAGGCTGCTCTCCGGGTCCTTCTGGACGTTGCGCGGCATGTGCGCGTCGCGACGGCCGCAGACCGCGACGTAGAGCGAAGGCCCGGGACGCCGGGAATCCGTCATCGTCGCGCAGAAGCCTGCGGACTCGACGAGTTTCTCGGCCTCGGCCGCCGTCTCGACACGTGCCTCGGGCTCGCGCCGCCAGGCGCGGTCGCGGAAGGCTTCGACCTCTTCTGGAAGTGTCTTTAACATTTCCAGAAATTAAGTGAATATCCTTGACAAACTCTTGCCAAAACTGTTTAATCCTTGATGCCTGCTCAGGATTTATTGAGCAAAGGCGAGTGTTTTTCAGCCCCGGCGTCGCGTTCCCGACGCCCCGCACGCGACCTTACGTCACGAGGACTCCCGCTCCGAACCCTTCCAGCCTTTCCGGTCGCACGGATTCCCGGAGGTATTAACTTGGCCGGCAGCATATCAGAACGACCCACGCGGCGCACGACGCTTCGCCTCATCTCCGCCCTGCTCGCGCTCTGCCTGCTCGCCCCGTCGGCGGCGGCGTGGTCGGGCAAGGGGCAGAAGAACTTCAAGCAGGGGCTCAGGCACGAGGCCGCGCAGCAGTGGGAGAAGGCCGCCGAGGAGTTCTCGCTCGCGGCCGCGGCCGAGCCGGGGAACAGCGAGTACCAGCTACACCTCCGCCGCGCGCTCTTCAACGCCTCGCAGCAGTTCTCTCAGCAGGGCGCGGCGCTTCTGGAGCGCGCCGACTACCTGGGCGCGTACAACGCCTTCCGCCGCGCCTACGGCTACGACCCGGCGAACGAGCTCGCGCGCAAGATGATGGAGCGCGCCTTCAAGCTTCAGACCGGCGAGGACAACAAGCAGGACGCGGCCAGACCGGCGCCCGCCGCGAGGCCGCAGGCTGAGGCGCGGCTA
This sequence comes from Pyrinomonadaceae bacterium, assembly GCA_036399155.1. GTDB lineage: Bacteria > Acidobacteriota > Blastocatellia > Pyrinomonadales > Pyrinomonadaceae > QHXN01. The sequence goes on from DASWNR010000345.1 coordinate 17,083, forward strand.
CGGCCGACCGCCTTCGACCCCACGGTGGGCGACCTGCCCGCGCCTTCGCGCGGCGACGGGCGCGCGCCGCGCGACGAGGCGCTGCCCGCCCCGCGCAACGAGCAGTTGCAGACCATCCAGTACAGCGGCGACCTCGAAAAGTTCATCAAGTATCTCGCGCGCCAGATACGCATCAACGTCGTCTTCGACCGCGACTTCCCGAAGCGCGAGGTCAGCGTAGACCTCCTCGACGTGACGGCCGCGCAGGCGCTCGACTACATCTTCCTGACGCAGGGGCTCTTCTTCCAGAAGCTCTCGGCGCGCACCATCGTCGTCGCCGACCAGGTCAAGCGCCCGCAGTACCAGCAGCTCGTCCTGCGCACCTTCTACCTCTACAACGTAGACCCTGCGGACGCGCGCACGCTCATCACCGCCTCCATCCCGCCGCAGGCCGGCCGCCAGCCTGTGATCACCGCCAACAAGGCGACCAACTCCATCACGGTGCGCGACACGCCCGAGAACGTGCGGCTCGTCGGCGACCTGCTGCGCTCCATCGACAAGGAGCGCGCCGAGGTCGTGATGGACGTGAACATCTTCGAGGTCTCGCGCGAAGACCTCATGCAGTTCGGCAACCAGATCGGCACGGGCGACTCGCTCATGAACCTGGGCGGCATACAGAAGGGTTTGAGCGTGCTCGGCGGCAGCCGCGAGGTCGTCACGCAGGCGCTCGCGTCGGTGCCGACGGCCCTGGGCGCGGCCTTCCTCGTCCCGCCCACCGCGCTCTCGGCCTTGCAGCGCCGCGACAACACGCGGCTCGTCGCCTCGACACAGGTTCACGCCTTCGACGGCGAGAAGTCCACGGCGCACATCGGCCAGCGCGTCCCCGTCCAGACGGCCGCGGTCGCGCCTTACGGCTCGGTCTCGACCGGCGACGGTAACAACGCGCAGCAGGGCGCGACGCAGGGGCTCTTCGGCGGCAACGGCTACCCGGTCATCCAGTACGAGAAGACGGGTCTGACGCTTGAGTTCACGCCGCAGGTCTTCCCGAACCTCGACGTGCAGGTGAAGATGTCGATCAAGTCGAACGACGTGACGAGGACGGCGGGCGCGGCGGCGCTGACGCCGACCTTCACCGAGCGGAACATCGAGGGCACGGCGCGCATCCAGAACAACCGCACGATGATGATCGCCTCGGTCGCGCAGAACCAGCAGTCGCGCGGACGCCAGGGACTTCCCATCCTCGGCCTCGTCCCCGTCCTCGGCAACCTCTTCAGCGCGCCGCGCCGCGAGGACTCGCAGACCGACATCGTCATCGCCGTCACCCCGCACGTCATGCGCGCCTCGACCGTGACGCCCGAGGACGAGGAGATGCACCCGTCGGGGACGCTCCAGACGCCGACGGCCGGCACGCTCGAAGCGATGCTCAACGAGGTCGCGCGCGAGGAGCAGCTAGCCGCCGCGCGCTCGCTCCCGACGCACGCAAGCGTCGAGGTGCCGACGCGCGCGGGAGTCGCGGCCGGCGTCACGGCGCGTCAGACGGCGCGTCCGACGGACGCGAGAACCGAGCCCGCCAGCTCGCCGAACGACCCGGCCGTCGTCTCTACCGCCGAGACGCAGGCGGCTGAGACTCAGGCGAACGGCGTGACGTTCGTCCCCGCGCCGAAGGAGCTGATGAACGGCGTCGTCAACCGCCCCGAGGCGCGTACGGACGCGCGCGACGCCGTGCTCACGTCGCCGGCCGCGGGCCGTCAGGACAACGCGCCCGCCGAAGTCACAAGGCCCGAAGATACGAAACCCGAGCCGGCGAAGCCCGAAGCCCCCAAGCCCGTCACGCGCAAGCGCGTGGCCGGAAATTCCCTCTTCTCTTTCGGCCAGCCGTCGCAGCCGGCTGGGCGCGTCCGCGACGCCTCCCTGACGCCCGAAGCGCCCGCGGCCGTCTCGGTCATCACGGAGAAGTCTCTGACCGACCGCGCCGCCGCGTCCGCGTCGAGCGCCGCCTCGCTCCGCCTGATGTCCGAGCCGAGCCCCCTGCGCGTCGGCGAGCGCCGGCGGCTCAAGGTTCTGCTTAAGACCGACGCGCCGCTCGGCCTGCTGGCGCTCACCTTCCGCCTCGACCCGCGCGTGCTGGCCGTGCGCTCGGTCGGCGCCGGACAGCTCGCCGCCCCGGGCGACGCGCGCGTCACGCACACGGTCACGCCCGAGGGGCTGCTGCTCGTCACCGTCGCGCCCGGCCAAACGTCTTCGCCGCTGAGCGGCGCGGGCGTGCTCCTTGTCTTCGAGGTCGAGGCGCTCTCGGCCGGCGACGCGCCCCTGCGCTTCGACGCCGACGACGTTCACCTCGTGGCGACCGACGGCCGCAAGGTGCTCGTCAAGGTGATGACCGACCAGCTCTCGGTCGGCGGGTGACGCCGGCCGCAACCCCGAACGGGGTCGCGCCCGCCGCCCTTTGAAAGCCTTCCGACCAAAGCCGCACGCTTGAACCCGAACGGATGAGCAGGCACAGTCTCTTCCCGACCGTCGCATGGGGTGTGACCGCCGCGGGCACCGCGACCGTGGTGTACGCCGCCGTCGGGCTGCCGCTCGCCGAGCTGGACCTGCGCCTCCTCGTGCTGGCGGCCGTGACGCTCTTCGTCACCTCGCGCGTCACGGTCGTCATCCCGCGCGTCAAGTCGTCCATCTCCGTCTCCGACACGCTCATCTTCCTGACGATGCTGCTCTACGGCGGCGAGGCGGCCATCCTGCTCAACGCGGCCGAGAGCGCACTCACCTCCTCCCGGCACAGCAAGTCGAAGCTGACGATGGCTTACAACGTCGGGGCAACCGCCGTGGCGACGTTCGCCACCATCTCGGCGCTCCGCCTCTGCTACGGCGGCGAGCTGTTCGCCGCGTGGGGGCACGGAAGCCACTTCGTCACGGCCATCTGCCTGATGGCGCTCGTGCAGTACGCCGCCAACTCCGGCCTCGTCGCGCTCGGCTACGCGCTCAAGAACCGCGAGTCCTTCTGGCCGACCTGGCACCGGCACTACCTCTGGACTTCCATCACGTACTTCGCCGGCGCCTCGGCCGCGGCGCTCATCGCGCACCTGATGCGCACCGTGGGCGCGCCCGCGCTCGTCTTCGCCACGCCCGTCGTCCTCATCACCTACTTCACCTACCGCACCTACCTCAAGAACGTCGAGACCTCGAACGCGCAGGCCGAGCAGGCGCGCCGCCACGTCGAGGAGCTGTCGCACTACATCGCCGAGCAGGAGCGGATACGCGAGCAGTACGCGCAGATAGAGAAGCTGTCGGCTCTGGGCGAGCTGGCCTCGGGCGTGGCGCACGACTTCAA
>DASWNR010000346.1:0-3853 GCA_036399155.1 Pyrinomonadaceae bacterium
CGAAGTCGCGGCCGCGAGCAGGCGACCCGCCGCGTCGAGCGCGCCGGCGCCCGCGCGCGCCGCCGGCACGTCCGGCCGCGCCAGGCCCGGGCCGGACGGCCCCGACACGGAGGAGTCCGCTAAGCCCGACCGGAAGGCCGACGAAGCCACGCCTACGTTCACGCTGACAACCTCCGCGCCCGCGCCCGTCGCCGCCACGCCGAAGGTTTCCAACTCGTCGTCCCTCTTCTCCGCCGCCCCCGAGCGCACGGTCGCGAGCGCCGCCGCCGAGACGAGCGCCCCGGCCGACACCGCCGCGGAGACTCGCCCGCCCGAGCCCGCTGCAACGCCGAAGCTTGAGCCCAGGCCCGAGCCGAAGTCGGAGCCGAACTCCGACGCGGCTTCCGCGTCCGCCCCGGTCGAGGAGGCGAGAAGCGCGAAGGCGAGCGCCGGCGTAGAGGCCGGCAAGGTTCCGGTCTCGGGCGGCGTGCTCAACGGCAAGGCGCTCCGCCTGCCCGTACCCATCTACCCCGCGGCGGCCAAGACATACGGCGCGTGGGGCAAGGTCGTCGTCGAGGTGACGGTGGACGAGCAGGGCAAGGTCATCGAGGCGCGCGCCGTCGCCGGCCACCCCTTCCTCCAACAGGCCGCCGTCCACGCCGCCCGGCAGGCTCGATTCACGCCCACAAAGCTCTCCGGCGAGCCCGTCAAAATCAAGGGCACCATCAACTACGTCTTCACGCTGCCGTAGGCTTAAATAGATTCGACGCGGGGACGCGGAGGTCCGGCTAAATTTGATTTTAGCCGGGCCTCCGCGTCCCCGCGTCGAACTGTTCTAACTTTTAAGACGTTCTAAGCGCTCGCCCCTTCGGCGGCGACGCGCTCCCACTCCTCGTACAGCTCGCGCAGACGCTCCTCGGCCTTCTTGTAATCGCCGTTAAGCCGCGCGAGGCGGCCGGGGTCGCGCGCCGCCCCGGGCGTCGCCATCTCTTCGCCGAGCGCGCCGAGTCGTCCCTCGACGGTCGCAATCTCCGCCTCGACGGCCTGCGGGTCACGGCCGCCGCCCTTCTTCTTCGAGTCCTTCCCGCTGCCCTTCTTCAAGGGGGCGCTCGGCGCGGCGGTCGGCACTTCGGCGCGCGGCGCGGGCTTCGATTGCGCGGCCTTCGCCGCCTGCCCCGACGCGCGCAGCTCGGCCTTCCAGTCGTGATACTCGGTGTAGTCGCCGTCGTAATGCTCGGCCAGCCCCTCGCCGTCGAGCGCGAGTATCTGCGTCGCCACCTTGTCGAGGAAGTAGCGGTCGTGGCTGATGGTGATGATGGTGCCCTCGTAGGCGTCGAGCGCCTCCTCCAGCGCCTCGCGCGACGGGATGTCGAGGTGGTTCGTCGGCTCGTCCAGGACGAGCACGTTGACGTTCGAGTAGATGAGCTTCGCCAGCGCGAGCCTCCCCTTCTCGCCGCCCGAGAGGTCGCGGACGTGCTTGTACACGTCGTCGCCCGTGAACAGGAAGCGCGCGAGGAAGCCGCGCAACTCGCCGGCCGTCGCCGAAGCGGGCGCGACACGCCGCAATTCCATGATGATCTCGTTGCGTTCGTCGAGGTCGTCGAGCTGCTGCGCGTAGTAGCCGACCGTGACGTTCGTGCCCAGGCGAATCTCGCCCGCGAGCTGCGGCAGCTTGCCGAGCACGGTCTTGATGAACGTCGTCTTCCCTGACCCGTTCGGCCCGATGACGCCGAGGCACTCGCCGCGCTTCAGGACGAAGTTGATGTCCGAGGCGAGGAGCCTGCCGGGGTAGCCGACCGCCGCCTCCGCCACGGTCAGGACGTATGCGCCCGCGCGCTCGACCTTCTGCAACTGGAAGTTTCCCTGCGGCGCGTCCGGCCGGATGGCCTCGACGCGTTCGAGCTTCTGGAGCATCGTGCGGCGCGACTTGGCCTGCTTGGTCTTCTGGCCGGCGAGGTTGCGGCGGATGAACTCCTCGGTCTTGGCGATGAGGTGCCGCTGGTTCTCGTAGGCGCGCAGTTGAATCTCGCGCCGCTCCTCGCGCTCGACGAGGAAGGCCGAGTAGTTGCCGTTGTAGCTGACGGCCTTCCCCAGCTCGACCTCGACGATGCGCGTGCAGGCGCGGTCGAGGAAGTAGCGGTCGTGGCTGATGATGACGTAGGCCGACTTGTAGGAGGCGAGGAACTCTTCGAGCCACTCGACCGCCGCCACGTCGAGGTGGTTCGTCGGCTCGTCGAGCAGCAGCACGTCGGGCTCGGCGAGCAGGAGGCGCGCGAGCCCCAGCCGGTTCTTCTGCCCGCCCGAAAGAATCTCGCACGGAGTCGCCCACGTGTCGCGCTCGAACCCGAGCCCCTGGAGGATGGCCTCGGCGCGCGCCGCGTACTCGAAGCCGCCCTGCCGCTCGAACTCGTGCTGGAGGTGGCTGTAGCGTTCGAGCACCGCGTCGAGGTCTTCGGGGGCCTCGGCCATGCGGTGCTCAAGCTCGTGCATCTCGTGCTCGATTGATTGGAGCTGGCCGAAGGCCGCGAGCGCTGCCTCGTGGACGGTCGTCCCCGGCTCGAAGTCTACGTGCTGTTCGAGCAGGCCGAGCTTTACGCCGCGCGCGCGCACGACGTCGCCGCGGTCGGGCGTCTCCTCGCCGGTGACGAGGCGGAAGAGCGTCGTCTTGCCCGCGCCGTTGCGCCCCACGAGCCCGACGTGCTCGCCCGGGTTGACCTGCAAGGACGCGCCGCGCAGCACGTCCTGCCCGCCGTAAGACTTGTAAACTTCTGTCAGTCGGAAAAGCATAAAACGCTTCCGCCAAAACCTTCCTCGCTCCCACGCGACTGAAGCGGGCGCTAGGCCCGCGCGCTTCAACGCGCGGCCCCGCCCGCTTCAGTTTTCACCGCCGGCGCCGCCCGGCCGGCGGCGTCCGCGTCCCTACTTCTTCGGCGCGGCCGTGCCCGCCGGGCTCGCGGCGTTCGGCGTAGTCGCGGGACTCGCCGCCGGGCTCGCCGTCGCGGCCGAGGTGGACGCAGGTGTCGAGGCGGCGGCAGGCGTCGCACCGGCGGCAGGCGTCGAGCCGGCCGTGCCCGGCGCGGCCGCCTGGTTGCCGCCGAGCCTGCTCGGGTCCTTAATCAGACTCTGCGCGAGGTTGTTCTCGATCTTCGCCTCGTTCATGGCGACGACGCGCAGCGCCTCCCCCAAAACCTTCTGCCGCTCGCTGACCAGCAACTGCTTGATCTGGTCGCGCACTCCCGGCGTTTCGAGCGTCTGCGGCTCATTCTGTAAGCGCCTGTCGGTCAGCTTCAGGATGATCCAGCGCCCGTCCTCCATGCGAAACGGCGTGCTGAAGTCGCCGGGCCTCATGCCGCCGAACAGGCCGGAGACCACCTCCTGCGGCAGCCCCGCCTGCTTGAGGCGCGCGTCATCCCAAAAGCCGAAATCGCCGCCGCGCATCAGGCTCGGGTCTTCGCTCCGCTGCCGCGCGACCGTCGCGAAGTCTGCGCCGCCGCGAAGCTGCGCGTAGATGCTGTCTATCTTCGTCTTGGCTTCCAGATCGCTCTTCGCGTCCTCCGAGAGCTGCCCGCGGCTGTCGGACGGGTCGGCGGCGATCATCGCCAGCGCCACCCCGCGCGGGCTGACGAAACGCTCCTTGTTGTTGTTGTAGAACGACTCGACCTCGGTGTTGCTCACGGTCACGTTGCTGACCGTCTTCTCAAGGAGTTTTTGAATCGCGAGCTGCTTGCGGGCGACCTCCCGCAAGTCCTGCTCGGTCTGACCGCTGTCTTTGAGCATCGTCTGATACTCTTCCTCGGTCATGTTGTTCTCGCGCTTCTGCCCGTTGATGGCCTGCGTCACCTCGTCGTCCTTGGGCAGGAGCTGCTCCTTCTCG
>DASWNR010000347.1:0-3177 GCA_036399155.1 Pyrinomonadaceae bacterium
GCCCCGCCCACCCACTCAGTCCCCGGCACTCAGCACTCAGCACTTCTTTACGCTGTGGCCGCGCCGGCCGGGGCGCAGTAGCGGTCGAAGGCTTGGGTGAGTTCCTGTGCGATCTGCTCGGCGAACCTGTTTTCTATCTGGTGACGTTCGAGCATGAAGACGAGCCGGCCGTCTTTGAAGAGGCCGATTTGGGGCGAGGAGGGCGGGTAGGGCGCGAAGTGTTCGCGCGCCTTCGCGGTCGCCTCGATGTCCGCGCCGGCGAAGACCGTGATGGTGCGGTCGGGCTTCGCCTCGTTCCGGAGCGCCATCGCGATGCCCGGTCGCGCCTTGCCCGCGGCGCAGCCGCAGACCGAGTTGACGACGACGAGCAGCGTGCCCTTCGCCTCGCCGATGGCCTGCTCGACCTGCTCGGGCATGCGCGTCTCCTCGACGCCTATCCGGGTCAAGTCCTCGCGCATCGGCTTGATGAGAATTTCTGAGTACGGCATGTTTCGTTTCTCCTTGCTGTAAAGACTTCGCCTGTTGCTTTGGTTAAGCTCGAATGACTGCGTAGGGGTAATTTAACACAGAGCGCGCCGGGGCGCGGGGAACGCCGGGGTCGCGCGTTCATCTTTCCGCGCCCGCGGCGCGTGTGATATGGATGCGGCGCGGGTCTTCGCCGTCGCCTTCGATGGAGACGCGCCAGACCGCGTCGGGCAGCCGGTAGCGCCCCATGCGCTCGGCCCACTCGATGACGAGAACGGCGCGCTCGTCGGAGAGCAGCTCTTCCAGCTCGACGGCGTGCGCCGCGGCGGGGCCTTCGGCGAGGCGGTAAAGGTCGAGGTGGTAGAGCACGAGCCGGCCTTCGCCGTGGCGGTTGACGAGCGTGAACGAGGGGCTTGAGACTTCGGCCGGGTCGAGGCCGAGTCCGGCGGCGAGCCCCTTCGTGAAGACTGTCTTGCCCGCGCCTAGCGTCCCGCTCAGCAGCAGAATCTCGCCGCCGCGCAGGCGCTCGCCCACGCGACGCCCCGCCTCGAAAGTCTCCCCCGGGGCGGTCGAAGTCCAGACGCCCGTCGGCACCGTCTCGCCCGTCTCGCCCGTCGCGTCGGTCTCGTTCGTCGCGTCCGCATGTGGCGCGTTCGTCTCTTCCGGCGTGGCTGCGTTCAAGGCGTCTCTCCTTCTTCGTCGAGCGCGCGCACGGCCGCGCCCAGATACTTTCTCACGTCGGACGCGACCATCGTCCTCATCCCCAGTTCGCGCGCAGCCAGGTCTCCCGCGAGCCCCGCGACGTAGACGGCCGCGACCAAAGCCGACAGAGTGTCCTTCCTCCCGCCGGCGAACTCCTGCGCGAGAAAGCCCGTGATGATGCCCGTGAGCGTGTCGCCGGAGCCGGCGGTGCCGAGGCCGGCGTTCCCGGTCGGGTTGACGAAGACGCTCCCGTCGGGCGCGGCGACGAGCACGCGCGTCCCCTTGAGCACGACGTAAAGGCCGTGCGCGGCGGCGAACTCCGCGACGACGCGCGCGCGCCCGTCGAGCGCCGAAGCTTCGGACGCGCCGAGCAGCCGCAGCATCTCGCCCGCGTGCGGCGTCAGTACGACGGGAGCGTCGGGCGTCCCCTTCAACTCGGGCGGCCAGGGGGCGAGCGCGTTAAGGCCGTCGGCGTCGATGACGACCGGCGTCGTTCGGTGTTCGACCGCCTCGCGCACGAACCGGCGCGTCGACTCTGACTCGTGCGTCAGTCCGGGGCCGACGGCGACGACGGTCGCGCGCCGCTCAAACAGAGCCTTTAACTGTCCCCAGGCGGCCGCGCTGATGCTCCCCGCGTCGGTCTCGCGCAGCGGCACCGTCATCACCTCCGGCATCAGCCGCGTCGAGACCGCCGGCATGGCCGACTCCGGCGCGGCCAGCGTGACCAGACCGGCCCCAGTGGACATCGCCGCGCCCGCGCAGAGCACGGCCGCGCCCGTCATCCCGCGCGAGCCGGCGATGACCAGCGCGTGCCCGTGCGTGTTCTTGTAAGAGTCCGGCGCGTAGCGCGTCGCTTCGAGCCACGCGCGCGCGTCGGACTCTTCGAGCAGGAAGAGTTTTGACGGGGCGGCATCGACGAGCGTGGCCGGCGAGCCGATGTCGGCGACGGCGAGACGGCCGCAGTGGTGCGACGCTGGCGGAAGCACGTTCGCGGGCTTCGGGGCGGTGTAGGTCACCGTCAGGTCGGCGCGGACGGCAAGCCCCGGGGGCGCGGCCGAGTCCGCGTTCAGTCCCGAAGGGAGGTCGAGCGAGACGAAGAAGGGCGTCGAGTTCCCCGCGTGCTCGCGCGCGGAGCGCAGCAGTTCGAGGTGCGCGACGACTTTGGCGAAGACGCCTTCGAGCGGGCGCGTGAGCCCCGTCCCGAAGAGCGCGTCCACTATCACGTCGTAGCCGTGGCGCGCGCTCGCCAGCGCCTCCCAGGCGGCCACGTCCGCGCACTCGACGAAGGAGAGCGGCGGCGGACGGCGGGCGGAGCCCGCGTCGAAACTCGCCAGCCTGCGGACTATCTCGAAGTTTGCGCGCGCGTCGCCCTTCGACTCCTCCGCGCGCCCGAAGATGACTACGTCAACGCGCGCGCCGGCCGTCCGGAGCGAGCGGGCGAGCGCCGCGCCGTCGCCGCCGTTGTTTCCGCGCCCACATAGAATTTGAAAGGTCTTTCCACGGAGGTCGTGTGAGAAATGCGCCGCGATTTCGTGTGCGGAGGCGTCGGCGGCCGCCTGCATCAGGAGGAGGGAAGGGACGGCGAACCGCTCGGTGGTCAGGCGGTCTACCTCGCGCATCTCGGCTGCCATCAGAATCTTCCTCACGAGCCGGGATGATAGCACGGACTTTGTTCGGGGGAGGGATGCGGCCGGGCGAGGTTTCGTGCGGGCGGAGGGACGCGCGGAGAGAAAAAGCCCAAAACAGAAAAAGCCCCAAAAACAAAAAAGGCGCCGTCTGCGCCTGTTCGCTTCCCGCCTTCCATCCTGCCGCTACGCCAACCGCCTCGCCGAGCTTCCCGTTCGTTGTATCTCACATAAATGTTGAATGAAGTTTGTCCTCCAGAAATTTTCTATTTAACCGAAAATTTTTTTTGGGCTGTGCGTCAGGGGCTTTTTGGATAAAAAAGCCGGGTCGGGCGAGTGCCCGACCCGGCATTTTCAGGAAACAGCTTATGCGGAGCAGACTATT
>DASWNR010000348.1:0-2623 GCA_036399155.1 Pyrinomonadaceae bacterium
GCGCGACAGCGTGGTGCGGGTGATGCGGCGCGAGGCGGCGGGGCGGGAGGTCGAGGAGCTGGTCTGCTACTACGTGTCGCGGCGCGAGGTCGAGGCGCTGGCGCTCAGGGAGCACCTGCGCGAGCGTGTGATCGAGGAGACCGTGCCGGGGCGGTTCGTGCGGATCGGGCGGGTGCCTTTGACGCTCAACGGGAAGGTCAACCACGAGGCGCTGCCCGACCCGTGGGCGGCCGAGGCGGGCGAGGGCGGCGAGGCGGCCGGGGCGCGAGAGGCGAGCGAGACGGAGCGGGCGCTGGCCGGGGTGTGGGCGGAGGTGCTGGGGGCGGCGGAGGTGGGGCGCGGGGATAACTTCTTCGAGCTGGGCGGGCACAGTCTGCTGGCGACGCTGGTGGTGATGAGGGTCGAGGAGTTGTTCGGGGTGGAGGTGCCGCTGCGGGCGGTCTTCGAGGCGCCGACGGTGGCGCAGTTCGCCTCACTCATCGACGCCAGGAAGGAGGCCGAGGAGCAGGAGACCGAAACCGGGCGCATCCCGCGGGTGAGCCGCGAGCAACCGCTGCCACTCTCTTTCGCGCAGCAGCGGCTCTGGTTCCTTGATCGGCTGTCGCCCGAAACGGCCTCCTACAACGTGCCTGTGGCCTACCGCATCAAGGGGCGGCTCGACGCCGGCGCGCTGGAGCGCAGTCTGAACCGCATCGTCGAGCGGCACGAGGTGCTGCGCACGACCATCGCCCTCGCCGGCGGCGAGCCCGTGCAGGTCGTCTCCCCGCACTCGCGGCTCACGCTCCAGCTCACAGACCTTGGCGACGTGCCGCCGTCCGAGCGGCTGGCGCGCGCCCGCGCCGAGGTCGAAGAAGAGGGGCGGCGCCCCTTCGACCTGGAACGCGGCCCCGTCATCCGCGCGCGTCTGCTACGGCTCGGGCCGGAGGAGCATGTGCTGGCCTTCACGATGCACCACATCGTCTCGGACGCGTTGTCGTTCGGCGTCTTCGTCAGGGAGCTCTCCGCCTTCTACGAGGCCGAGGCGGGCGGGGCCGAGGCGCGTTTACCGGAGTTGCCGGTGCAGTACGCGGACTACGCGGCGTGGCAGCGGGGGTGGCTTCAGGGCGAGGAGTTGGAGCGTCAGCTCGGATACTGGCGCGGGCAGTTGGCCGGGGCGCCGACCGTGCTGGAGCTGCCGGCCGACCGCCCGCGCCCGAAGATGCAGACCTCGCGCGGCGCCTTCGAGAGGTTTGAGATAAGCGCCGACGTCATCTCGAAGCTCGGGGATTTGAGTCGGCAGGAGGGTGCGACGCTCTTCATGACGCTGCTGGCCGCCTTCGGTGTGCTGCTCTCGCGCCACGCGGGGCAGAAGGACTTCCTCGTCGGGGCGCCGATCGCGAACCGCGGGCAGAAGGAGCTCGAAGGGCTCATCGGCTTCTTCGCCAACACTCTCGTGCTGCGCAACCGCGTCGAGGACGGCGCGAGCTTCCGCGCGCTGGTCCGTCAGGCGAGGGAAGTGTGCCTCGGCGCCTACGCGCATCAGGACGTGCCCTTCGAGAAGCTGGTCGAAGAGTTGCAGCCCGAGCGCGACCTCAGCCGCCCGCCACTCTTCCAGGTGGCCTTCGCCTTGCAGAACTCGCCGAGCGACAGCCCGCACTTACCGGGCCTGTCGCTTGAGCGGTTCAGGGCCGACACGCACACCGCCAAGTTCGAGCTGTTGCTGAATCTGTTCAGGAAAGGTGAAGGTGAAGGGGTCGCCGGCGGCTTCGAGTACAACGCCGACCTCTTCGACGCCGAGACCATCGAGCGTCTCGTCAAGCACTTCCAGACCCTCCTCCGGAACCTCGCCGACGAGCCCGAGCGCGAAGTGGCCGACGTGTCGATGCTGACGGCGGAGGAGGAGCGCTACTTCGTGTACGAGTGGAACGAGACGGCGGCGGCCTACCCGCTCGACCGCTGCGTCCACCAACTCATCGCCGAGCAGGCCGCGCGCACCCCCGAGGCCGTCGCCGTCTCACACTCTTCTGGCAGCCTCACCTACCGCGAACTCGACGAGCGCGCCTCCCGCCTCGCCGCCTACCTTGCGGCGCGGGACGTCGGCCCCGGGGCGCGGGTGGCGATAATGCTTGAGCACTCGCCGCAGATGGTCGTGGCGGTGCTGGGGGCGCTTAAGGCGGGGGCCGCTTACGTGCCGCTGGAGCCGGGGCACCCGCCGCTGCGCCTCGCCTTCCAGATGGAGGATTCGCGCCCGGGGCTGCTGCTCACCGAGCGGACGCTGGCCGGGGCCGAGTGGGCGGCAGGCACGCCGGCGCTGGAGCTCGACGCGCAGTGGGAAGAGGTCGAGCGCTATGACCCTTCGTCGCCGGTGGTGCCAAGGAGCGATGCGATAGCGTACGTGATCTACACGTCGGGCTCGACGGGCCGGCCCAAGGGCGTCAAGGTCACGCACCGCTCGCTGGTCAACTACACCTGCTGGGCCGCCTCCGAGTACCTCGGCGACGGCGCCGACTCCTTCGCCCTCTACTCGTCGCTGGCCTTCGACCTCACCGTCACCTCGCTCTTCGCCCCGCTCATCTGCGGCCGCCGCGCGGTCGTCTACGCCAGGGAGGGGCGCGAGTCGCCCATCCTGCGGGTCTTCGAGGAG
>DASWNR010000349.1:0-24428 GCA_036399155.1 Pyrinomonadaceae bacterium
CAGCCCTCTTTGACGAACAAGGCCGAGCCGGTCACGGCCTCGACCGAACCTGCCGCGCTCAAGCCGGTCGCGCCAGCAGCAGCCCCCGCGCCGCTCGCGGCGGCTCCGGCCGGCGCGGGTCCTGAGCCCTCGAATGACGGCCTGTCGGCGTCGAACCATCCGGTTGCCGCCGCGCTCGCCGAGGCCGAGAACTCGAACGCCGAGGTGACCGTGGGCACCGTCGGTCTTGCGATAGGGGCGGCGATGCTGGCCGCCGCGCCGATGTTCGCGCCGACCAACGACAACCTCGCCGCCGCGCAGACCATCAGCGGCCAGTCGGGCAGCCTGAACAGCTCGAACAGCGGCGCGACGCGCGAGGCGGGCGAGCCCTACCACGCCGGCAACCGGGGCGGCGCGTCCGTCTGGTTCAAGTGGCAGGCCCCGGCCACGGGGGGGCCGGTCGACTTCTCGACCGAGGACAGCGTCCGCAACACGCTGCTCGCCGTCTACAGGCGCGACTCCGCCGGCGCGCTGACCGAGGTCGGCAGCAACGATGACGTCACCCCGTCGTACATCATAACCGGCAGCGGAAGCATCAGCCCTATCATCGCGGCGAACCGCGCCAGCCGCGTCACCTTCAACCCGGTCGCGGGCACCACCTACTTCGTGGCCGTTGACGGCCACAACTCCGGCGACAGAGCATGGGAGGGCGGCTTCACGCTCAGCTGGAGCCTGACGCCCAAGCCCGCCAATGACAACTTCGCGGCGGCGCAGGCACTCCCGGCCGCCACCTCGGGCAACTCGATGGTCACGACCCGTGGCGCGACGCGCGAGGCGGGCGAGCCCTACCACGCGAACAACGACGGCGGCGCGTCCGTCTGGTTCAGGTGGCAGGCTCCCGCGAGCGGCAGCATTATGTTCCTGACCGAGACGAGCGGCTTCGACACGCTGCTCGGCGTCTACACCGGCTCGGGCGTCGGCTCGCTGACGGCGGTCGCCTCCAATGACGAGCAGGACCTCCACGCCGCCGTCCACACCAGTCGCGTCGCCTTCAACGCGGTCGCGGGCACCGTCTACTACATCGCCGTTGACGGCTTCCATGACGGACAGGCGGCCGACTGGGGCAGCGTCAACCTCAGATGGTTGGTCGGCCCGGCCGCGCCCGCCAACAACTCCTTCGCCGCCGCGCAGCCCATCACCGGCGACGAGGGGCGCGTCACCGGCGCGAACTGGCTCGCCACCAAAGAGGCGGGCGAGCCGAGCCACGCGGGCGTCGCGGGCGGCAAGTCGGTCTGGTACAAGTTCAGGGCTCCCGGCACCGGCAAGGTCACGTTCGACACGCTCGGGAGCAACATCGACACCGTCATGGCGGTCTACACGGGCACGGACGTGGGCGCGCTGACGCAGGTCGCCAGCAACGACGACGCCGACCAGGCCGCGGGCGTCTGGACGAGCCGCGTCAGCTTCGACGCGGTGGCCGGCACGACTTACTACATCGCGGTTGACGCGTGGTATGGCGACTCCGGCGCCATCGTCCTGCGCACGCCGCGCAGGCGCGGCCGCGTCGTCTTCGTCAGCAACCGCGACGGCGACGACGAAATCTTCACCGCCAACGCCGACGGCGGCGACCTCAAACAGCTCACCTCGAACGCCGCCGCCGACACGCGCCCCGACTGGTCGCCCGACGGCGCCCGCATCGTCTTCGAGAGCAACCGCGACGGCAACAGCGAAATCTACGTGATGAACGCCGACGGCTCGGGCGTCGTCCGCCTCACCGCGAACACGTCGAACGACAACCAGCCGGTCTGGTCGCCGGACGGCAACAAGATAGCCTTCACGAGCAACCGCGCGGCCGATTCCGGTGGCTACGAGATTTACGTGATGAACGCTGACGGCACGGGCCCCGTCCGCGTGACCAATCAGGAGGGGACGGACTCGCGCCCCGAGTGGGCGCCAGAGGGCGGCAGGCTCTATTTCGCCAGCGCGTACTACGGCAACGCGGAGATTCAGAGCATCAGCGCCGTCACCGGCGGCGACCTCCTGCGGCTGACCAACACGACCGCGGCCGAGACCAACCCGACGGCCTCGCCCAACGGCAGGCGTTACGCCTACCAGAGCAACCTCACGGGCAACAACGATGTCTTCGTCGTCAACCCGAACGGCTCGGCCGTTAACGTGACGAATAATCCCGCCTCCGACGAGGCGCCCGACTGGTCGCCCGACGGCGAGCAGATAGCGTTCGCCACCACGCGCGACGGCAACGCCGAGGTCTACGCGATGAACGCCGACGGCGCGGGCGCGGCCAACGTCAGCTTCAACCTCTCGGCGGACAATCTCCCCGACTGGCAGACGGTGTCGGCGACGCCGAACGACCTGCCTGTCATCACCCTGACCGCGCCGGCCGACGGCACGACGTACGCTGCGCCGGCCACCATCACGCTCACCGCCGACGCGACCGACGCGGGCGGCGTCATCACCCAGGTCGCCTTCTACAACGGCTCGGCGCTCATCGCCACCGACACCGCCGCGCCCTACAGCGTCTCGTGGCCGTCGGTCGGCGCGGGCACCTACTCGCTGACGGCCGTGGCGACCGACGACCGCGGCGCGACCGCGACCTCGGCCGCTTCGATGGTCGTCGTCTACCCCCCGCTCAGCGTCAGCGTCGTGAGCCCGACCGCGGGCACCGGCTTCGACACCGGCTCGAAGGTCGCTATCAACGCCGAGGCCGCGGCCGCCACCAACGCCATCGTCAAGGTCGACTTCTATTACGCGGCGGCGGCGACGCCGACCAACAAGACGCTCATCGGCTCAGACACCACCGCGCCCTACAGCATCCAGTGGAGTTCACCGACGACCGTCGGCCACTACGTCGTGTCGGCCAAAGTCACCGACAGCGCGCTGGCCACGGCCTCGTCGGCCGACGTCAGCGTCTCACTGAAGGCGCAGGCTATCGACCCGCCGGCCGCCGCCTGCGCGAGGACGATTACCGCCAAGGTCGTCGCCTTCGACCAGGTGTTCACCTACAACCGCTTCGGGGCGTTTAACCCGGGCGGCATGATGTACGCGCTCGAACGCGATGTGGTGGCGGTTGACTCCGCGAGCGGCGCCGACTCGCGCGGCCTTGTCGCCGGTAACGTCCAACTCAGGCCGGACAAGCGCCCGCGCCCGCTGGTGCTCCGCGTCAACGAGGGCGACTGCCTGCAGGTGACGTTCAAAAACCTGCTCGCCAGGACACGCCCCGAGGTCGAGGGCATCGACTTCACCAACCAGCCCGGGGAGCAGACGTACACCGGCGCGCCCGTCAAGCTCCAGCAGAACAACACGACGTTCACGCGCGCGGCCTCGATGCACGTCAACGGCCTCGACTACGTGAACGGCCCGTCTGCATCGGACGGCGCTCACGTCGGCAACAACACCTCTTCGCTGGTCGAGCCCGACAACTCGAAGACCTACACCTGGTACGGCCGCAAGCAGGGCCAGTACATGATTCACTCGATGGGCGCGAGCGTGGGCGGCGAGGGCGACGGCGGCCAGACCGTGCTCGGGCTCTTCGGCGCGGTCATCGTCGAGCCGCAGGGCGCGAAGTGGTACCGCTCGCAGGTCACGGCGGAGAAGCTCGCCGCCGCGACCACCGGGCGCAACCCGGACGGCACGCCGAAAATCAACTTCGAGGCGGCGGACGGCTCGGGGCCGATTCTCAACATGCTCTCGTCGGCCAACGAAATAGTCCACACGGACGTCAACGCCCTTATCACGGGCTTCACGGAGAACTGCACGAACGCGCCGCCTTCGAGCACGTGCGGGCAGCCCTTCCGCGAGTTCGTGGTCGTCTTCCACGACGAGACGAAGACCGTGCAGGCTTTCCCCGAGCTGGACGAGGAGCTGTTCCACGGCGTGCGCGACGGCTTCGCCATCAACTACGGCTCGAACTCGCTGGGCGCGCCGCTCATCGCGAACCGCAAGAGGCTCGGCCCCGCGAAGGACTGCGGCGAGTGCAAGTTCGAGGACTTCTTCTTGGAGTCTTGGGCCAACGGCGACCCGGCGATGGTGGTGCGCAAGGACTCCTACGGCCGGGTGAACGAAGTCCTCTTCCCCGACGACCCGTCCAACGTCCACCACTCGTACTTGGGCGACCCCGTCCGCTTCCGCAACGTCCACGTCGGGCCGAAGGAGACGCACGTCTTCCACCTCCACGCGCACCAGTGGCTCCACGAGCCGCGCGAGGACGGCTCGACATACCTCGACTCGCAGACCATCGGGCCGGGCTCCGGCTTCACCTACGAGATCAACTACGGCGGCTCGGGCAACCGCAACTTCACCGTCGGCGACTCGATCTTCCACTGCCACCTCTACCCGCACTTCGCGCAGGGCATGTGGGAGCTGTGGCGCGTCCACGACGTGTTCGAGTCGGGCACGGCCGACCGCCGTCTGCCCGACGCTGAAATCGCGGGCGGCACGCCGAACCCGGCCGTCGTCCCGCTGCCGACGAGGGCCATGGCCCCGATGCCTTCGGCGACGTTCAAGGGCTACCCCTTCTTCGTCGAAGCGCAGGCCGGACACCGCCCGCCGCAGCCGCCGCTCGACATGGAGCAGGATGGCGGCCTCCCGCGCCACCGCATCGCGGCCTCGGAGGTCATCGACGGCAAGGCGGCCATTGAGCCGGCGCTGCTGGCCGACCCCGTTGCCAACCGCGTGATGACGCAGAACACTGACCCTAACCTGCTCAACTTCGCCCGCAAGCTCACCTCGGCGCAGCTCGTCTTCCTCGACCCGACGGGGACGCCGACGGAGCAGAAGGCGATGGAGTTCCACGAGGGCAAGGGCGGCGTGCAGGTCACGACGCAGTACGGCTGGCCCGCGAAGGGCTTCCCCGGCTACACGCCCTCGGGCGCGTCGGGCCTCTTCCTCGTCAACGGGCAGCCACGGCAGCCGGGCGCGCCGTTCGCGGAGCCCTGCGCCCCGGGGACGACTAAGCGCGACTACCGCGCGGCATACATCCAGTTCGACATGACCGTCAACCGCGCCGGGTGGCACGACCGTCAGGCGCGCATCACGACGCTCGAAGACGACGCGCTGGCGACCCGCGACGGCGCGCGCGCGCCCGAGCCGTTCTTCTTCCGCGCCAACTCGAACGACTGCGTCAGGTTCGCGGCGACCAACCTTGTGCCGCACGTCCTGAACCTCGACGACTTCCAGATCTTCACGCCGACCGACACCATCGGCCAGCACATCCACCTCGTGAAGTTCGACGTGACCTCGTCGGACGGCGCGGGCAACGGCTGGAACTACGAGGACGGCACCTTCAGCCCCGGCGAGGTGCAGGAGCGCGTGGAGGCTAACAACCACTTCCAGTCCGTGACGGGCGGGACGAGGACACTCTCGCTCACCACCAACATGAAGTTCGGGGCCGGGCCCGACCTCGACGGCAATCACATCGGCGACTACGTCGGCGCGCAGACCACCCTCCAGCGGT
The DNA here is from genome assembly GCA_036399155.1 of Pyrinomonadaceae bacterium. GTDB lineage: Bacteria > Acidobacteriota > Blastocatellia > Pyrinomonadales > Pyrinomonadaceae > QHXN01. The sequence continues at coordinate 5,453 of DASWNR010000349.1, forward strand.
GGTGGGCCGACCCGCTGCTGAACAACGCCGGCACGGACCGGACCATCCGCACCGTCTTCACGCACGACCACTTCGGGCCCAGCTCGCACCAGCACCACGGACTCTACGGCGCGCTGGTCGTCGAGCCGGCCGGCTCGCAGTGGGAGACCACGGCCGGCACGCCGATGGGCACGCGCACGGACGGGGGCCCGACCTCGTACGCGGCCAACATCCTGCCGGGTGACTCGACAAAGAGCTACCGCGAATTCAACCTCGCGATTGCCGACTTCGCCCTCGTCTACCGGCCGGACCTGACGCCGGTCAACCCGCCGGGGCGTAACCAGGTGGGGCTGCCCTTCATCGTCGAACCACCCGCAGTCCCGCGGCCCGAATCCATCTCGGCCGACGACCCCGGCACGGGGCTCATCAACTACCGCAACGAGCCGATACCGCTGCGAATCGCCGACGGCGCCGTGCAGAAGGCGGGCCCGCTCGGCGACCTGTCGAACGTGTTCCGGTCGAAGGACAACTTCGGCAACACGCTCCACGGCGACCCGTTCACCCCGCTCCTCGAAGCCTACGAGGGCGACAAGGTGCAGATCCGCCTCATCCAGGGCGCGCAGGAGGAGCAGCACGTCTTCAGCCTTCACGGCGGGAAGTGGCTGCACGAGCCTTCGGCGTCCAACTCGGGCTGGTACAACGCGCAGGCAATCGGCATCTCGGAGCACTTCGAGTTCGACGTGCCCCCGATTCCTGCCGTGGGCAACGTCGGCGGCGCTAACCCCGACGTGGCCGACTTCATGTACGGCAGCTTCGCCACGGACAACCTTTGGAACGGCATGTGGGGCATCCTGCGCTCCTACAAGGGACTGCGCTCGGGGCTCAAGCCGCTGCCGGGCAACGCCGCGGGCGTCGTGAGCAGCAGCGACCCCGGCCTGCGGTCTGACTTCTGCCCGTCGGGCGCCCCGAAGGAGGACTTCAACGTCGAGGCGTGGCTCGCCAAAGACCTGGTCGGCGCCGACGGCATCGTCTACAACCAGCGGTTCGGACTCAAAGACCCGGCGGGCATCGTCTTCGTCAGGTCGGAGGACGTGGCTGCGGTCAAGGCCAAGACCAGGAAGTTGGAACCGCTCATCCTGCGCGCCAACGCGGGCGACTGCATCAACCTGTCACTGACCAACAAGCTCCCGGCGGACGCGGGCGTGCCGATGCCCGATTACGACGCCTGGAACTTCATGCCGATGATCGTCCCGAACTTCAACCTGAATCAGGTCAGGGCGTCGAAGGAGGTCAGCCTCCACCCGCAGCTCCTTGAGTATGACGTACGCACCAGCGACGGCGCGAACGTCGGCCTCAACGACAAGCAGACGGTCTCGCCCGGCGCGACGAGGAAGTACCGCTGGTACGCCGGCAAGGTGACGGTCAACTCAGACCAGAGCCGCACGGCGACGCCCATCGAATACGGCGCCATCAACCTGACCGACTACGGCGACATCATGAAGCACGGGTCGCACGGCGCGGGCGCGGTGCTGGTCGTCGAGCCGAAGGGCGCGACGTGGACGACGCCGACCAACTCCTACGCCGAGGCCGAGGTTAAGAACTCGGCCGGCACGCCGCTCTTCAAAGAGTTCGTGCTCGTCTTCCAGGACGACGTCAAGATGGTCGGCACCAACGCCAGCCAGGGGCGGACAATCCTGGGACTGAACGGCGTCAACCCCGTGCGCAACTTCACCACGGACTCCGACTCCGAGGACTCGGGGGCCAAGGCTTTCAACTACAGGACTGAGCCCCTGTGGGCGAGGCTCGGCTTCCGCGATGAAATGACGAAGCGGGAACCCGGGACGTTCGAGGACGTGTCGGCCCGGCTTAACAACGAGAACCAGGCCGCCGTCTTCAGCTCGGCGACGCACGGCGACCCCGAGACGCCGATCTTCTCGGCGGCCGCGGGCGCCGCCGTCAGGTTCCGCGTCGTGCAGCCGACCGGGCACCCGAGGCAGCACGCGTTCACGCTCTTCGGCCACAACTGGTTCCACGAGCCGTGGACCCAGGACTCGACCGTCATCTGGTCGCCGGGCGTCGCCGAGCCTACCTCGACGACCATCGGCACGCAGGGCGGCCACACCGCCCGCCGCCACTGGAACATCGTCCTGCGCAACGCCGGCGGGGCCTTCAAGCAGCCGGGCGATTACATGTACCGGACGCAGGAGAGCTTCCAGTTCACCGGCGGGCTGTGGGGCATCTTCCGCGTGAACGCGCCTCAGCAGAGGGCGAACGTGGCGCTCCAGTCGCAAGGCGGCATCGCGACGGCCTCCTCGACGACCCCCGACACGGAGTTCCCCGGGCTGACCTTCCCCGTCAGCTCAATTAACAACGGAGACCGCAAGGGGCTCAACTGGGAGCAGGGCGGGGGCTGGCGCGACGGCACCGACAACGCCTACCCGGACTGGGCGCAGGTGGAGTTCGAGGTGCCGGCGACCATCGACGAGATAGACGTCTTCACCCTCCAGGACGACTACGCCGCCCCGTCGGAGCCGACCGAGGCGATGACGTTTACGCAGTACGGGGCGACCAGCTACGAGGTGCAGTACTGGTCGGGGTCCGGCTGGGTGACCGTGCCGGGCGGGGTCGTCACCAACAACAGTTCGGTCTGGCGCAGGCTCACCTTCCCGGCGGTGACGACGACGAAGGTGAGGGTCTTAATCCACAACGCGCTGGCGGGCAGGAGCCGTCTCGTCGAGGTCGAGGCGTGGGGCACGTCCATGCGGTGACTTGTCTCAAAGTTCAGGGGTCAGGTGATCATGCATCGAGTTTTACGTCCAAACTTCCGGGCCTTTGTGCGGGCGCTGGTCTTAATCGCCGCCTGTGCCTCCGCGTCGGGCGCGCAGATCGGCGGGCCGCGGCAGACGAAGCCGAAGCCGGGCAGCGAGTTGGCCGCCAGGGCTCCGGCCTCCGCCTCGGGGCGCGTCGAGAAGGAGGGCATCCGCATTGACTTCTCCGCGAAGCCGCGCGAGGCCGAAAAGGGTCTCGCGGCCGGCGCCGAGGCCGTCATCACCCTCAGCGTCACGGACGCGCGCACGGGGCAGCCGCTCGCGGGTGTGCGCCCGAGTGCCTGGGTCAGCTCGCGCAGGCCCGAAGGGCCCCCGAACGACGAGCAGTGTAAGGACAAGATTCGCACCTTCATGGGCGGCCTGCTGAGCGCGCGCCCCGACATCGATCTGAACAGCTACCTCCTGCTCACGCTCAACCACGACAACACCATCTCGGTCATCAACCCGCTGATCTCCTTCAGCCGGACGCAGCTCGAAAATCTCATCACGCTGCCGGGCACGGGAGCCGACTGGGTGCTTTCGCAGGATAAGGAAACGCTTTACGTCACGCTGCCCGAGCAGTCCTCAGTGGCGGTCGTGAGCACCATCACGCGTAAGGTCTTGACGACCGTGCCCCTCGGCGAGAAGGCTCGCCCCATGCGGATCGCGCTCCAGCCTGGCGGGCGCTACGTCTGGGTGGGCTTGGACGGCTCGCCCACGGTTGCCGTCATCGACGCCGCGACAAACAAGCTCGCCGGCACCGTCTCCGTCGGCGCGGGCCTCCACCAGATCGCATTCACGCCCGACGGCAAGTTCGCTTACGTGACTAACAGCGCTGTCGACACCGTATCCGCTATTGATGTGGAGAAGCTCGCCAAGGTGGCGGACATCCCCGTCGGCAAGACGCCCGTGCCGGTCGCCTACAGCACGGCGAGCCGCATGGTCTACGTGGCGGCCATCAACGGCACGGCCGTCAGCGTCATCGACCCCGCCGGACAGAGGGTCGTTAAGAGCATCCCCGTCAAGCGCGGCACGGTCGCGCTTCGATTCGACCCGACGGGTCGCTTCGGCTTCGCCGTCAACCAGATTGAGAACAGGGTCGCCGTCATCGACGCCTCAATCAACGAGGTCGCGGGAGACGCCGAAGTCGTGAAGGGGCCCGACCAGGTCACCTTCACCGACCGCTACGCCTACGTGCGCGGCACGGGCTCGGAGAAGTTCTCGCTCGTCGAGTTGTCGGGGGTGGCGAAGGGCAAGTTCACGGCCGTGGACGTCACCGCCGGGCAGAAGCCGCCGGGCGCGCTGCCAGCGGAAATCGGCGTGTCAGACATGATCGCCGCCACGCCCGATGGCAACTCCGCGATGATCGCCAGCACGCCCGACGGGATGATCTACTACTACGTCGAGGGCATGATGGCCCCGATGGGGACGCTCTCGAATTACAAGCGCCGCCCCTACGCCGCCCTCATTCTCGACCGCAGCCTGACGGAGACCGCATCCGGCGTCTACACGGTGCCGGTCAGGCTGAAGCGCGCGGGGCGCTTTGACATCTCGGTGCTCACCGCCCGGCCGCGCATCTCGCACTGCTTCCAGATGGAGGTCGCGTCTTCGCCTGACGAGGAGCGAAAGGCGACCGGCGTCTCCGTTGCCGCCGTCGCGCTCTTCGACGGCCGGCAGTACAAGGCCGGCGAGTCGGCCGCCCTCCGCTTCCGCATCACTGACTCGACGACGGGGCAACTGCTCAGGGGGCTTCAGGACGTGCAGGTGCTCGCCTTCGAGCCGCCCGGCATCTGGCAGCAGCGCCAGTGGGCGAAAGAGGTCGGCGAGGGCGAGTACAAGATAACGCAGACGTTCCCGCGCCCCGGACTCTATAAGGTGATGCTGAGCATAGCCTCGCGCGGCGTGACCTTCGCAGACCTGCGGGCGACCTCTGTCTCCGTCGTCGCCGCCGGGACGGAGGCGGTCGAAAAATAGACCGACACGATCAACGAACGAACATGCGGAGGAAGGAACACCAGACCATGAAGCGCAGACTCGCAACTGCACTTCGCCGCCGTGACCCTCGCCGCCCTCAGCCTAACGGCGGGACTCGACGCCGGCGCGCAAACCAACGAGGGGCCTGCGCGTACCGGCGAGAAGACGAAGAAAGTCGGCCGGCAGTCGTGCCCCATCCACCCCGAGTTTAAGGCCCGCAGTGCCGGCAGGTGCCCGAAGTGTCGCGTCGAGGAGCGCAAGATGAGGAGCGCCCGGGAGAAGGACAAGGGCGAGGTCAACCGTCGCCCGCAGCCGCAGGAAGGGACCGCCGCGGATGAGTAAGAGGTTCACGGCTGCGCTCGCACTGTCCGGCGGCCGCCTGCCCGCGCTTGCCCTGCGGGCGCCTCGGCGCGGCGCGCGAACGAGGCGGAATCAGCCTCACACCTTGTAAGGAGGTAAACCCCCGATGGAGCAGATTCTACTCGTGACGGTAGTCGTGCTGCTGTTGCTCCTTCTCGCCGGCATGGGGCTCATCATGTACCAGCTAGTCAAACAGCAAGGGCGCATGCTGCTGCGACTCGACCAGTTGGAACGCGGCGCGGCTGCCGGCGCGCCTGCTCACGCGCCGCACGAGCCGAGCGGCGTGGCGGTCGGCGAGCCGTTCGAGCCTTTCACCCTGCCCGATCTCGACGGGCGGACGGTCTCGCTCGCCGACTTTCGCGGGGCCCGCGTGCTGGTCGTCAACTGGGACGCCCGGTGCGGCTTCTGCGACCTCGCCGCCGCCGACCTCGCGGAGCTGCAACCGGAACTGCGGGAACGCGGCGTGCGAATTCTGCTCGTCAGTCGTGGCGACGCCGACTCGAACCGCAAGCTCGTCGAAGCGCACGGTCTGGAGTGCCCCGTCCTGCTGCTCGAAGGGGAGGGGCAACTCAAGCCGTTCGAGTACATGGGCACGCCGGTGGCCTACCTGCTCGACGAGGAGGGCAAGGTCGCGCGCCCCCTCGCCACCGGCGCTTTCGAAGTGCCGGCGCTGGCGCGCGAGGCGGCCGGCGACGACGAGAACGGCCAACGGAAACGCCTGCCCGGCGAGCGCCCCTTGAGCGAGAGCCGTCTTGAGCGCGCGGGGCTCAAGGCGGGGATGCCCGCCCCCTCTTTCAGCCTGCCAGATATTCACGGCCGCACCACAACGCTCGAATCGTTCCGCGGGCGGCGCGTGCTGCTCGTCTTCAGCGACCCTCACTGCGGTCCATGCGACGCGCTCGCGCCCGAACTCGTCCGCCTGCACGCGGAGCACCGCGACAACGGGCTGGCCGTCGTGATGGTCGGGCGCGGCGAGCCGGAGGAGAACCGACGCAAGGCGGCCGAGCACGGCTTCGAGTTCCCCGTCGTGCTGCAAGACCGCTGGCGGCTCTCCAGGGAGTACGGCATCTTCGCGACGCCGGTCGGCTTCCTCATCGACGAGCAGGGCGTCATCGCGCGCGACGTGGGCAAGGGGGCGGACGAAGTCCTCGCGCTCGCCCGCGAAGGTCTCGGAACACAGAAAGAGGCTTTAAATGTCTGAACTTTTCGATGACATCTCACGCATCGTCGGGAGCCCTATCCCGAGGAGGCGCGCGATCAAAGCCATCGGCGGCGCGTTAATAGGCGCGCTCCTCGGCGCTTCGGTATTCAAGAGCGTCAGCTCTGCCCGGCAAGGATCGAGCTGCTGCCAAGGCCCGGGGGGCTACTGTTTCTTTGAGGGGCAGGAGGTGTTCTGCGACCCCCGCCAGCCGTGGACGCAAGAGAAGTGTGTGGCCGCGGGATTCGAGTGGCGGGTGGACCACTCCTGCTGCTCTGACGGCCACATCTGCCCCTCGAATGGAGTCTGCTGCGGGGTCACGTGCTGCGACGCCAACTCGGTCTGTCTCGGCGACGAGTGCTGCCCCGCGAACCGTGCGTGCGGGAACTTCTGCTGTCCCAGCGGCTCTGTCTGCGTTAATGGCGCGTGCTGTCCGACTCAGAGGGTGTGCACGGACCCGGCGACCAACCAGACCATCTGTTGCGCGTCCGGGAGGTGTTGCGGAGGGACGAAATGCTGCTCCAGCGGAACCTGCACCTCCGACGGCATGAACTGCGGCAGTAGCTCCGGTAATCCTATAACCGTTAGCCCTGCCCGGTAGCTGTTTCTCGCGCGCCGTGTCACCTTTGCCACACAGGGTGGCAACGGCGGCACGCCACCGAGGACGGCACTTTGGCAACGTCGCGGACGCGCCCGCCCGGCTAAAATCCCACTGCCGGAGAAGTCGTCTCAAATGACTGCTCGCTCCAAAGCACAGCCCCTCGCCGTCGAGGGAGACGACCCGACGGCGGGGACGCGGCCGCGAGCGTCCCGCGCGCTCGCGGCCGCAATCTTCTACGCGCTGCTCTCCTTGATGGTGTTGTCCCCCGTCCAGTACGGGTTGGCGGACGAGTCGTGGGGGGCTCTGTTCCAATGCGCCGTGTTCGCGCTCGCGGCGTTGTGGGCGGTCGAAGGGCTGCTCGGCGGGGGGTGGCTCGTGCGCGAACACCTGCTGCTCGCGCCGCTCGTGCCGCTGCTCGTCTTCGTCTTCGCGCAGTCCGTCCCCGTGGGGCGGGAAGAGGTGGCGGGCGTTGAGGTCTGGCGGACGATGAGCGCCGACGCTTACGAGACGCGGCTCGCCGCCTTCCGCTTCCTCACGCACATACTCTTCGCGGCCATGCTGCTGCGCCACACGTCGAGCCGACGCCGGCTCTGTGCACTCATCTGCGCCGTGGCCACCGTCGGCGTCGCAAGCGCCCTGCTCCGCCTCGTTGGGCAGGCGATGCACCCGGACGCCGAGTGGCACGCCTCACCCTACCCGCGGGCGCCACTCGCCTACGGCCCGTTCAACCCCAATCACTTCGCGTTCCTGATGGAGATGTGTTTCGGCCTGCTGCTCGGGCTGGCGGTGGGCGGTGACGCGCCGCGTCGCGGCATTCGACTCCTCGTCTGCCTCCCGGCGGTCGTATTACTCTGGGCGACTCTGGCGCTCACGACCTCGCGCGGCGGCATCATCGCCTCGGCGGGCCAGCTCGTTTTCCTCGCCGTCCTCTGGGGCGTAGCGCCCCCCCGGCGGCCAAGGCACGACGAAGAGAAGGCCGCCGTGACGAGACGCTGGTACGCCCATCCACTGCTGGTGCGCTCGGCGGTGACGACGTGTCTACTGGTCGCCATGGGCCTGGGCGCAATCTGGGGCGGCGGCGACAAACTGATGCGGCGGGTGGAGAACCTGCGGGGCGAAATCGGCGCGCAAGGGGCGGGCAACCGCGACTACCCGCGCCGGACCGAGATGTGGTGGGCGACGTGGCAGATGATCAAGGAACGGCCGCTCGCGGGCACGGGCTTCGGCGCCTACTGGCTCGCCGTCCACCAATACTACGACGCGTCCGGCATCTCCTCGCCCCAGCAAGCTCACAACGACTACCTTGAACTACTGGCCGGCGGCGGCCTGGTCGCCGCCATCGCCGCGGCTCTCTTCGTCGGCTTGTTTATTAGACGGGCGTGCGAGTGCCTACGCTCCGGCGATTCCTTCCGACGGACGGCGTGCCGGGGCACACTGATTGGGTTATGCGGCGTCGCCCTGCACAGCTTCGTCGACTTCGGTTTGCACATCCCGGTCAACGCATTCGTCTTCACGGCGCTCGTCGTCATCGCCGCCGCGCACGTCCGCGCCGACGGGCGCGGTCAGCCCGCCCGCGCGGCCCACGCTCAAGACCGTCGCGCCCGTCGGTCGCGTAAATACCCTCTCCCGCAGATAGGCGCGCGGCGTGTCGCACGCATCGCGGTTGTAGCCCTCTGTCTGCTCTGCTGCACGGCGCTGATATGGGCGACTTCGAGCGCGGGTCTGTCTCGCTGGTACTCGGCGTCGAGCGTGGGCGAGCATTCGCTCGGGTTGGCCGAACGGGCCATTCGTCTCACCCCTCACGACCCGGTCCCACGTTATTTACGTGCCGAATTGCTCTTAGCCAGCCGCGAGAACGCCGAGGCGTTGGAGGAGTTTCAACGCGCCGCCGCGCTCCGCCCGCATGCTTACTTCCTCTGGCTCAGGCTCGGTTTAGTGCGTGAGACGGGCGGCGACCCGGCGGGTGCGCTGGCGGCGCTTCAGGAGGGTGTGCGGCTCGCTCCCTTCTACGCCGAGCCGCGTTGGATATTCGGCGGCGCGTTGCTCAGGGCGGGCGAGCGCGAGCGCGGGTTCGCGGAGGTTTCCCGCGCCGTCGCAAGCGACCCCAAATTCCCGCCGCAGGCGCTCGAAATGCTCTGGGAGGCGTCCGGAGGCGACGCGGGCGAGATGGCGCGGGGTATCTCTCCGCGGTCGGCCGCGGCGCGCGACGCGCTCGCGCGCTTCCTCGTTGACCGCGGCGCCACGACCGCAGCGGCCGCCCTGCTTCGTCAGACGGGGGACGACGGCGACGGCGAGCGCTGAGTGATAACCGTCCACCTCATCCCCGCGAAGAAGTTCAGGGAGGCTTACGAGATGTGGTCCAGCGGGAGGCCGGCGCGGACACAGGACGCGACCGGGCCGGGCCCATCACCGACGGCGGCTTCGAGGGTGAGATTTAACGCGCAAGAATTCGGATTCGGGTGGCGTGTCGCAGCCGGCTCCGTAGGTCTCTCAGTCTCTTCGGATACTTAGCGGGCACGCGCGGGCCGGGCGTATATTCCCGCGCCCCCCGATACGTCACGGCCCCCCAACCTCAAAGACTTACGCTACTCACGACCAGGGAGAACGCCATGAAACTCGTCGGAAGCCTCGCCGCCCTGCTCCTCCTCCTCATCCTGCTAACCTTCGTAACGTCCCCAAGCCGCTCCCACTCGGTCTGGAATGACTGCCAGGGCAAAGCCTATGACAGGTGGGACGCCTGCATATACAACTGCGAGCAGTACCCTTATGACAGCGATGACCGTTCATGGTGCCTGCACTCGTGCATTTCGAAGCTCAGCAGTGAGTACCACGCGTGCGAGAACCAGTACGGCCGGAAGTGAAGGGGCGGCTACTAACGCGGCGCAGGTGGTCGGATGCCAAGCTTGGACTTGTCAAGGAGGGAGACATTGGCCCGGCACAGTTAAGAAGGGATAGGGGTGGCGGCTTCTTTGCGCGCCGCCCAACCCCCCAATGTGGGTAGTGTTGCAGGAATTGCTTCTCCGGCTATAATCCGCCCGTCGGCTCGCCCGACACTCTCTCGGAATCATACCCTTGAAGCAAAATAAGTCCTCGTTCAAATGGCGTCACTTCGAGCCGTCGCTCATCCTGTTGTGCGTCCGATGGTACTGTCGCTATCAGCTATCTTATCGCGACGTCGAAGAGATGATGCGTGAGCGCGGACTCGAAGCGGACTCGAAGTGGATAACTCGACGGTCTTTCGGTGCGTACGTGGCGGGCGATGCGGTGCTTTCGCTCATTCCACACAACCGAGCGTACTATCGAGGGAGTGGAAGCTCTGCACATGATGAGGAAGGGACAGGTCAACAGGTTAGCCTGGAGGGATGCGCGAGGGCAGGCGAAGTTCGTCGCTTCGCTGTTCGGGATAGCTGCCTGAGGAAAAGCCGGTTGTAACTTTCTGCGCTCTAAAATAATTCTCGCAACACTGCCGCGGGCGCTGGGGGGCGGCGCGCGCCCGGCTACCGGCCTTTCCGAATGTGGATGTCGCCGTTGAGGGTCTGAATCCTGATGCTGTGGTGGCGGCCGCCGCCGACCCGGCCCGCGCCGTAGACGTAGCGGCGCGGGGTGCCCTCGGCCGAAGACCACTCGGGCGGCGCGCGCCGCTCCAGGGGGAAGTCGCTCTCGATGCGGTGCGGCCGGTCGGCTCGCGTGTAGGCCACCCGAAGGTCGAACTCCATCGAGAGGCCGGGCGGGACGCTCAGCGTCACGTCGCCGTTCCCCGTCGCGATGAAAACGTCGCGCGCCCCCTCGCCGCCGGGGTCGCCCGTCATCGTGATGCTGACGCTGCCGGTGCCGGTCGTGACCTCCACGCGGCCGTCCACGGCCTCGATGTGGATGTCGCCGCCGCCCGTCTGCGCCCTGACGAACCTCCGGGCCGAGCCGACGCGGATGTCGCCGCCGCCCGTCTCCAGGTCGGCGCCCTCGGGGGCGTCGGCGACCTCGATGCGGCCGCCCGGCTTTGAGACCTTCAACACACCCGCCTGCATCACGCCCTCCGACATCACGCCTTGCGGCATCGCTTCGTCCTCCGTCGCATCGTCTGGCGCCGCGCCTTCCCGCGGCGACGCGCCCGCGCCGGCGGCCGCCGCGTCTCTGCGCGTCACCCTGCCGCCCCCCGTGTGGCCCTCGACGCTCCCGCGCACGCCCTCGAAGAGGATGTCGCCGCCGCCGGTGCTGACCCGCCCGTCAAGACGCGAGCGCGTCAGCGTGACATTGCCGCTGCCCGTCGAGAGTTCGACGCGCCCGCTCGCCCCGGAGAACGTCAGGTCGCCGCCGCCCGTGTGGCCGGTGAAGGCGCCGTCGAGGCCGTCGATGTGGACGGGGCCGCCGCTCGAGGTAACGCGCACGTCGAAGCTTGCGGGCACCTTCACGTCGAAGCTCATGCTGGTCGCGTGGGTCTGTCCAGGGCCGGTGTAGCGTGAGGTGAGGACGACGCCGCCCGGCGCCTCGCGCAGCTCAACCTCGGTTGCGAGCCCGTCGGGGCCGCCGCGGCGGGCCGTGACGGCGACCTCCTGCTTGTCCCAACCGCTGACGGCGAGCGTGCCGCCCGTGTCCAGCTCGACGGAGAGCAGCCCGCCCGGCGACGCCGGCAGACTCTTTTCCAAGACCGCGCCGCCGCCCGCCCGCTGCGGCCCGGCCGGCGGGTTCTGATTCGTCTCGACTCCCGATTTCTCGTCCATGATGAAGCCTCCATTCTGACAGGTGAGCGGCAGTGTGAACGGCGCGAACGCCAGCGCCCTTTCCCTGCGTCAAGCCCCTTCCTTCGCCGCCGCGGCCGAGAGGTCGAGCGTCACCATGCGCAGCTCGCTCGTGTAGCGGCGCCCCGCGGCGTCGGGCAGCCACAGTTGCCCGTGCCCCGGGAACATCTCCGAGACTGTGACGCCCGCGCCCGCGCCGCCGTCTTCGGCCGTGCGGCGGACGATGCGGGAGAAGATGTTGAGGAGGATTGGGCTGTCGAGATCGACGTAGACTGGCTTGTTCTCTACGGGCGACTTGGCGAAGAGGAAGCGCGGCAGCCCGTGCTCGCGCATCCAGCGGCGCGCGGCCACGAAGCGCGCTGTCTCGTCCGTCTCGAAGGCGAAGCCGAGCGCGGCCGGCGCGAAGCGCCACGACTCGCGGGTGATGGTGAGGCGGCCGACGGTGACGCGCGGCGCGTGCTCGAGCGGCGGCAGCGGGTGGAAGAAGTTTATGACGAGGCTCGACAGGAATTCGCCGAAGCCCTCAACCACCTCGAAGCTCAGCCGCCCGTCGCGCGTCCGCAGCAGGAGTTCACCCCCGCGGTCTTCGACGACGAGGTCGCTGATGGGGAGCGCCTGCCGGGGCGCGACGCCGCACGCGTCGGGCGAGACCAGCAGCCGGTAGTTGAGGGGCGAGACGAACTCGAAGTTGGTGCGCGCCGTCAGCGTCGGCCAGTTCTTGGGCGACACGGGGACGACGCGCGGGGTCTGGAAGTCGGCGGTGATGGCCTCGTAGACTTCTTCGGGGCGCGGGTGCTGCCCGAGGAAGAGGGCGCCGTTGAGGCAGTTGACGCCGAGGTGGACTTCGCCGACGACGAGGTCGAACTCCCCGCGCCGGATGGCCTCGGGGCCTTCGGCGGCGATCATCACGTCGGGGCTGTTATAGCGCGTGTGGCTCCAGCCGGGGCCGGGCGCGTCGAAGGCCCGCTCGACGCGCGGGCGCAGCTCCTCGTAGCTCATCTCGACGCGGCGCGCGCCGGGCGGTAGCGCCAGCGCGTCGGCCCAACGGCGCTGGAACGGCTCGACGATGCGGTCGGCGATGCGCGTGCCGTCTTTGAAGAAGAGCGGGTCGCACTTGATCCAGAAGTCGGTGGCCGAGACCACGGGGGAGTGCGCCTTCGCCGCCAGTTCGGCGTGGACGGCGCGGAAGGCCGCGCGGTACATGCCGGCCAGCTCGTGCGTCATCCAGCGCGCGCTCTGGAGCAGAAGCGAGAGCGGCGGGGCGAGCGCCGCGAGCACCTCCGGCCCGAGTTCGACCGAGATGTCGCGCCGGCAGTCTTCGTAGACCAGCGTGCGCGCCGCGTAGGTCTGCCCGGCACCGCGGGTCGCCGGCACGCCTGTCAGGCGGCAGAAGGTCTCTTCGAGCCGGCCCAGTTCGCGGTCGAGCCGTTCGGGGTCGCCGGCCGCGTCGGCGACGCGGTCGCGCGCCGCTTCGAGTTGGCCGAGGGCGCCGAGGCCGTCGCGGCGCAGGCGCTCGTCGCCGACGCCCTCAAGCAGCCCGCGCAGCGTCAGCTCGGCGCGGCGGCGCACGGGGACTTCGAGCGTCCACGCCAGCACGCCGCGCTTGCAGTAGGTGTCGAGGAGGCGGAACACTTCGTCCTCGCTCTTGAGACCGTCGACGCCGGCGGCGAGCAGGCCGGCGGCGACTTCGCGGGCCGTGCGCCGCCCGTCGCAGGCCGCGAGCACGGCCGCGTCTTTGGCGGGGAGCTTGAGTGAGGCGCCGCCGGGCAGCGTCATCACTGCCCCGTCGACGCCGACGAAGGGCAGGCGGCGGGGCGTCAGCCACGGCCGCAACGACCCGTCGCGGGCGAGCACGTCGGCCAGCGCGTCGATGCACCAGCCCTCGAAGAAGACGCCGCGCGCGGCGAGCACGTCGGGGCCGGGCTGCGCCTCGATAGCCGGGCCGCCTTCGGCGAAGCGCGCCCAGCCGACCGGGCCGAAGAAACCGATGGTGTCGTTCTTGACGCAGTAGCGTTGCAGGTAGTTGGCGACCAGCTCCTCGCTCTGCCGCCGCTTGGAGTTGCGCGCGCTGGCTGGCGCGCGCACGAGCCGCGCGATGCTGCTGTGCCACGCGAGGCGGTTCTGCCAGGTGACCGCCTCGCGGAATCGCGGCGCGGCGGCCGCCTCGCAGACGGCGCGCGACAACTCCACGGTGGCCGACTCGTATGCGCGGCGCACGCCGGCCGAGAGCGATTCGCGCTCGGCGCGCAAGTGCGCGTGGCGGCGGAGCGCCGCCGCGAGCACGTCGCCACCGTCGCCGCCGGGCGGCTCGACCGTCCGCCCCGCCTTGAGTTGCCGCAAAGCCTCGACGAGCGGTGCGCGCCGCTGCTTGTCCTCCCAGAGGCCGCCGTGCCGGAGCGCGTCGAGCGCGGCGTTGAGCGCGGCGAGCGCCGCCCGCTCCGCTCCGCGCTCCTCGACCTCGGCCCCGGTGAGGGCGTCGGCCGCGGCGGCCAACTCCGGCGCGGCCAGCTTCAGAACCTCCGCCGCGGGGAAGCCGGCGCCGCGCAGACCCGTCAGCCGCCAGATCGCCCACTGACCTTCCTCCAAGGGTAGGAGGTGTGGCGCCAGATGGTTCGCCGCCGCCTGCCCGCCTACGGTCGCCGCCGTCACGTTGGTCGCTCGCTCTGTCGTGCTCATCCGTCAGCCCTCCGGGAGTTTCTCCGCGCGCCTCTCCGCTACTGGCGGAGCACGGTCACCGGGTCGATCTTAGTAGCCCTGCGCGCGGGCAGGTAGATGGCGAGCAGCGCGACCAGCAGCAGCGCCGCCGAGGCGGACAGGAAGACGGCCGGGTCGGTGGCGCTCACCCCGAACAGCATGCTCGCCATGACGCGCGTCAGGGCGTACGCCGCGAGCAGCCCCCCGGCGGCGCCGACGAGCACCGGGAGCATCCCCTGACTGACGATGAGCCTGATGACCCTCCCGGGTCTGGCGCCGAGGGCCATCCGAATCCCGATCTCGTGCACGCGCTGCGTGACGGAATAGGCTACCACGCCGTAGATGCCGACGAGGGCGAGCACGAGGGCCAGCACCGCGAACAGGCACATCAACAGGAGGTTGAACCGCCGCCTCGACTCGGAGTCGCTGACCACCTGCGTCATCGTCCGGAATTTCGTGACCGGCTGGTCTTTGTCTACCGCCAGAATCTCGCCCCGTACGGTCTGCGCGAGGCCGAGCGGATTCCCGCGGGCGCCGACCACCATGTAGACGTACCTCTCCGGGTGCTGCGCGTAAGGCACATACATCTCGGCGCGCGGCTCGGCGCTCAGCGCCTCGCGCCTGACGTTGGCGACGACCCCGACCACCTCCCGCCGCCCCTTATACTGCCCGACCGTCACGGAGATGGCCTTCCCGACCGGGTCCTCGCCCGGCCAGTAGCGCTTCGCCATCGCCTCGTTGATGAGGACGACGCCGGGCGACGTGGCCGTGTCCTGATCGCCGAAGGGTCGGCCGCGCACGACCGGGATGCGGAGCGCGTCGAAGAAGCCGGGCGTCGCGAGGGTGTAGTCGGCGAGGGGGCGCTCCTGCGGCGAGGGGGGCGGCTGCCCCTCGATGGTGAAGTTGGTGCTCGTGGACGTCCCGCTCAAGGGGAGGTTCGAGACGAGGCCGACGGACTCGACGCCGGGCGCGGCCGCAATCCGGGGCAGCAGTTGGTTGAAGAAAGCGAGGTTCATCCGGTCTTCCGGGTACTTGTATTCGGGGAGGATGAAGTGCAGCGTGAGCGCCCTGTCGGGGTCGAAGCCGAGCTTGACCTGATTGAGCAGCATGAAGCTGCGCGCGAGCAGGCCCGCCCCGATGAGGAGCAGCAGCGCGAGGCCGACCTCGGCCGTGACGAGCAGGTTGCGCACGCGCCGGCTGCGCGAGCCCGCCGTCGAGCCGCGCCCCTCGGCGCGCAACAGCGAGTTGAGGTCAGTGCGCGAGGCCTGGAGCGCCGGTAGGATGCCGGAGACGACGCCCGCCAGCAGCACGGCCGCGAACGTAAAGAAGAGCACGCGCACGTCAATGCCGATCTCGGCGGCGTTCGGGATGCTGCTCGGGCTCATCGACAGCAGCAGGCGCGTGCCCCAGTTCGCCAGCAGGAGCCCCAGCACGCCGCCGATGAGCGCGAGCGCGACGCTCTCGGTGAGCAACTGCCGCACGAGGCGCCCGCGCCGCGCCCCGAGGGCCGAACGTAGGGCCATCTCCTGCTGCCGCCTCGCCGAGCGGGCGAGCAGCAGGTTCGAGACGTTCACGCACGAGACGAGCAGCACTAGCCCGGCGGCGCCGAGCAGCACCAGCAGCGCCGTCCGCACGTCGCCCACCAGTTGCTCGCGCATCTCAACGAGCGACGTGCCGTAGCCGGAACTCTTCCTGTACTGCTGGTCGATGGCCGCGGCGATGGCGCTCATGTCGGACTGCGCCTGCGCCACCGTGACGCCCGGCTTGAGCCGCGCGATGGTGGAGAGGTTGAACGTGCTCCGCCCCCTCGCCACCTCGTCGGTGAAGGCGAGGGGCGCCCACAACTCGGGCCGCAGCGGGAACCCGAGGTAGGGCGGCATCGACGGCCCCTGCGGGAAGCTGAACTCCTCGGGCATCACGCCGATGATGTCGTGGGGGGCGCCGTTGAGCGTCAGTGTCTTCCCGACGACGGACGGGTCCGCCCCGAAGTGACGCTTCCAGAAGCCGTCGCTGAGGATCACGACGCGGTCGCTGCCCGGCCGGTCTTCGCCGGCTATGAAGGTACGCCCCTTCGCGGCCTTCGCGCCGAGGACGTCGAAGAAGTCGGCGGTCGCCCGCACACCCTCGATGCGCTCGGGCGCGTCGCCCCCCATCAGCGTGAACGAACTCGTATAGAAGGCCGACATCTTGTCGAAGACGCGGTTCTGGCTCCGCCAGTCGAGGAAGTCGGCGGCCGGGGCCGGGAGTTTGTCTACGTCCATCTGCCGGCGCGGGTTGTTGATCCAGACGAAGACGATGCGCTCGGGCTCGGCGAAGGGCAGCGAGCGCAGGAGGACTCCGCTGGCGACCGAGAAGAGCGCCGTGTTGGCCCCGATCCCGAGGGCCAGGGTGATGATGGCCACGGCCGTGAAGACGTAGCTCTTCAGCATCGAGCGCATGGCGAAGCGAACGTCCTGCCAGAATATACGCATGCTTTCTCTCCTTCGCTGTGTGTCGCCAGCATCCGCCGAGGCATGTCGCGGCCCGTGCCGGGCGACGGCTCACGCGCCGGTGACGGCCGGTTCCTCGTCGGGGAGTGCGTCGGGCATCTCATTCTCGATATTACGCACCCGCGGGTAGAGGTATGTGCGCAGCGTCGCCAGGAGCGTGATCACCCCCATAATAATGTAGAGCAGCGCGATGCCGCGGCCAGGCCCCGTCCCGATGACTTGCCCGACGCTGCCGGCCAGCGGGCCGTCCGCCGCCATGAGCGGCTCGAAGATCCTGTCGGCGAGCGGGCCGGCCAGCACGTAAGCGACCGGCACCGAGCACCACGACATCAGCCGCACGGCGGCGAACACCCGCCCCTGCACGTCGGGCGGGGTCTTGCTCTGGAGGATCGGGACGAAACTCGAGTTCATGACGGGCGCGCTGAAGGCCGCGAAGATGAGGGCCGCGGTGATGAGCACGGCGCTCGGCCAGAGGCCCTGGAAGATGAGCGACACGCCCTGCACGACGCCGTAGAAGACGACGCCGTAGATGCGGCGCTTCGGCCCCCCCCAGAAGCTCATGACGAGGCCGCCCACCAAGACGCCGGCCCCCGTCACCGACAGCACAATCCCGTAGACCCTCGGGTCGGCGAAGCTGAGCACCAGCGGCGTGATGAGGATGTTGGATGTAGTTACGATGAAGTTGGTGATGGCCAGGAAGCCGAGCAGGGCCAAGATGCCGGGCCGGGCCATGACGTACTTCCAGCCGAAGGCCGCCTCGCTCAGCAGCGACCCCTTCGCGGCCGCCGCCTCGGTGGTCTGCTCCGGCGTCGGGATGCGGACGAAGAGCAGCGCCAGCATGGCGACGACGTACGTGAAAAAGTCTATTATCAGCACGCCCTGCATCTGGATGGTGGTGATGAGGACGCCGGCCACCAGCGGCGCGAGGATTTGCGCCGTCGCCTGGCTGGACTGCACCATCCCGCTGGCGCGGCCGAGTTGGCGCTTCGGCACGAGCAGCGTGACCGAGGCGTTGAAGGCCGGGCGCAGGATCGACTCCGACATCGAGAGCACGACCATCACCACGCAGATGTGCCAGAGCCTCAGCCAGCCCTGGTAGAAGAGCAGCGAGAGTGTCATCGTGCAGAGCGCCGCGCAGACGTTGCTGAGGATCATCAGCCGGCGGCGGTCGTGGCGGTCGATGATGGCCCCGGCGATGGGCGCCAGCGCGATGCTCGGCAGCTTGGCACAGAGGATGATGAGCGAGTACTGCGTCACCGACCCCGTATTCTGATAGACCCACACGCCGAGCGCGAAGGCCGTCAGGTCCGTCCCGAGCATGGAGACGGACTGGCCGAACCACATCACGACGAACGCCCACATCTGGGGGGGACGCGCTTTTTCAACTAAGACAGCTTGTGCCATTATCCCTCCATAGTGGTTCCTTGAGTCGCCTCGTGTGCCTGCGCGCCCGCCGCGCCGCCCGGCGCCGGGCCCGTCCCCGACGCGCGCTCGATGCAGTCCCGCAACAGCGCGGCCAACACCCGCACGTTCGGCTCGCGCGCGATCTCGTGGTGCGTGCCGGGCGCCTCGAGAACGTCCAGCCCGCCCGCGGCCAGCTTCGCCCAACTCTGCCGCAGGTCGAGGCGGCCCGGCCCGCCGCCCCGGTGGAACCCTTCGCCCTCGCTCGGCGTGCTCGCGACGAAGAGCGAGACGCGGCCCGCGTACGGCCCCGGTCTGTAGGCGAGCGTGGCCCGGACCCTGCTCTCGAAGATGGCGAGTTGTCGCCGCAGGTATCCGCGCGGGTCGTCGAAGACGAGCCCCGCCCTGCCCATCTGTTCGGCGACGACGCGCAGCCGCTCCTCGGGGGCGAGCCGGCGCAGGTCGGAGGGCGAGACGGGCAGGTACATCTCGGCGGCGAGGATGGCGAGCAGGGCCGCGTCGTCCCGAGGCCGGTCGAGTCCGCGCTCGATCTCGGGCGTCACGCTGTCGAGGACGGCGAGCAGCGCGACCTCCTGCCCCGCGGCCGTGAGCTGGCACGCCATCTCGAAAGCCACGAGGCCCCCGAACGACCACCCGCCGAGCACGTACGGCCCCGCGGTCTGGACCGCGCGCAGGTGGCGCACGTAGGCCGAGGCCATCTCCTCAATGGATTCAAG
>DASWNR010000350.1:0-4015 GCA_036399155.1 Pyrinomonadaceae bacterium
GTCTGCGCCTTGACCGCGCCGAAGAGGTCTGACGCCTCCACCGAGGGCAGGAGGCCGGGCGAGTTGCCGGGCACCATCACGTCGAGGAAGCGGTCGAGGGTCTGGCCGAACGCCTCGCGCCCCTGCGTGTGGGTGATGCCCGTAATCCGTGAGCGGAAGAGCGCGGTCAGCTCCTTCTGCACGCGGTGCATGTCCCTGAAGGCGTCGAGCGCGGCCGGCGTGTCGAGCGCGCGCGCCGAGGCGGCCGCGGCCTGCCGGTTCGCCATGTCCATCACGTCGCGGACGGCGGCCGTGATGTCGGCCGTCGCCGTGGCCTTGTCCTCGTCGAGCCCCGAAGGCAGGAAGACGCGCCGCCTGATGAGGCTGCGGTAGACCTCCCACGCGTCGGAGAACGACCTGGCCACGCCGTCGGACTCGCGCGGGCCGCTGAGCGCGCGGATGACGAAGACCTGGTAGAGCTGCGAGGTGCTGGCGGAGGCCGCGACGGCGCGCGTGTTGTCGCCGACGCGGTAGGTGAGCAGGACGGGGCGCGACGAGAGGTCGAGTGTGGGGCAGGCGTAGGACTCGCGCAGTAGCGCGCCGAACCGCGCGGCCGTGATCTCGCCGGGCTGTCCCGAGGTCGTGAACCGCCCGGTGAACTTATTCGTGTGGAAACCCTTCGGCGACTTAGCGCCGGCCACGGGGTAGAAGCCGGCCGGCGGGATGAAGGCGAAGTAGTTCTGAATCTCGCGCGTGGAGAGCGAGCCGACGGTGTCGAAGAGGTCGCGGAGGTGGCGCTGGAACTGCAAGAGCCGCTCGTAGCCGTAGCTGCGGAGCAGCGACTCCACGTCGAGGTCGAGCTGGCGGCGCGCGAGCCGGCGCGCGGCCCAGTTGTCAACGAAGCGGACGCCCTGCTGGCTCCAGTAGACGATTGCCAGCGGCACGTCGCAGTCGGAGAGCTGCCCGGCCGCGCGCAGCTCGGCGAGCGCGCCGTAGTTGACGAAGCCCGTGTCGCCCGCGGGGCGGTTGAACGGGTCGCGGCGCGCGCCGGTCTTCTCCTCGGAGTCGAAGCAGAGGTGCGCGACCACGTTGCGGAGCACGGAGACGCTCGCGCCGTCGTTCCTCGTCGTCAGCGTGTTCAGGAGCGCGCGCGTCCGGTCGCTGACGCCGGGGAGCGTCGAGAAGTCTATGCGCTCCATCCTGAACTTGACGCCCTCGACCGCGAAGCGCCGTCCGCAGCCGTCGAACTTATCGTTCGAGACCGAGTGGCGCATCGGGACGGAGCCGTCGTAGACGGAGGCGGGCGAGGCGACGAAGACGTAGACGCCGAGCTTGCTCAGGTTGTCGGCCGCGCCCGGCCCCGCGCACTCGGCGAAGAGGCCGGCCTCGGCCGCGAAGGTCTGCGCCGCCTTGACGAGCGCCACGTCCACGGTCGGCACGGAGAGCGCGACGGGGTTGCCGCTGCGGCACAGCGCGAGCCCCCCGCTCACGCGCACGACGGGACGGGCCGCGGTCGAGGAGTTGGCCAGCTCGACTTCGAGCCCGTGGACGACGCCCTCGCCCAGCCCCCGAGCCAACTGCCGGTCGTGCTCGCGGCCCGAGCCCTGCACGGCACTCAGGTCGTCGGCGGTCAGCAGACGGCCGTTGAAGAAGTTGACGTTCTGGATGCCGCCGTCTGTGATCGGCTCTGACATTTGTCTGCTGCTCATCGAAGGACTCCTCCGGGTGCTCCCCTCAAACTCGGGCCGCCTCAAACTCGGGCCGCCGCCCCGCCGGCTCGGCCGCGCCCGCGAAGAGTAGAAAGTTCTCCCGGTGCCAGGCGTCGTCGGGGCGCAGTTCGAGCGCGCGCCTCGTCCAGCGCAGCGCCTCTTCGGTCTCGCCGAGGTGGTAGAGCGCGTTGGTGTAAAAGATGATCCAGTTGAAGCTGTGGTCGAGCGGGTTGACGAAGAGCGGCGTGTCCGGGCGCGGCATCGCGCGGCCGACCTCGCACCAGTGGACGACCTTGTGCCAGTCGCGCACGTAGTAGTAAGTCTCGGCCAGCCCGAAGTAGGCGTCCGGCCAGTGCGGGCAGACTTTCAGCGACTGAAGGTTGGCCTCGATTGCTTCGTCGAAGCGGTAGGCGGCGCGCAGCAGAGAGGCCAGCCGCGTCTGCGCGTAGTAACGCTCGTCGTCCCAGGTGGCCGCGCGCAGGTACCTGCGGTAGCAGGCGATGGCGCGCCCGGCGCGGCCCGCCTGCGCGTACTCGTTGCCGAGGTAGAAGAGCACGCGCGGGTCGGCGTCCGGCACGGCGGCGCGCCGCTCGGCTTCGAGGATGCGGAGGTTGCGGCCGGCCTTCTCCGAGGCGCGCGCGGCTTCGGGGCGGTGCTCGACGACGACCGTGTGGTCGCGCGCGAGCGTGCGCGGCTCGGACGGGACGAGCACCTCGTGGACGCGCCCGCGCCAGCGGAACGTGCCGTCGTTGCGGACGCAGCGCTCGCGCCAGAACTCGCACGAGACGTTCCCCCACGCGTCGCGCGCGGAGACGTAGCGCCACTCAAAGCCTGCGACATCCGGCGGGGCGGAGGCCGCGGCCTCGCGCACGCGCGCGGCGTCCGCGACCACGTCGTCGGCGTCGAGCCACGCGACCCATTCGGAGGTCGCGCGGTCGAAGGCGAACTGGCGCGCGGCCGCGAAGTCGTCCACCCACTCGAAGTCGAAGACGCGCGCGCCGTGTCGGAGCGCCACCTCTTTGGTCGCGTCGCGCGAGCCGGTGTCGACGACGACTATCTCGTCGAAGGCGCCCGCGACGGACGCGAGGCAGCGCCCGAGCGTGCGCTCCTCGTCCCTGACTATCATGGCCAGCGAGACTGTCACTTGTGCGTCTCCTCTCCTTCGCGCCGCCGCGCCGCTCCCCTCAACGGGTGAAGGCCGCCCACCTGACGACGACGCTCAACTGCGTTGGCTCGCCGCCGAAGCGCGTGGCGAGCAGCGTGGCCGCGATGCGGAACGAAGTCCCGGGCGTGTTCAGGAGGAAGGGCGTCAGCGCGAAGTTGAGCCCGCCGGGCGCGCTGGGGCTGTTAGGATTGTTGGCCGCCAGTGGCTCGGGCGAGACGAGCATCAGCGAGATGTGCGGCGACCCGACCAGGCCGTGCGAGATGGGGCCGCTGAGGTTGGTCATGTCGGGGCCGAACAGGCCGGTGATGGTCACGACGTTGGTGTTGAAGTTGACCACGCCCGGGGGGCCGGTCGGCCCCGGCGGGCCTGTCGGGCCGGCCGGGCCAATGCCGCCTGAGCCTGTGGGGCCGGGCGGGCCCGTCGGCCCGGGCGGGCCGGTCGCGCCCCTCGGCCCGACGACGCCTGAGCCCGTGGGGCCGGGCGGGCCTGTAGGGCCTGTGGGGCCTGTCGGGCCAAAGCCTCCCGAGCCGCTCGGGCCGGGCGGGCCTGTGGGGCCGGTCGGGCCGGTCGGGCCGGGGAGGCCGGAGCCCGAAGGCCCGGGCGCACCCGTCGGCCCGGTCGGGCCGGCCGGGCCTCTTTGGCCGCTCCCGCCGGTGGGGCCCGTCACGCCCCTCGGGCCGGTGGCTCCGGTGGGGCCGGCGGGGCCGGTCGCGCCGGTCGCGCCCGGCGCGCCGTGGCCGCCCATGATGCAGAAGAGTTCCTGCTTGAGACGGTCGGAGACGATGATGGGGCGGTCGCAGTTCTCGACGCGGACGCTCGACACGTCGAGCACGCCCCCGTCGCCGAGGTCGAAGTGGACGCAGGCGAGCAGCAGGCAGTCGTCGTCCTCCGTGCATTTGAGCAGGTGGCCGTTGATGTGCGGGCAGACTTCCGTCGCCCAGATGGCGAGCGCCTCGCGGATGGTGTCGCAGGCCGTCGCCTCGCTGAGCTGAAACTTGCCCGTGTCGGGCGAGACGGGCGGCGAGCTGTGGCCGTGGTCGTGCTCGTGGCCGTGGTGCTCGGCGGGGCCGTTGTGGGGCCCTTCGGCCGGCGGAGAGGTGGGCGGCGAAGTCTCGCCGCCGAGCGCGCGCCCGAAGCCGCGCACGGCTTCGAGAAAGCGCTC